>CAWVUB010000043.1:0-17088 GCA_963933065.1 uncultured Acidimicrobiaceae bacterium | reverse complement strand
GGCGCGGATCTCAGAGTACGTGTCTGTTCCGAAAGTTTGGATTCGCTCGATCAGGAATCGATGACCGGGATGGCGAAGCAGGAACACCCCCACCCATTCGGTTCCGTCACAGCCCTCCAGATCATCCGATAGTTCCATCACGTCGTTGCAGAGTCCTGTGAAGGTTTCCATCAACTCTCCGTCATCCACTTGACGAATCCCGACTCGTTGTTCCCCATGTTCCTCGGAGCGGTAGAAGAAATTTGGAGAAGAGAGCCACTCCTGAGTCCAGGCGTATCTGTCGGCTACGAGCTCTCGAAGTTCAGCAACAGTTTGGCGGGGGTTCACATCTGTGGCGCGTCGCATCAGAGTCGCGAAGTCTTTATCGAGTTCATCTACTAGATCCGGGTACGTCTCAGTAAGGATGGAATTCAAAAGGTCTGATGCCTCCGGATGACAGTGGGCGCGCGCCCAGACCACGAGTCGACTCCAGGATTGACCGGTTGCTACGAGGTCGTCAAACTTCGCTTCAATTGCGTTGAGGTCGCTAATCAGTTCTGAGTCTGGACATCCGTAGGGGTCCTTACTTCCTTCTCTGTGCGCCATGTAGGCGGCTGCACGGTGAAGAAGCGTTCGAGCCCTCTCGATGTCGGTGTCACTTGCCGATGTGTTCGTGGACTGAACGATTGCCGTCTCCCTCAAGACGGTCCATGCATGCATCCACCCCGGCCACTTGGTTAGAAATGTGGAGATTCCCTGGCCGGTTGAATTTCCGATTCCAATTTTTCGCTTGATGTCGCTATGAAGAGACGTGGCCTTCGGAGAGCGGAGTCGAGCCATTTCGTCTACTAGGTCGAAACTGAATTGGCGCCAAAGGTACAGGGCAAACATTTCCGGGTGATAGGGGTGACTGAGCGGGTGGTCAACCGGTAGCGATTGCCACATGCGGGTTCCATGGCGGCCATTGCCGTAATAGCCATTATTCCGGAATAGATAACCACCATCGGATGCGAGCCTGCCTAAGTCCGGTTGGGCTCCTGTGGAAAGTAGGTTCACCACTCGGTCGAATGATCGTTTGCTTCGTGTAGCGAGCGTCCACCCAATGGTCTCCCAGTCGGTTCGACCTCTTGAGCGCAATTTCATGGATTCACGCTCTGTGTTGAGGCGCCTCTCTGTAACTGCGCCATGACAGAGAAACCCCATTCCGTCGAAACGTGTTTCAGACAATCGGCCGCTGCGTTTTTCGTCCGGAACGTCGTCGGAAAAGGCCACAAAGGTTATTTGGTGTCCGGATGCTGTGATCTGGTAGATCGCAGTGCCGATGCCATTCGCGTCTAGTTCCATTTTCTTGGGCTCAATCAACCACCTTTCCGTCGTCATCCGTTGGATCAGTGTTCTGGCAAAACTCAATCGGTACGGCTTCGTGGACGCCAGTTGATCAATGTCCATCAGCTCGTCGGCTGAACGCATCTGAAGGGCCTCTGTTTTTCTCACGGGGCGGCCCAGAAAGCAACAACTGGAGTCGGTGAGGCCATGTGAAACCTGATTGCCTCCTCGGGTTCCACCAGAACAACTGAACGGTCACGAACTTCATTCTGCAGACCCAATTCATCTTCTACGGCTCCTGATCCGGCAGGGAAATAGTAGGCAGAAGCGGCTTGTTGAGCCGGAAACTCTCCTTGCCCCCCCACCTCAATTCGGCTGACCACCACGCCTACACCATCGACGGCAGTTACCGCTGCGTCACACCCAGTTCGAACTGCCATTGATTCGCGACGCAGTGGGATAGGCCCTGTGGGCGGATAGGAGCCATCAGCATCGTGATTCTCATCTCCGTTGACCGACGGACAGAACACGCTCAGAACCTCTATCGGAGTGTGTGCTTTCAGACGGTGCCGGTCCGTGGGACCCACCAAGTAGATGGAGTCACGGTCCAGGTCCCAAGAATTACCTCTCTCGAGATCCGAGAGAAGCACCGAGCCATCCAGCATCACATTTGTTTCCCAGTGGTGCTTGTACCAGAGGTCAAAAGTGAGCCCTTCCTCCAACGTCACGAATGCAAGAGAAAAACCAATTCCATCATGGGCCGTGATGAGCCTCGTTGAGGTCGCTCGTCCATCAGCAAGTTCGACCGTTCGTCCCAGGGACTGATATTCGTCGACGCTACGGACTATCACGGCTGGACCCCTGCAAATGACCTGATAATGCCGTTGAAAGCCTCGGTTCGGTCATGCATAACGTAGTGGCCTGCGTTACTCAGGATCTGCATCTCTGCTGCTGGTATCCACTCCCATAGAGCACGGCCCCTGCTTACGGGAACGGTCGGGTCTTTGTCCGCCCAAATCAGAAGACTCGGGATATCGATTTCTGAAAGGTATGGCAGGACATGGGTTTCCTGCAGTTCTCGGTATTTCTGGTAGTCGACTTCAGCTTCCGGCATACTCTGAAAAATCTCAATTTGCCCAGATTTGGTCGCCTGTTCAAAGTTTTGCCTGAGAATCGCCTCGTACTCAGGGTCTTTGCCCCGGCTCAGATGAGCGTCTGACTGGACGAAGGCCTCTTCGTTGCTGAGTCGCTGGGGGTCGTTGTAGGTCTTCTCGCATGCCGATATCCATTTCTTATCCTCTCGCTCACCAAGGTACGGAGCCGTTCCTCCTGAGGTGACGATCACCAGTGATCGGAGGAGATCTGGATCTGTGATCGCCAGACGGGAAGCAATGAACGCTCCCTCCGAGTGCCCTACAAGACAAGCTGTGGTCACTTCGAGTGCGCGTAGTGTCGATCGGACATGATCTGTACGTTCCAACCGGTTCTTATAAATGCCGTCTCTCGGCATGTCTGTTCGCCCGAACCCAATCTGATCAAACGCTATGAGCCGAAACTGGTCCGATAGCGCTCGCATCGTGCGACACCACGTAAGCGTCGAATCGACACCGACGGCAGCTCCGTGAAGCAAGACGACAGTAGGCCCGGCCCCCACCTCTGTTACATAAGTTTGTACGCCGTCAACGTCGATATAGAAGTCCGCCACCGACGACACCAGTCCTCCTCCAGTCGTACCTGATTAACGACTAATCCTAGGGTTGATATGAATTGCGTGTTTCTTCCTAAACGCTGCCACGGGCCCAATGGAACTGACCCCTCAGCCCACTTACAACACCTCTCCAAACAATGAGGCGATTCTTGTCACGGGGTCAACTCAGCCTGCACGGCAGCGACCATCTCGGCCATCGAGAAAAACAGGTGGTCGGTTACTGGAAGGCCGGCAGCACCAGTTTCCGATAAGCGATTTCTGTCGATCCATGAGTTGTCAAGCCCTATTGAGCGGGCCGGGATGTGGTCGTGTCTAATGCCCTGAGCTGTATGCAAGATGTCTGATTTGCTGTATCCCAAGTCGGACTTCACGTGTTCAATCAGGTACTCGAAGTTGAAAAGATTGGGCTTGTACGAGCCGATGTCCTCGGCTGTGTAGACCGCGTCGAACTCGACGCCCAATAGGGCGTTGGAGGCCGCAAAGCCCGCACGGTCGACATTGCTGAGGATCACAAGCCCGAAGTGTTGAGAGAGGAACCTGAGAGCATCAGCCGAATCGGGAAAGGCTGACCAAGATGGGACTGATGCCCCAAAATCATTGTCGAGGATTGGTGACGTCTCCAGCGCCAGATCCTCAGCGAACGTCCGGTGCACACACTCCAAGACGGTGGGATAGGTCATGGTGGGCGCTGCAGCCTGCTGCTGTGCCTCCAAGTCGTTGAAGGTTTCAATCAGGCTTTCTCGTGTGAGGCCTGTTGGCAGGTTCGCCATTAGTAGAGGCTGGAACGCATCCCAGATCCCGGACTCCCAGTCAATGAGGGTGCCGTAGCAGTCGAAGGTGAGAACTCCGTGGTCGGTGAGCGGGCGAGTCATGCTTTGAGGCTACGAATGGAACCGTTGTGGGCGTTTGTCATACGAGGTTTCCGCTGGTTTACACAACTGGCTGCCGTCATCTTTCTAGGAACATCCTCCGGGTGGCGCAAACGCAAATATCTGTGCCGGATTATCAGTTGTCAGCGTGTTGATCTCTATTTCAGAAAGCCCACGCTGACGCAAACGAGGTACGACATTGGTGAGCAGATGGTCGTAGCCGAGACCGCCATAGGCATGAAGCCGATGCTTGGTGGCGATGTCGTGCGACAGGAGCACCTTGTCTTCTAACCCTTGCTCAAAGTGCCAGAGCACAACATCCATTCGCTCAGCATCGGAAGGCATGTCGACCGCAGGGTTGGGCGGATACCACGAACTTTCGTTGCCGAAGAGGTCGTATTCCAAATAACAGCCGGTGGCCGCTAAGTCACTGAGCCAGGATCGGTCGGTGCAAGTGCGGTCGATGTGGCAGACGATCGTGCGATTGAGGTCGCCGCCTTCCTCGTCCACGATTTCCATGATCTCAACGGGTGACATCGGATCACGACCGGGATGAACCATGAGGGGTGCTCCAGTCTCGATTTGGGCAGCCACTGCAGCACGGAGACTCTTCTTCTCATTAGGTAGCCAGGGATAACTGCAGCCAATCTCACCAATTAGCCCAGATTTCACGTCCGTCTCGCCGATACCGACGCGGATGTCAGTCATGATCTCGTCGGTGATGGAATCCATCGACCGGTCGTTCATGTCGTCAGGGTGTGTGCCCCCCAGGTAATAGCCGGAACCCACGATGATGTGGCTACTTGTTGCTTCGGCTATCCGAACAAGGGGTTGCGGATCGCGCCCTAAACCATTGTTGGTGGGATCCACGACAGTTCGGCCACCAGCAGCAACGAACTGCTGCAACTCTGAAATTGCCACGTCTTCGGAATCAAGATGCACGTTGTGGTGACTTGACGTCCAGTGGTACGCGATCCAGCCCCGGTTCTCAAGCGTGATCTGCTCGTCCGCAAGGTACTGATCGACACTGGCTGGTGGATCAACGTACATAAACGATCCGTCCATGAGGACATGGTCGTGAGCCAACGTGATGCCTAGATCTGCCGCATCGACCGGCCCCAGCACAGTCTGTGCCCACCCTTCCTTCATGGCAGAACTGCGCGAGCGCTGATCTCAACGAGGAGCCCCTCAAAGGCAAGATCCACCCCACCTACCACCGTGGCACTCGGTCCGGGCTCGTTGAAGAACTCTGCCCTGGCTTGACCTGCCGCCGGTCGATATCGGATATCGGTGAGGAAGATGTCGAGCGACACCACGTCATCGAGCGTCCCGCCAGCTGCGGAAACATAACTTTCGATATGTCGAAGGCATTGGCGGCACTGCTCAAGCGGGTCGTCGGGTCCGACTAGTTCTCCATTATCGAGTGCGATCTGACCGGAAATAAAGATCAGGTTGCCGTTGCGGATGCACTGTGATCCCGCCCTCGGATCGGCTGGTTCAGTGACGTTAGGTATGGAGATGTTCTTGCGGATGGTCATTTCACACCTTGTCAGCAGTTGTTTCCGGTCCGAGAACATGGTCGAGCACGTAGTTGGAGAACTCGTGAACGGTCCGTTCCTCGGTTGGCGAGTAGCGGGACAACTTGGCGAGCTGTCCACCGATACCGCGGTGAACAATCTCGCATACTCCCTTGTCTTCAGCGAGGAACAGATCCATCGAGGGGTAGTACTTCTCCTCAACTTCGGTCTCGAACTCAGGTAGATCGATGGTGGATTGTGGGAAGCAACACCACGAGACAATCCGTGTCCATTCGGGGCCCTCTGGAAAGTACTGGTGAAACGTGATCCGGTCGGGAGGAACGTTCAAGAGGAGGTGCGGGTAATAGATGATGAAGTGGGTGCTCTGGTTGTCTTGGGTTGAGAGGCCGTCGACGAAGGGCAGGGTGTGGTTGCGGGGGACGTAAAGGCCATTTTCATTATCGCTGCTGTTAATTGCGTATCTCATTGGCTCACCGCCAGCTTGAAAGGCGGTTCGAACGGCACCGGGGTAGAAGGTGTCGAGAGATTCGCGGTGCACGGTCCGCACGTGGTAGCCCTCTCGAGAGTTCTCCACCCAGATCTTCCAGTTCGCGTTGAATCTGTTCTCCCACTTTTTGGTGACCTTCATCTCTTCGAGCCGGTAACTGGCCAGTCGGTCAACGAGTCCACCGAGCGACTCCATCAATGAGACAGCGTCAGGGTCGAGATTGATAAATACGAAGCCACCCCAAGTTTCAGCGCGCACGCTGGGGAGATTGTGCTCTGATTTGTCGAACCCACGCGCCTCGTTCATCGACGGCGTCGCAAGTAGCTTTCCTTCAAGCGAGTAGGTCCACGCATGGTAAGGACAAACTATTTTGCGGCAGTTCCCGCGGCCAGTCATCAGCTCTGAACCGCGATGTCGACAGGATGCCGATAAGGCGCGAACCTGACCTCCGTCATCACGGACAATCAACAATGGTTCACCCACAATGTCCAGCCTCACGTAATCACCCGGATTGGGAATCTCTTCCTCGCGAGTAGCGACGAGCCAACGTTTCCGAAAGATTGTCTCAATCTCGCGGTCGTACCACGCTTGAGAAAAGTAGACGTCAGGCGGCAGGGGCTCAGCGTCCTCAATTAGTGCACGAGTGCCGACATAGCGATCAGCCGAAAAGATTTGATTGTCAGCGTCCATCACGGTGATCCCCCTATTTACCAACTATTCAGCAACAGATAGCAATCGCTGGACTTGAGACCCTTAACGGAATACCTGAACTGAAATTGGGAGCGCCAACCAATCAGATCGTTGATTTGTTGATCTCTTATTTGTATTTGCCTGGTGGGCGCGGAGGGACTTGAACCCCCGACCCCCTCCTTGTAAGGGAGGTGCTCTAGCCAGCTGAGCTACGCGCCCGGAGCCGTTGAACCTACCGGCACGAACTAGAAGGTGCGTCTTGCCGCCAACAGAGCCTCAGCCAGCCCCAGTCCAACACCCGCTACCGGGGTACGGCGCATCTCAGGGTCCAGCACACAGAGATCGCGGCCATGAGCATCCGCAATCTCTACGCCAGCTTCAGCGCAGACCAGTAGTGCCCCCAGGTAGTCCCATACCCCATGGGCATCTGTCGAGCAGTCCACGTAACCGTCGAGACGGCCGTCGGCCACTGCACATAAATCAAGAGCAGCTGCCCCAAAGGCCCGGAACTGCCCCCACCCAAGATTCCTTGGCGGCAAACCCGACAGACCAATGATTGCGTCACTCAACGGAGGCGCACCAGTCCGTCGGATCGGCTCACCGTCACGCCTTGCCCCCCACCCACGCACCGCGTCATAGCGAGTACCCGAAACCAGATCAACCACCACCGCAGCGAGTGGACCATCCAGGTCAACAGCGCAAAGGCTCGTGGCATACCACGGCAATCCTCTCGAGGCGTTCGTGGAACCGTCGAGCGGGTCAACAACTATGACCGGCATGCCGTCAATAGAGGGCTCAGACAAGCCAGACTCCTCGCTGAGCACGCCGTAACCCAGAGGGTCCAGCAGACCGTGAACGGCCTCGTCAGCCACCACATCGGTGGCGTACTGGTCACTACGATGACCTGACAGTCCCCAGTCTTCCTGCTCGGCCAGTACAGCCACTACCGCATCAGCCGTCTCGTGTAGGGCGCTAAGAACGACCTCTGGATCAATAGTCACGCTCTTCTCAGTAGAAGCAGGTGGTTTAGCTGAGGGTGTACTCACTGGGCCAGTCTGCCAAACCCTTGTGCCTCACCGGACGGGTCGGCTCTACGCTGTACAGACACAACGCCTACGGATACCCCGTGGGCCCAATGCCTGAAAGAGGAACCACGTGGCAGTCGTCGACATTGCGGGCTTCGTCGCTGACCTAAAAGACCACGCGGCCGAACACGGCTTCCACGTCCACGACGAGCGGCACTTTGTCGAGACTTATTCCATGCACCAGGCTTTTGAAGTCGACCTGCACCCCGAAGCCGCATGTGGTGGGCCACTTGATCTGCGCCTGTCGTTAGATCTCGAGGTGAGGACCCTGCTGGCCTTCGAAGATGAAGTCATGTCCATCCCCGACGACCAGGACCCGAGCGACGATCTGGTTATCAATCTCGTCTTCAGTTGGGCGTTGCCCCCATTGGACCACGGACCCGACCTTTTGGTCCTGGCAACTGAACTCGCTGGCCTCGGCGGACCGGATCTCCCTACTCAAGTGTCAGCCGTGGACTCCTTCGAAGCAGTCACTGACGCTCCACAACGGTCGCTTGGTGTAACCGCGCGACTGGAGACTCCTCTAGCTGCGCTGCTGCGAGGCGGCGAGGCTGACTGGTTGTGTGACGCTCTGGAACGGTCAAGGTCGATTAGCGAGTATCTGCTGGACCGGGCCCCAGCCTGGCTCGGTGATGGCTTCGGGGAGTTCTAAGGCCATAGTCCTGATCCCATGCCTTCTGCCACCCCTTTCGACACCGACGAGACCGATCGGCTGCTCTCAACCACCCGAGCCGTCCGCCGCCGACTGGATTTAGGTCGGCCCGTCCCGCAAGAACTACTGCTGGACTGCATCGACATAGCCGAACAGGCGCCCACAGGTGGAAACCAAACCAGTCGACGCTGGCTGGTCATCCAAAACCCCGACCTGAAGAAGGCCTTGGCCGATCTGTACCGCGACGCAGGCGGAAACTGGATAAGTGAGAGTTACCAGAAGGTGGCTGGAACAGGGCATCACAACGAGAAGGCCCTGAGGTCAGCCGACCACCTGGCCCAAAACCTTGAACACGTTCCAGCAATTGTGCTTGTAACCATCTACGGCGAGCATGATGGAAGTGGCCGACCAGGGCTGTTCGACTCCGTCATTCAAGCAGCGTGGAGCTTCTGCCTGGCGCTGCGATCGCGCGGCCTCGGCTCCGCTTGGACGAGCCTGCACCTCGGAGCAGCCGACGAGGTCGCTGAACTACTCGGCATACCTGATGGCGTCAGCCAGATCGTGCTACTCCCCGTCGCATGGACCACCGGTGGAGACTTCTCCCCCGCTGAACGTCGAACAGCCCACGACATCACATGGTTCGACAAATGGGGCTACACCATCGAACGGCCCACCGGCGAAGCCCCACTCCATCGAGATGGTGCAGGCGTAACCGTCGAGATCGACATCGATGCGCCACCATCAGCAGTTTGGCAGTTCATTAGCGACATCAACCTGCCCGCCCAGTTCAGCAACGAGTTCCAGGGGGCCGAGTGGATCTCTGCCCAACCTGAAATAGGTGCCACTTTCTTAGGTCATAACCACAACGACCACATGGGTGACTGGGAGGTGACCTGCCATGTTGTCGACTACGAGGAGAACCGGGTGTTTGCCTGGAACTCCGTTGATGCCGAGCAGGCGGCCGCACAGTGGCGGTTCGAGCTCATCCCCTTAGCGAGCGGTACCCGCCTGCGGTTTGCCATGATTCTGGGACCTGGATGGTCGGGCCTAACAATGGCCATTGAAGCCAGACCCGAGAAGGAAGCAAAGATCATCACCAATCGACAGGCCGGCCAGACAGACAACATGCGACGCTGCGTCGAAGGCATTCGCGATCTCGCCACAGAGGCTCACACCGAAACCAGATCCTAAATCCTTAAATCAACTCTTTTGGAGAAACCATGACCCTCCTCGGGCTTTCCGTTCATGATGTACTGACCACCACACGGTCGGTACGCAAGCGTCTCGACTTTGATCGTTCCGTCGACGACAACCTCTTACGCGAGTGTCTGGACTACGCGGTGCAGGCTCCTACCGGATCGAACAGTCAAGGTTGGCGGTTTGTCGTAGTAACTGACCCCGAAAAGAAAGCCGGTCTCGGCGAGCTCTACCGGAGAGGGTGGGAACAGTACGCCGGCATGTCAGCCAGCGCCCTTTCTTTAGCTGGCGGAGAGGACTCCGAACGGGCCACCCAGCAGATGCGGGTCATGCAGTCAGCTGCGTACCTGGCCGAGAATATGCACCGGGTGCCAGCCATGGTGATCCCGTGCCTTCCGGGCCGAATAAACCAGTCTGGCTTTGGCGCCACCTCATCGCTGGCGTCGATCATCCCGAGCACCTGGAGCTTCATGTTGGCAGCGCGTGAACGTGGTCTCGGCACCTGCTGGACGACTATTCACCTTCTCTTCGAAGAAGAAGCCGCCGAACTCCTCCACATTCCCTACGAAGAGGTCAGCCAGGTGGCGCTAATTACGGTAGGACACACGCTGGGCACCGACTTCAAACCAGCATCTCGTGACGGAGGAGCCGCCGCTGTGACCTCCTGGAACACCTGGGACTAGTTAGCGCAGTGCAAGTCGAAATTATTGTTCAGCAGCGGCTGCCATTCGTTCCAAGGTGACTTCCATATGGGCTTTGTTGTGAGCAGCCCGGTCAGCCACCCCACTGAACAAATGGCCGACCTTCTTCAGGAACCAGGTCCGATTATCGACCCACGATTCGGTTACGTGGCAGCCACCGACGGTCGGCTCAATGTCATAGATCCAGTCGCATCCACCCAGTGGCCCGATTTTCAGACGGAAGGCGAACCTCCGAGGATGAGTTGCTTCGATGACCGTTACACCTGTGCGCCAACGGCGCCAACCATTGTGGTTTCGCCCAACAAATACGGCACCGACCTCGGGACCCTCAGAACCGCGCCAGCGACCCCCGTCGTTCTCTGGTGACCACTCCCCCATTCGCTCCAGGTCCACCAGCATTGACCACACTCGCTCAGCTGACGCCGCTATCTCTCTGCTGACACTGACTTCATGATCCATTTACTGATCCTGTCAGGGCTTGAGCGGAATAACCTCCACGGACCCGTCACCGGACACGACAATCAGCAGGTCGTGTGCCGATTCCCTAACGGCCGCCACCAATATCTCAGGCTCAGCCGGAATAGCACCCGGTGACCCGATACGAACATGCCGGTTCACCTCAACACCGGGAACCTCTTCAAGCGCCCTGACTAAATCGGTGAGGTCGGCACCCACCACCGTGACCGTTCTGCTGATAGGTCGGATCGACGTTGGGGCAAGCCTCAGTCCGGTCCGGAGCACCCGGCCGTGATAGGCAGCCACGCCCGCTGTAGCGCCAAGCAGCGCAAGAGGGAAACGGAATATGGCTAACTTTTCAATGTTGAGACTCCCATCTAGAAGCCCAAAAATAACAAGGAAGACCATTGTGCCGAGGCTGCCCAGCACACACAGTGCAGTTATACCAAAAACTAAAAACAAGTAAATGCGCCGAACGGCCGACGATTCTTCGGCAACCTCCCCCGCCCTCGACTGGATCCGAAACCATGCTCGAGCCCAAACCGGGCTGCCAGCCAGCAGCGCCGTCAGAGCAACGGTCAACACTTCGGCGACACCCCGGTCCCAGTCCGCTGGCGCTGGCATGACCTTGTGAAGGACAATTCCAAACAACAGGGCCAATCCCACCGTCGATGCCACGAGGCCCACACCTGCCTGCAGGTGGTCGTAAAGACGAGACACCTCATCCCGGCCAGATCCGTGCCTTTCCAGCGCGTGGGGTACCTCCTTTCGGTGGTACGCCCAAAGCCCCAACCCAACTACTAGCAGCGCTCCATACACAGCAAGCACGTCATAGTGGCGAACAGCACCCTCATCCCTTGCCGAAGTAACCAACACCCAAGAGAGCAGCGTGTGGAGTACGCCACTAACTGCCACCAATGTGGCTGCTAGTCCTCCAAGCACTCCGACAACTAGCACGTAGCCATCACGTTCAGGGCTTCGAGGAGCAACACGGCCGTTGAGCCACCAGTAACGAATCCATGCGCCACCGAAGGCCACCAAAGGCGCTGTCGCTCCGGTGATGTCATCCGCCGTATCGGACCACTGTCCACCGCCGCCCAGACCCAAACCCTCGACGATTGGGTCCAACGTGGCCCCGTCGTATGCCCAATTCAGAAAGAGTTCAAGAATTACCGCTCCGCTAATTGAGATCCCGACGATGGCCACCGTGGCACCAATGAGATAAGTCACCTCCGGTAAACGACCTGGAAGTCGACCATGAACCAGGCCCACACCCACCCAAATCACCATGGCTGAGAGCAGCCAACTATTTAGATGCCATCCATCGACAAGCCAACCCAGAAGCTGAGTAGACCCGAACACCACAAATCCTGCTGCCGTGAGATCCACCGCCGAGCGATAGAGCGCCCAACCGGCGGCGGCCGTCTCCGCAGGATCAGCTCGAAACCTTCGCCGCATCCAGAGAGCGAGCCCGACAAGGGAAGCACCCGCCACGATCAAAAGACTGAACCAAAGGGCCAACTCCTCGGGGTTCTTAAGCCCAGCACCGCGCACGGTGTCGAACAATTGCCCCAAAGCCCCGGTCGCACCGACCGCCGTTACCACGAGTAGTCCGTAGAGGAACCCATACTCTAGAAATCGACGGACCATCGTGCCGACATCAACTCTGCTGGCGCCTCTGCGTCGGTAGAACACGATGACAACTACGAGGGCCACTAGAAGGATCAGGCTCACAAGATCTCCCTATTCGGTCTATGTAAGCCTGTCACGCGGCCACCAACCTATGTTGGCACCCAAGCATCTGAAAGTACTCGCCTTTGCTGCAATGCTGGTGGGCCGGGCGGGGATCGAACCCGCGACCGAGCGATTATGAGTCGCCTGCTCTAACCACTGAGCTACCGGCCCACCCGCATTCTGGCAGAAGGATCCGAGACTCCTCTTCCCCGAGCGAAGATCCGGTACCTTGGCAGCAAACTTGTCGACCATTAACGGAGCGACCGTGACCAACGGCGGCGTCCCTCACTTAGAAAACCACGAACTGATCGAATCTGTAGACAGCCGGCCCCTTTCAATTAGCAACAAGGCTGATCCGGAGATTCGGATCAGCCTTGTTATCCCCACCTACGACGAAGCCGCCAACATTGAGCGGCTCCTCCGCTCCTTACACACCGTGTTATCTGGAACTGGTGTCGGTTTCGAATTAATCGTGGTCGACGACGACAGCCCTGACGGGACATGCCTAATCGCTGCAGAACTCGCCAACGAACTCTCTGGAATCAGGGTGTTGCAACGAACCGGTGCGACCGGTCTAGCCACCGCCGTTATCTGCGGTTGGGCGCACGCCAAAGGTGAGCTCCTTGGCGTAATTGACGGCGATGGCCAACACCCGCCTGAAATCATCACCGACTTGCTGTCCGCCATGGACAACCAAACCGATGTGGCCATAGCCAGCAGGCACCTAGGCGAAGGAGGAGTCTCCAACTGGTCCGCTGCCCGACGTCTTCTTTCCCGCGGCGCACAGGCCCTCGGCCTCCTACTGCTTCCTGGAACCGTCGGACAGGTAACCGACCCCATGAGCGGATACTTCGTGGTTCAACGTGACGTGGTCACCCATGCCCACCTCGACCCAGTGGGCTACAAGATTCTCTTGGAGGTGTTGGCTCGCTGCGATGTCCACCGGGTAGCTGAAAAGCCGTACGTGTTCCTAAAACGTCAACGGGGACAGTCCAAGGTCGGGTTCGGCCATTACGTCGGTTACTTCCGCCACTTGATGCGTCTTCGCCTATACCCCCTCCGAAGCCGTGCACTGGTCCGATACTTAGTTGTGACTGGGTTGGCCTTAATTGCCGACGCTTTAGCTTTCTTCTGGATTTTCGACTCTCAGGGCTGGAACCTCACCAGGTCGGCGGCCATTGCCGGCGAGGGTGGGATCCTTCTGACCGTCCTTCTCCATGACCTGTGGACCTTTGCAGGCCGGGCGGCCCGTAGCTCCTTAGACCGAATCCGACGCCTTGTCGGCGTTCAGTTGGCACTCGGAGTGCTGCTCTTCTTGCGATTGGCTGTGATCAATGCGCTCGTCAACTGGTTCGGGCTCGGCCCCTTGGCCGCATTCCTCGTCGCGTTAGCCGCCGTCACCCCGATAAGCCACCTGCTGGGCTCTCGTCTCACTTGGCGAGGTGTCCGCTCGTGACGGTTGCCTGACCGAGTGGCCTGTGGTTCTTCTACATCTAAGGGGCCGGTCTCGAAAGACCGGCCCTGACTTTCACATTGATGGCTCCGGGGGTGGGGATCGAACCCACGACCTGCGGATTAACAGTCCGACGCTCTGCCAGCTGAGCTACCCCGGAATGGGCGAGCGCAACGATACCAACACCATCTGATTCTCCCGACTAGGCACCGAGCAAGAATCAGTCACCCTCCAGGTAATCCCTTAGTCGCTCCGAGCGGTTTGGCTGCTTCAACTTCGACATAGTCCGAGCCTCAATCTGGCGCACCCGCTCTCTGGTGACCCCAAAGTGTGAGCCAACCTGTTCAAGAGTCTGCGGTTCGACACCATCAAGCCCAAATCGCATTCGGACGACATCTTGTTCGCGGTCGTCCAGCTCGTCAAGCACAAGTAACACTTCCTCACCAAGCAGGCGACGGGCGACCGCGTCAGCCGGCACGACAGCCCGAGGGTCTGCCACCAAATCCGCCAAGCTCGCATCCTGCTCTTCCCCCAGCGGAGAGTCCAACGACAACGGATGGTCCTGTTCACGAGAGAGACGAAGCAGGCTTTCCACCTCCACAGGTGACAAAATGGCCCACTCACCAATCTCGGCGTAAGACGGTTCCCTCTCCAACTCCTGAGCAAGGTCCCGCTGGACTCGCAGCACTCGATTCATGGCGTCCACCTTGTGGACGGGGATCCGAATGGTTCTCGCCTGATCGGCAATCGCTCGAGTAATGGCCTGACGAATCCACCAAGTGGCATAGGTCGAGAACTTGAAGCCCTTGTCAGCATCAAACTTCCCTACCGCTCGCATCAGTCCAAGATTCCCCTCTTGAACGAGATCCAGCAGCGGCAAGCCGCGAGCCCTGTACTTCTTGGCCACCGACACTACGAGTCGAAGATTAGCCCTAGTTAGACGATCACGGGATCGATCACCATGCCTCTGAAGCCGCTTCAGAGAAGACAATTCGACCACATCGATATGGCCAAGTTCCCCGGACGCAGCCAGATCGGCGATCCGAGCCTCAGCCTCGTTACCTTTCCGTATTCCATTCGCTAGGTCCACCTCCTCAAGAGAAGTCAGTAGCGCTACCTGTCCAATTTCACGGAGGTAGAGGTAGGTGGAGTCAGTAGCTTCACTGGTTCTAGTTCCCACACCCACTCGAGCTTGATACTGGGAGCGGTTACCCGACATTGGTCCTGTTCCCGGGGTAGCAACTGCCTCAATATCCACAGTTTCATCAAACTCAATATTCTGCGCAACCACCCGTCGGCGCACATCAGCGATGAGTTCCAAGGTGAGTTCTTCATCGCGTAGGACCTCTATGACCTCTTCTAGGCCAAGACGGCCCCGGTCTCGCGCTCTTCGAAGTAGGCGCGCCAACTCGAACTCCAAGACCCCACTCCACGTTTTCGTTCTGGGGGTGGTGTCAGCCATTGGCCTTCCCCTCCCAATAATCATTGAGCCACTGGAGTAACGCCTTGAGTTCGTCGTCGTAGGGCACCACCTCTCGGAGTCGAATCACTTCCTTTCGGAGATACGAGATGACCGACTGATAGGCCGCTATATCACCGGACTGGCGGGCCTCGGCCTCCAAGGAGGTCGCTACCCGCTGGGCCGCCAGATACGTCAGTCGGTTTAAGACGCCTAAAGGATCATCATCAGATGCCTCCTGAACGGCGAGCCGGCCCAATAGGTCAGCAACATCTGACCCAGCAGCCGCACGGGCTCCATGGAGGTCAGCAGCAGAAGTCAGTGCGACGTATACCGCTCGGTTCAGTTTGTCCTCGAAAAGGCAGGGTGAAAGACGACCGGCAATTTCTTCAGGGTGGTGAACGAGGACCCGCAGGGCCTGCAGCTCAGGGGTGACGTGACCGTTGCCCGGCGAATCTCCAACGGAGGGCCACAAATTGGTTCCGAGGTCGGCAGGAACCGTCCGAACGCGTGAAGCAGCCGACGTCGCAGCTACTCCCCGCCGACGAAGTTCTTCGATTCCGACTCGACACCGATCGGCAATACTCATGGCGTACTGATCACGGACCAGTGAATCGGGGTGCTCAGCGACTAGGACCATGGCCTCGGTGGCCGCCCGGGCCCGACCCTCGGCTGAATCCAAGTCCCCGCGAGCCAGCGCTCGGTCAACCCGGAACTCCAGGAACGGCCGCGCCTCGGAAATGGCTCGCTCCAACCCCGCAGGATCTGAGCCTGCCAGATCACCCGGGTCAGCACCTTCAGGGAGGGCAGCTACTGCAAACTGCAAGCCAAACTCTTCTTCCCACGCGTACACCCGCTCAGCGGCCGACTGCCCTGCCCCATCGGCATCGAAAGCGAGAACCACCCGCTTGGCGAACCTACCTATGACCCGGGCGTGGCTCTGAGTCAGGGCTGTTCCACACGTAGCCACCGCTCGTTCGATCCCTGCAAGGTGGCAGCCGATGACATCGGTATACCCCTCACAAACCACCAACTCGTTCAGTCGTCCTGCTTCAGCCTTGGCGGAATGGAGGCCGTAGAGCACGTCAGATTTGGAATAATATTCAGCAACGTCGGAGGTGTTCTTGTACTTTGGCCCCTCACTGTCGGGCAGTTTGCGACCCCCGAAGCCCACTGGGTTACTTTGTCGATCAAAGATAGGGAAGACGATTCGAGCCCGGAAGAAGTCGTATTGGCTTCCATGCTGGCTAATTCCACCGAGGCCGGTGGCCGTCAAGTCCTCGTCAGTCAAACGGAGATGACGCGACAATAAGGACCAGTCGTCTGGTGCCCAGCCGATCTGAAACTTTCGGGCTACTTCACTGTTGTAGCCGCGGGAACGGAGGTAGTCACGGGCCGGTCGAGCTGCTGGATCCTCCAAAAGACGTTGATGGTAAAAGTCCACCGCCTTCTGGACAATCTCAGCGTGCTCCTTGCGCCGGTTTCTCCGCTTCCCCTCGTTGTGGTCGGTGTAACGCAGGGGTATTCCAGTCTTGGCGGCTAGAAACTCTACCGAGCCTGCAAAGTCCAGCCCTTCGATCTCTCGAACGAAGTCAATGACATCGCCTGAGACCTGACAACCAAAGCAGTAATAGACCCCCTTTTCAGCATTAACCGAGAACGAGGGCGACCTCTCCCCATGGAATGGACACAGTCCCATCCACTGGGCACCGGTTTTCCTAAGTTGGGTGTGTTCGGTGATGATCCGGATGATG
>CAWVUB010000042.1:0-17231 GCA_963933065.1 uncultured Acidimicrobiaceae bacterium | reverse complement strand
CGTCCCTGAGGTCGAGCTGATCGGGCGTTAGACATGAACGCGCGCAAAAGGCGCGGATCTTTTCGGCCGGGCTCGGCTTCCACTCCTGTGGCTACATCAACACCATAAGGATCTACCCGCTCGATTGCCTCACCTACGTTGTTTGGTTCAAGCCCCCCAGCCAACAGCATCGGCCTAATCGACGCTGGTCCTTCCGCCATTGCCCAGTCGAATACCTCACCTGCGCCAGGATTCGGAGCGTCGAGTAACAAAAGGTCTGCGCCAAACTCCTCGAACCGTTCCACGTCCGGCGAACCGGCAGACAGAGCTCGGATGGTAAGTGGCACACGATCAGCGACCCAGCGAGTGGTGGCGGGCGACTCGTTGCCGTGGAGCTGGGCGGCACGAAGTCCTATCCGATTTACGGTCTCGACTACCCGGGCCTTTCCCATGTTTCGAAATACCCCGACCGTCATCACGTCGGGCGGCAACTGTCCCACGATGTCGCGCACCACTCGTTCAGACACCTGTCGGCGTGACGAGGCAAAGATAAAACCCAAGGAATCGGCTCCCAAAGCAGTGGCCAGGAGCGCATCTTCGACCGAAGTGATCCCACATACCTTGATGAACATATTTAGATCATCCCCCATTTTCGGGAGTGACGGCAGCCTTCCTGAGATCTCGAACGGCGGCGGCCCGATTACCGGCAGTCACCAGCGACTCCCCTACTAGAAGAGCGTGGTACCCAGCGTTGAAGAGCATCTGAGCATCATCAACTCCGCGAACTCCTGATTCGGCTACCCGGATGACTCCATCCGGCATGAGGGGGGCCATGAGTAAGGCCCGGTTTGAGTCGACCTCAAACGTAACCAAATCCCTCTGATTTACTCCAATAAGACAGGCACCTATGGCTAGTGCTCGTTCCAACTCAGCCTCATCGTGTACCTCTACGAGGGCATCGAGGCCCAACTCGGTGGCCAGGGCGTAGAAGTCGGCTAGTTGGACTTCATCAAGGGCCGCAACAATCAAGAGAACCGCATCGGCGCCCATCAACCGAGCGTCGCATACATCTCTGGCATCTACGGTGAAGTCCTTCCGCAGGACCGGCACCGGCACAGCGTTCCAAGCAGACACCAGGTCATTAGGAGACCCACCGAAGTGTTCGAATTCGGTCAGAACAGAGAGACAGGCCGCCCCCCCCTCGACGTACTCGATAGCGACCGCTGCCGGATCCAAGTCGGCGGATAGGTCCCCTCGTGAAGGTGAGCGACGCTTTATCTCGGCAATAACGCTGAGTTGATGATCGTCGCCGTCAAGTAGAACTCGAGAAAAGCCTCGAGTCTCGGGCTGAGACTCCACCGCATCAATCAATGCATCCAGTGCCCGATCATCTGCTCGAGCACGCTCACGATGGGAGTCGAGGATCCGGTCGAGATACGTGTCCACCTTCGGAGACTACCGACACCCTTTGAGGTACCCCAGCGTGGGCCACTTGATTAAATTTTCGCCTCCACCAATGACGATGACCAGAAAACGGGCGCTTTGACCTTCTTCTCACACCAAGGAGAGGCACCGGCATGGCCCTTCAGATCTCCTCAATCGGCAAGCAGCGAAACGGACACCCCGCCGACATCGACCATCACTGGCACGCCTACGGCTCGCTTGAGTTCGACGAGCGCCACGAAATCCTCTGCTTGCAACGACGCCGAGCTGGTAATCCTCCCTGCCGTTTCACCATTGAAGGTGCACTCTGCGTCGGCAGGTGGGGTTGGCCCATGGCCGGTGGCACGAACAATTCGGGTTGGGGTGCCGGCGCTACGGCTAGCGATACGCGCCACCAATTCTTGTCCCGTGTAGCAACCTTTTGTGAAACTGACTGAGCGATCTACCACCCCTGTGGCGCCAGGAATAGTTGAGTCGTCTATTTCAGCACCCATGACTGGTATTCCGGCCGCAATCCGGCGTTGCTCCCAAACCGAGTAGGGGACCTCATTGATTCCCTCAGGCACGGACACTGCCGGTCCGAGTAGATCCAAGGCCTCTAAACCCGGCCAGGAAACTGGAACTACTAGGCCATCACTCTCTGGCTCCACCATGTCAACCGGGTCCATGACTGTCACCAGTTCCCAAGCCATCAACTCGACGCTGCAATCCGTCCGCAGCAGAAATCGGTTTAGTCGATCCGCAACGATTGTCCCCCAGCCAACGTCAACGTCTAGAAGATAAGTTTCGTCGGCCACGAAAATAATCCGCATCCAGGCGGCAACTTTGCCATTCGGTTGCAGTACGAAAGTCTCAGCAGACTCCCCAACTTTCAGCGTTTCAACATCCTGGCTTAACTGACCTTGTAGGTAGGTCCGAGCATCGGGTCCAGTTATTTGGACCATGTCTCTATCGCGGCGAACTCCTGCAGCCACTAGAAGCCTCGGCGCCCAAGTGCAACCTGGCGGGCAGTTGTCATCCGGCGAGCAGCCGGAATAGCAGACAACAGTGCCCGCGCCTTATTTCGGCACTCAAGGTTTTCAAGCTCCGGAACACTGTCCGCGACAATTCCTGCCCCCGCTTGAACTGAAGCAATTCCGTCCGCTACGAACATGGTCCGAATGGCTATAGCCGTGTCGATGTTCCCAGAAAAGTCGAAATAGCCAACTACTCCAGCGTACGGGCCACGCTTGACCGGCTCCAGGGCGTCGATGATCTCCATGGCCCGAACTTTTGGGGCGCCCGAGACCGTCCCTGCAGGCAAAGTGGCTCTAAGCACGTCAATCGGAGACCGCCCTTCAGCTAATTCTCCTGCCACCTGACTCGTTAGGTGCATCACGTGGCTGTAGTACTCCAACGTCATCATCTCATCCACCGCTTCGGTCCCGAAAGCCACAACACGCCCCAAGTCATTGCGGGCTAAGTCGACGAGCATTACATGCTCAGCAATTTCCTTCGGATCTTCGGCCAGTTCAGCGGCCATGCGCCGATCTTCAAGATCCGTTCGCCCTCTTCGACGTGTTCCGGCGATGGGTCGCGACACCACCCTGCCATCAAGCAGCTGCACCATCGGCTCCGGTGAGGCTCCCACTACGACAAGGTCTTCATAGCGGAGAAAGTACATGTACGGACTCGGGTTGACCTGACGAAGCACCCGATAAACGTCAAAGGGCTCGGCTTCGAGTTCGACATCAAAGCGCTGCGACAAAACAACTTGGAAGACCTCACCAGCCAAGATGTGCTCGCGAACCACCTCTACGGCGGCTTCATACATTTCGGCACTCATGGTGGAAGTGACCTCAGGTGGCTCGTCTGCAGGGTCCGGAGGAGACATGAGGGGCTCCTCCAATGGCCTTGCACCGTCTTCGGCTAACCGATCAAGTCGACCTACTGCCTCGTCGTAGGCCATGTCCAACACAGCCTGATCAACTCCAGCGTCCTCAGTGAACTCAGGCACCACCACATTGGTCAGCAGGAAGGCCCGCTGTCTCCAGTGGTCAATGGCCACCAATTCGCCAATGACGGACATGATCCCATCAGGAAATCCACGGTCATCCGGCGGCACATCAGGTAGGTGTTCGATCTCACGAACTACGTCATAACCGAGGTAACCCATGAGTCCACCATGTAGTGGCGGTAAACCTTCGATGGAAGGAGACTGAAAATGGACCAGCAAATCCTCAATCGCTGCCAACATCCCTGCGTCAGTTCGGATCACGTCAGGAAGATTTCCAGTTACCTTCAGGCCTCCGGCTCGCGATGAAGTGATCGTGGCAGAAGGATTGCGACCGATGAAAGACCACCGCCCCCAAGTCTCTGCTCTGTCAACGGTTTCAAGCAGAAACCCCTCACCGTCACCGACGCAACGGGCAAAGAGTGAGACGGGAGTGGTTAGGTCGGCTAGCAACTCACGCCATACGGGCACCACGGCATAATCCCGCGCCAACATCTGGAATGTCTCGCGGTCTGGATTGGTCACAGGTTGATCTGTCTGCTCAGACGCTGCCAATACCTACGCCTGCATCTTTTTCAGGACCAAAGGATCGGTAGAAGCAACTGTATTCACCAGTATGACAAGCACCATTTCCCTCCTGCTCCACTACAAACAAGAGCGTGTCTCCATCACAGTCGTAATACGCCTCACGGATGTACTGGCGGTCGCCCGAGGTCTCACCCTTGCACCAGTATTCTTTGCGGCTTCGGCTCCAGAACCATGTACGCCCGGTAGCCATGGTCTCACGTAGCGAGTCGGCGTTCATCCACGCCATCATCAGTACCCGACCGGTGTGTTCCTCCTGAACAATGGCCGGGACCAAGCCGGCTTCATTGAAGGCCACACTGGCCATTTGCTCTTCGGTAGCAGCAATAGGGGTCGACTCGAAGGTCACGAACTCTGCGCTCATGCGCCCAGTCTAAGGCCACCCTGTTGTCGCCAACCTAGGTTTCCCTATAGGTAGAGGCCCGTGCTGCCCTCTTCTAGACGCTGAGCTGCCACGGCGTGAATATCGCGCTCCCGCAAAATGATGTAGTCGTGTCCCCGAACCTCGACCTCATAGCGGTCCTCAGGATTGAACAACACCTGATCCTCAACCTCCATTGCGCGGACATTGGGACCGGCCGCCACAACCTGGGCCCAGGCAAGGCGTTTACCTACCTGAGCGGTTGCCGGGATGAGGATGCCTCCCGTGGAGCGGCGCTCACCCTCCTCCGTGTCAGTCCGCACCAAGATTCGATCATTGAGCATTTTGATGGGTAGACCCTCGTGGTCCGAAGGACCAGGCATAACGCCACTACCTCCGGAGGTTGAACCAGACAGGGTCGGTGTTGTATCCACCCTCCCACGGTACCGGCGTCGTTACGAGGTGAATGGCCGCACGGCTACACCGGTGGACACTAAGTGAGCCTTGACCTCAGCAACGGTGTATTCCCCGAAGTGGAAGACTGAGGCAGCCAACACTGCATCTGCACCTCCCTGTAGAGCACCAGCCGAAAAGTCGTCTAAACGCCCAACCCCACCACTAGCAATGAGGGGCACCGTGGCCACTGTGCCCACGGCCTGAAGCATTTCAATGTCGAAACCGTCACGAGTTCCGTCGCGGTCCATTGAGGTCAAGAGGATCTCACCCGCACCAAGCTCGACAGCCTGGGCAACCCAAGCAATTAGATTCAGACCAGTGGGCACACGTCCTCCATGAGTGAGAACCTCGAAGTCAGATGTCGTTCCATCACTAGCCGTCGAGTCGTTCCGCCGAGCATCCACGGCAACCACCACGCACTGACTACCGAACTCCGCAGCCAGTTCCGCAACCAACTCAGGCTGGTTAACCGCCGCCGTGTTCACCGCTACCTTGTCGGCCCCTGCCCGCAGGATTGCACGACCATCGTCCACTGACCGGATCCCTCCACCCACGGTGAACGGTATAAATACCTCTTCTGCAACTCGGCGGACCATCTCCAAGGTCGTCTCCCTGTGGTCGGATGAAGCGGTGATATCCAAGAAGACCAGTTCGTCCGCACCGTCGCTGTCGTAGCGGGCGGCCAACTCCACCGGATCACCTGCATCACGTAGACCTACGAAGTTGACGCCCTTGACCACTCTGCCGGCATCGACATCCAGACACGGAATAACTCTTACGGTCTCCAAGTCCCTGCTCCCACTTCAGTCGATCCGGAGGCGGCGGACAGCGTCAGCTAGATCGACGGTGCCTTCGTAGAGCGCCCGGCCGAGGACAATCCCGGCAATTCGACGCCCTGCAACATCTAGTAACGCAAGATCATCGATGTCCGACAGGTACCCCACGCCACCAGAAGCGACTACGTCAACCCCTGTCATCGCCAAAGCACGAGCCAAACCTTCAAGGTCAGGGCCCTCCAGGGTTCCGTCGCGTTCGATCCGGGTTATGACAAAGGCTGCAGTTCCAAGGCCGGCGTACCGAACCAAGGCATCATCGAGACCCAATCCGCTCCCCTCCGTCCAACCTCGGACTGCCACCTCTTCACCTCTAAGGTCAAGTCCCACGGCTACCGGGCCATAGGCGGCCACTGCCGAAACGAGATCCGGGTCTTCCACCGCAGCGGTGCCCAACACCACCCGCGAGACGCCAGCATCAAACAAAGCCCGAGCATCAGAAACCGATCGAACACCTCCACCAGTTTGAACCGGCACGTCAAGTGCTGCAGCCAAGGCGGCCACAACTGGCCGATTTACTGGATCCCCGGTCAAAGCAGCATCAAGGTCTACCACGTGGATCCAGTCCGCCCCCTCCTGCTGAAAGGCCAACGCCTGCGCCAGCGGGTCGTCGCTGTAGACAGTCTCTCGGTCATAGTCCCCCTGCACTAGACGCACACAACGACCGTCGCGTAGGTCAATGGCCGGGAACAGGGCAGGAACGCTCATGTGTTCAAAGCAAGTACGTCTCGAACCGGGTTGCAGCAGATCTCCACGAAATTCTCTAAAACCTGAAGTCCCACAGATGAGGACTTTTCAGGATGAAACTGACAGCCCCACAGCATCCCGCGAGCCTCAGCCGCACAAACCAACCCGCCATATGTGCAAGTGGCCACTGTGTCGGAACTAACCGGCGCAGCGTAACTGTGGACAAAGTAAGCCCAAGGGTCAACACCCAAGCCGGCTAAGAACCTTTTATGGTCCGTGTTTGGCCCCAGACTCAGGCGATTCCACTGCATCTGCGGTCGCTTTATGTCACCTGACAGGAGCTGTACCTCACCCGGCAACACGCCTAATCCTGTCACTCCAGGAGCCTCAGCGCTTCCCTCATGGAGCATCTGCATCCCAACACAGATCCCGAGGAACGGCCGTCCCTCCCCATTTGCTGCGGTGCTTGCCGCAGCAAGCGCCGCATCCCAAATACCTGCCGACTTCAGTGCCTGGACACAGCGACCGAAGGCACCCACGCCTGGCAAGACAACGCCATCAGCTCTGGCCACCAGTGCCGGATCCGCGGTCAAGCGGGCATCGGCGCCCACCAGTTGTAATGCCTTCTGAGCAGAACGGAGGTTGCCTATCCCATAGTCCAGAACAGCAACTAGTGGCCCATTCTTGTTCACTCGGCCGCTCACAGGCTTCCCTTGGTAGACGGCACGTCACCGCCTTCGACCCGAACCGCGTCTCGTAGCGCCCGGGCCACACCCTTGAAGGAGGCCTCGACGATGTGATGAGTGTTCTTGCCTCGAACCGAAGCAAGGTGCAGTGTGATCCGTGCGGCCACAGTGAAGGCACGCCAGAACTCTTCCATTAACTGAGGGTCAAATGGTGGGTCGCCCAAGATCTTCTCGCCAGGAAACTCAACTTCGTAGTGCAGGTACGGTCGTCCTGACAGGTCGAGAGCCACGTCGACTAGTGCTTCATCTAGGGGTACGCGAATGGAAGCAAACCGGCGTACCCCAGCCTTGTCACCTAGAGCATCTCCAAACGCCTCACCTAAAGCAATACCCACATCCTCCACGGTGTGGTGGGCATCAATGTGTAGGTCCCCCTTGCACGTCACTCGCATGCCAAAGCCACCGTGGCGACCCAACTGGTCCAACATGTGGTCAAGAAATGGGATACCGGTCGATACCAGAACATCAGTGATGACGTCCCTGTCTAGATCCACCTCGACGTCAATAGCCGTCTCCTTGGTCGTGCGTTGGCGGCTTCCAATCCGTGCCATGTCAAGCTCCTCCTAGGGATACTTCGTCGTGTTCCTCACGTAAGGCCTCGTCCAGAGCCTCGAGGAATCGGTTGTTCTCTACAACTGTCCCAATCGTCACTCGCAGACAACCTTCAATCCCCGCCATGGTGGTGAAATCGCGAACGAGCACTGAGCGGTTGAGCAACGCTTGCCAAACCGCTGCCCCCGAACGAGCCTCCGGTCGAAACAGAATGAAGTTTGCCTCGGAGGGCCAAACCGTGACGGGCAGACCGGCTAGCGCTCCGGCCACACGATCACGTTCGGCCACCAGATCGGCCACACGATCCTCCATTTCCACTTCATACTCAAGAGCGAGGACTCCGACGGTCTGCTTGAAGACGTCAAGGTGGTAGGGCAGAACTACCTTTTCAAGATCATCTACACACCACGTAGGCGCTAAGAGGTAACCCAGCCTAATTCCAGCCAAAGCCCACGTCTTCGAAAAGGTCCGGCTCACAGCCAACGGGAGGTTTTCAGCCAACAGCTCCGCTGCACTCGTCTTGGTGAACTGCCCGTAGGCCTCATCAACGATCACCATTCCGCCGTAACTGGCAGCCAAATCAACTACGCCAGCAACCATCTCCACCGGATCCACCGTTCCTGTCGGATTGTTAGGCGAACAAAGGAAGACCAGTTCCGGCTGCTGCTCTCCAACGAACTTCATGACATCGTTCGGCACCAGCCTGTGATCAGAATCACGTGACCCCCGCAGAACACCGGTGCCGGTGACGTGGGCAATCTGTGAGTACATCGCATAGGTGGGCTCGAATACCACCGCATTACGCCCCGGGCCTCCGTACGCAAGGAAAAGACTCTGAAGAACTTCGTTAGATCCGTTGGCGGCAAACACTTCTCCTGAGCTCACTCCGTGGGCACCAGCCAACGCAGTCCGCAGGTCTGTCGATTGACGGTTGGGATATCGGTGCCATTGGAGGCCAGCCACCGCATTTCTCACGGCCTCACAAAATGCTTGCGGTGGCGCAAACGGTGACTCATTAGTGTTGAGGCGCACCGCCACATCCAACTGGGGTGAGTGGTAACTTCCCATAGTCGCTAAAGCCTCGCGGCTGACAGGCCGCAAAAATTCAGACACGATCAGACCCCAGTCCATTGAGGCCGTCGGCGATGTGTGCCTCAACTCTTACCCGTACAGATAGAGCGTGGGCATCGAGACCCTCGGCGTCGGCGAGAGCGGCCACGTGGGGTGCGAGCCGTTCCAGGGCAGTCCGATTTGCAGTGACTATGTGGTGCTCCTTGGTGAAGTCGGCAACTGTTAGCGCTCCTGAGAAGCGAGCAGTCCCAGCTGTCGGAAGCACGTGGCTGGGACCAGCCACGTAGTCACCCAGCGAAGCCGGTGACCACGGTCCGCAGAAAACCGCTCCGGCATGCCGAACCCTGTCAGCAAGCGCATCCGCCCCCTCAACCATCAACTGCAAGTGCTCGGGGGCGATGGCATCTGAAACGGCTAGTGCTTCGTCGGGTCCATCCACCATCACCACCCATCCCGCTGCAGCCAGCGTCGCTTCCACTTCGTCTCGACGCGGCGAGGCCTTGAGGATCCGGTGCACATCGGCCTCAACAGCATCAGCCACCGACTCATCCCAGGTGATGAGCCAGGCCAAGCCGTTAGGGCCATGTTCGGCCTGAACAACTACGTCGATTGCAACAAAGAGTGATGGCACGGTTGCATCGGCTACTACAACGACCTCAGACGGCCCGGCAAAGGCCGACGGCACGCCAACTAGGCCGGCAACTTCGCGCTTAGCCAAAGCCACGTAAATATTTCCAGGGCCAACAATCACATCCACTGGAGGAATCGACTTGGTTCCAAAAGCCATCGCGGCAACAGCCTGCGCTCCGCCTACGGCATAAACGGCGTCAACATTGGCGATAGCCGCCGCCGCAAGAGTTACGTCGGCAATACTCCCATCCGGCCCGGGAGGCACACAGACAACGACCTTGTCGACACCAGCAACCCGAGCCGGCACTGCGGTCATCAGTACTGTCGAAGGGTAGGCAGCCCGACCACCAGGGACGTAGCAGCCAGCACGTTCCACGGGGCGACTCACTGAACGCACTAACAATCCTGCATCTTCAGTCGTATGGCTATCCCGCACCTGACCTTCATGATGACGAGTAATGGCCTCGACAGCGACCTCCAGAGCGTTACGCACCGTGGGATCGATCCGACCCAATGCTGCCACCATCTCGCTCGGGGCGACCTCGAGAGCAGGAGGTGTCGCTCCGTCAAAGAACTGAGTGAATTCACGAATGGCCTCGTCGCCACGAACACGGACATCTGAGATAATGGAACGCACGGCCTCTAGCGGGCCGTCGCTGCCATCCGCATCGCTACTGTTCGGACGGGGCAGAGCGGACTGAAGGTCGGCAAGAGGCCCCAGTCGATCTCCTCGAAGGTCTAGACGGCGAAGCACTCCGTCACGCTACCTGCCACCACCCAAAGGCTTGGGTGGAGTTAACAGGCGGGGGTTCCAGCCCGACCGTGGTAAGACTTCTTGCAATGAACAAAATGAGCCGCAATGGACCACGCGTAGATGCCGAACTTTCCTCCCTCATCAGCCAACTAGAGAGCCTGACCCAACGCATTGAGGATCTAGCACGACCCGATACCGGGTCCAGCCCTGACGGACCTGGCATCGCTTCTGGGCTCCATGAAGTAGAACGCCACTTGCGTAGCGCCCTCCGGGAGATCTCCCGAGTTCGTCGGACCACACAGGCATGACTCCGCTCGAACCAAATCAAGAGAAACAGAATTCAGGGTGCCGTATCCCCCGGAACACATTTATTGCATTACAAAAACGGCAAAAATTACCCAGAGGTGCCCACCAGGTAGAACGCACTCTCTCGCACCGTTCGTAGTTCGGTCACGAGCTTAGGGTCCTCCAGGACACCATCAGACCTCACACCTCAGACGAGGGACAGAAATCTTTCAGCACACACTCCTCGCACCGAGGTTTGCGACTCGGGCAAACGCGACGCCCGTGCAGTATCAAGCGGAGGCTGAACTGCCCGCGCTCGCTGGACGGAACCATTGGGTTCAACTCCATCTCAACTTTCACCGGATCGGTCTCCGTCGTTAGCCCCAGCCGACGCGAAAGCCTCCCGACGTGGGTGTCCACCGGTAAACCGGGTAAGTCGAGCGCCACGCTACGCACCACGTTGGCAGTCTTTCGGCCCACTCCGGGAAGAGATGTCAAGTCAGCCATTGAACTTGGGACCTCTGAATCAAATACCTCAACAAGCCGCTGAGCCATTCCAAGCAGGCTTCGAGACTTATTTCCATAGAAACCGGTAGACCGGACAATCTCTTGCAATTCATGGGGTACCGCTCCTGCCAGATCGACGGGCCTGGGGTAGGTCGCAAACAGTCTGGGGGTCACCATATTCACTCGCTTATCAGTGCATTGAGCCGACAGGATCGTCGCCGCCAACAACTGGAATGAATTCTCGTGGTCCAGCTCACACTCTGCTCCGGGATACTCATCCCCTAACCGACGATGTGTCTCCGTCGCTCGTCCCTTAGGTGATCTCGGTTGTCCCATGGACAGTGACGGTAGCCTCAGCGGCCATGGACTGCTGGACCGTCTCGGACGGGACCGACACCGCTCGCATCTCTGGTGATCCAGAGGCTTGGCTTGTCGAACTTGATATATCCGAACCCACAGCATCTGGTGATCCCTCCGATGAGTTGGGGACCAACGACGACCGGGAGCGTCGCTTACTCGAAGCCGCCACGCAAGCTTTGGTCGGCCAAGGCGGGGGGCGTCTGGAATACTGGATCCAGAAGGTCACCGACAAAAGCGACGAGGTCCCCACCCGGGCTGGATTTGTTCCCTATCGCGACCTTCTTCGACTCCGAAGGCAACTGCCGGCACTACACACCGACCTAGCCGTCCGGATGTTCACGCCCGAGGACGCTGAAGGGTTCATTGAGTGCAACAACCGGGCTTTCGACTGGCACCCGGACCAAGGTGAAATGACTCACGAAGACCTCGCCGCCAAGCAAGGTGAACTCTGGTACGACCCCGAGGGCTTCCTGCTTCTAGAGGAGAACGGCATCATCATCGGCTTCTGCTGGACCAAGATGCATACCCATGAGAAGCCAGCTCTTGGCGAGATTTATGCCATCGCCGTGGACCCTGAACACCATGGACGCGGGTTGGGTCGAGAGCTCACTCTGGCAGGACTAGCCCATCTGGCGGAACGAGGCCTACGTCAAGCCATCCTCTACGTAGAGTCCGATAATCAGGCTGCCCGAAAGATGTACCAGAATCTCGGATTCGACTTGGAGTTCACTAGTCGGGCCTATCAGCGCATCGTCCGGTGAGTAGCCCACCAAGAAATCTCGAGCCCAGCCGCTATGACCCTGACCGGGCGGAGTTGGGTGACCTAGTCGAGAAGATTGGTCAGAGGATGGGTGTCACTGTTCCTGCTTACCGGATAGAACAACTTTGGCAGGGCCTCTACCGCGACCTCCTAAGCCCCGAGGACATCACCACACTTCCAAAAAATCTTCGCGACCCACTGGCTGAACATCTGCCAGCTGCCCTTACCCAAGACACCCGCTCAGTGGGCGACGGTGGGGCTACCGTCAAGTGGCTCTGGCGCTTAGTCGACGATGCATTAATTGAGACAGTGCTCATGCACTACGACAAACGCTCAACAGTCTGCGTAAGTAGTCAAGTCGGTTGTGCCATGGCATGCGGCTTCTGCGCCACAGGACAGATGGGCTTCGACCGTCACCTATCAACCGGGGAGATCGTGGAACAAGTCGTTCGGGCCCAATTGGAAGCCGGTGACCGGCGTGTCTCCAACGTTGTTTTCATGGGCATGGGCGAACCGCTGGCCAACTACGACCGCACTTGGGCTGCCGTTCAGCGTCTGCATGGCGACCTCGGGTTGTCGGCTCGCCACCTGACCATCTCAACCGTCGGTTTGGTTCCTGGGATTCAGCGTCTAGCCACCGAGCGGCTCCCAGTTAACTTGGCGGTGTCGCTGCACGCCGCAGACGACGACCTAAGAGATGAGTTGGTCCCGATCAACCGGCGTTACCCACTCGCGCAGTTGGCTGATGCATGCCAAGAACATGTAGCGAAAACCGGACGCCGGCTGTCCTTTGAGTGGGCTCTAATTCACGACGTCAACGACCGTCCGGAGGATGCTAGGCGCCTTGCCGCCTATGCCAGACCACTTGGCGCCCACGTGAACCTCATTCCCCTGAACCCCACACCCGGGTGGCCGACTCGCGGATCCTCGCCGACCAAGGTTCGTCAGTTCGCCAAAGAAGTCCAATTTCACGGCGGCAACGCCACCATTCGCCAGACCCGAGGTACTGAGATCAACGCCGCTTGCGGTCAGTTACGTGCCAATCGGACCGATGTCGCCAGTCCGATCCCCGTGGCCCCTCCTGAAGTACGTCAGGTCTCGAGGTAATGGGCAAGACCGCTGACAGACTGAAGCCGTGGAACGCCGCTGGATCAACCGCATGCAACCCCAGACGCTGGCCTCGGCCACGATGCTTCTGTACATTGAGGGGCTATTCAACCTCGTACGAGGCCAGACGCTATTTGTAGTTGGCATCACCATGTTCCCAGCGGCATGGGCCATCGCCAACAATAAGCGCTGGGGCTGGCGCCTAGGAGTTGCTGCAGCGGTGTTGGCCATACTGATTCGTCTCGCTTTGTACGGACTTGCCAGTCCCGTGAACTTGGCTTTCGCCCTACTATTCCCGGTCGTACTGCTCGCCCTTCTTCTTCATCCACAAAGTCGGGAACACCAGAAGATCTGGTTTGAGTAGCCAGTAGTTCTATAGCCGTTCCAGTCCCATGAGCAGTTTGAACAAAGTCCCTAACCCCAGCGCACCACTTCCCACTGGGGAGGCCAAGGTCACCGCAGTCCGCTCCATGTTCGACGTCATAGCACCTCGATACGACCTGGTGAACCGGATTATGACTTTCCGGCTCGATGTTCGCTGGCGTCGACTGACCGTTAGACAACTAGACCTACCCGCCGGATCTCGAGTTCTGGATTTAGCGTGCGGAACCGGTGACCTTTGTCGCGATCTGGAGGCTGCCGGTCACTCCGCCATCGGAATGGATCTATCGCGGGGCATGCTTGACGAGGCCCGCACCGACGCTCCCCTTGTGCATGCTGATGCACTGCGTCTCCCGGCTGCGGCCAACACGATAGATGGGGTTACCTGTGGTTTCGCCCTGAGGAATTTCGCCAGCCTGGAACCATTCTTTGCCGAACTGGCCCGCGTGCTTCGTCCTGGTGGCCGGATTGCCTTACTGGATGTGGACCAACCCAGCAATCCTGTGCTGAGGATCGGCCACAGCATTTACTTCGGTCGCGTAGTTCCATTCGTGGGTGGACTGTTGTCCAACAAAAATGCCTACCGGTACTTACCCCGATCCGTTGCATATCTGCCACCTGAGGCTGAGCTGCTTGCAGCAATTGAAGCCGCTGGGTTTATCGGTGTGGCTAAGTTTCGCTGCAGTGGCGGCATCGCGCAGTTGCTGACCGCTACCCGCAACTAGCCCTCAACTCTTCGTTCTAGGTCTAACGACTTCATCAAGTCGGCACCACCAACCCGATGGTAAGTAACCCACCAGCCACCAACTGCGTAGCCCCAGTGCGACCTAAAATATTGATGAGGACAGCACCCTCAGCACCCGCTAGAACCCGACGCACTGCTGGGCCAGCCACCACCCCGGCACCAAGCACCAGCACGGCCCACGGTCGCGACAGGGCACACAAAGAGCCCGCTACGAGTGCACCGTCAACGAGAATCACGTAGAGGACGCGTGTTCGCCGGTCGCCCATCCTTACTGCCAGAGTTTTCTTTCCTGACTCAGCGTCAGTCGGCCGGTCCCGAAGGTTGTTCACGACCAAAAGCGCCGAAGCCAATAATCCGACTGCGATTGCGGCAGGCCATGCCACTACTGGGACCTCTTGCTGGTGGACATATACGCTGCCTACGGTCGCAACCAATCCAAAGAATACGAAAACGAATAACTCACCCAGACCCAAATAGCCATAGGGCTTGGGGCCTCCGGTGTATAGCCAGCCAGCGGCAATGGAAGCTGCACCGATCAGAAGCAGCCACGGAGTCACAGCCGCTGCCAATGTCAAGCCAGCCATGGCAGCAACCCCAAAGGCGACCAACATCGCCGTGCGGACCTCACCAGGGGTGGCCAGACCGGACCCTACGAGTCGTGGCGGCCCAACGCGTTGAGGGCCATCAGTGCCCCGTAAACCATCGGAGAGGTCGTTCGCATAGTTGGTGGCCACCTGCAGAGCTACTGCCACCAGGAGAGCCGCAGCTGCTCGCCACCAGATAACCCCCGAGCTGCTGGCCACAGCCGTGCCAACACCGACAGGCACGATCGCAGCGGGCAGGGTTCGCAGCCGAGCTCCAATGATCCACCTTTGCATTCGAGCAGTCTGCCGCAGTGAGACGATGACGCCATCGGTAACGTCGGTCAGGTGAACTTCCTAGGCAACCAGACCAGTCCCTACCTACGCCAACATGCCGATAATCCAGTCCACTGGTATCCGTGGGGCGAGGACGCCCGCGCTGCGGCCACCAAACGAGATGTTCCCATCCTGTTGAGCATCGGTTACTCAGCCTGCCATTGGTGTCACGTGATGTCCCATGAGTCCTTTGAAAATCCAGCGATCGCCGAACAGATGAACGCTGGATTCGTCAATGTGAAGGTAGATCGAGAGGAACGCCCAGATGTCGACTCCATCTACATGGATGCAGTGACTTCGCTTACCGGGAGAGGCGGATGGCCGATGACCGTATTCTGTCATCCAGACGGACGGCCCTTCCATGGCGGCACCTACTGGCCGGATCAGCCCCGAGGTGGCATGCCGTCCTTTCCTCAGGTGCTGGAGGCGGTTGTCGACGCTTGGACCAATCGACGTGACGACCTAGGCGATCTTGGTGACCGCCTTACCTCTTCCATGGCACGCCATGCGGATCTCTCACCCGGCACGCTTCCTCCACCACCAGAGACTCTGGCGACTGGTGTGGGCCACCTTGCGACCCAACACGATGACGAGTGGGGTGGTTTCGGCGACGCCCCAAAGTTCCCGCAAGCAATGAGTCTGGAGGCGCTCCTCCGACACCTAGCCGCCAGTCATGCTGCCGGAAACTCCAATATCCGGGCAACTGAAGTGGCCACTACCACTCTGGACGCCATGGCCTCGGGTGGGATTTATGACCACCTCGACGGTGGCTTTGCCCGCTATTCGGTTGACTCGCAATGGCTAGTCCCCCACTTTGAAAAAATGCTCTACGACAATGCGATGCTCTCCCGGGTTTACCTCCACGCGTGGCGGGTCCTGGGACACGAGCGCTGGCTTCAGGTCTCAACTGAGACCATTGATTACGTTCTGGACAACCTCCGTCATCCAGCCGGAGGTTTCTTCTCGGCTGAAGATGCCGACTCCGAGGGTGCCGAGGGAACCTTCTATTTGTGGTCCGAAGCCGAGATACGAGAAGTGTGTGGCGAGGACGCGCAAGCTGCAGTCGAATGGTACGGAGTTACAACTGGGGGCAACTTCGAAGGATCGAACATCCTCCACCGACCAGTTCGTGGAGATTTACAACGACCAGAAGCAATCGAACGGGCCCGAAGTGCCCTAAGAACCCAACGAGACACGCGGATACGCCCCGGTTTGGACGACAAGGTTCTAACAGAGTGGAACGGACTGATGCTGGCCACACTCGCCGAGGCAGCCATGGCTGTCGGCCGGGAGGACTGGCTTGAAGTCGCCCGAACTAATGCCGACTTTCTTTGTCGGACGTTACGACGCGACGACGGCCGCTGGCTGCGAGCATGGCAGGCCGACGGAGGTGCACATACCCTGGGTTACGCAGCCGATCATGCCGCCATGATTGATGGACTCACCCGACTCGGTGAGGCCTCTGGTGAGAGTCGATGGACTGAACTAGCGGTGTCGACTGCCGATGTGTTGCTAGATCTGTTCCTAGATGAAACTCACGGTGGATTCTTCAGCACCGGAAACGATGCTGAAACCTTGGTGCGAAGGCCCAAAGATCTTCTCGACAACGCTCAGCCGTCTGCTAACAGTCTTGCCGCCCTAGCACTCCTTCGGCTCGGTTCGTTAGTTGGTGATGCGCGCTACACCGAGGCCGCAGAGGGCGTCCTGTTACTCCTAGGGGACCAAGTTGCCAATCACCCCACTGCATTTGGTCACCTAATGGGAGCAACAGATTTATTTCATAGCGGCGTCACGGCGATCGTGGTAACTGGAAACCGGCCCGATCTGGTCGCCGCTGCGGCCAGCACTTGGCGGCCTAACGCTGTGCTGGCGTGGGGCGAACCATTCAGCGGACCTCTATGGGCCGGCAGAAGTGGAGATCAGGCATGGATCTGTCACAATTTCACCTGCCGGTCTCCGGTTAACAACATCGAAGACCTGACCCGAGAACTGTCCTGAATCATTACGCCTCCACAAGGCCCCTATGCACTGTTCTTGTCCGAAAACCCAAACGTCAAGACAATCTTTCGGGAATTAGAA
>CAWVUB010000041.1:0-17580 GCA_963933065.1 uncultured Acidimicrobiaceae bacterium | reverse complement strand
AACCCCATAGACCAATTGGACCTAAGGGGCGACGGTGAGAGAGGCTAGAGCGATGTCCGACACCACACCTGCCAGCCCGTCTGCGCGCCCGGCCGAAATCGCCGCACACCCGAAGCTTAATATCGTCTACCAGACTGATCCAGAGCGGATCGCCACCCTGTTACCTCCCGGGATCGAGCCCACAGGCAGCCCAAACGTGTACCTCGGCATCTACTGCGTACCCATCCGCAACGAACCCGAATATGGCGTGTCAACCAAAGTCGACGCCGTTTGGAACGGAGTCATAGGCCAGTATTCACTTGGTATCGGGATTGATCAGGAAGCGGCAATATTCGTAAGCGCCGAAACCAACGGACAGCCAAAGTTTCCATGTACCACTCGATACTTCCGCCTCGGTGACCGCATCGAAGCCACCTGCTGCCATCAGGGGTACACGTTCTTGGAGTTCCGGGGCACAGTCACCGGAGAAGCGCCCACCAATGGAACCGAGGTCGTCCACAACGAGTGGTGGACCAAGTATTCCCGCGCTATCGGCGGCGCTGAAGGTCAGTGGGACTTTCCGCCACACGTCGTGCATGTCCGTCAGGTCAGCGAACCGGTACACGTCGAAACCCTTGATGCCGAACTCATACTGAGGGACAGCCCATGGGACCCGTACACCGCTCTGCTACCCATGGAGAGCCTCGTCGAGTCCAAGTTGGTGACATCACGCCACAAAGACCGTTCGATCACCAACGCCGGCCCATTAGACCCAGTCGCCTTCTGGCCACACGCCGACACCATCGGGGGGTCGCGCTGGCCTGGCGAACGCGGGGGACCGAAGTTCGTCTGGTGATACGGCTCAACCCAGATAGAGGAACGTTCTGATGCTGAGCAGGTTTGACGACTATCCGATTCACCAAACACCAGAACCGATCGCCATGCCGGCGTCCAGCGACAAAGACGTCTACGAGCGCTATTGGTTCAACGGCTACTCGACTACCGGCGATTTTTACTTCGGCATCGGCACCGCCCTCTACCCACATTTGGGCATCCGGGACTGCGGGATAAGCATTGCCATAGACGGGGTACAGCACGCCTTCCACGCCTCTTCTCGAGCCACAGGAGATCCAGCCGATCAGGTGGTCGGTCCATTCCGACTAGAAATTCTTGAGCCGATGCAATCGTGTCGGGTGGTACTGGAGTCCAACGAGACCGACTTCTCCTGCGACCTGACCTTTGAGGGACGAACCGGTAACGTCGAAGAGCCCCGACATCATTGGGGTGGGGCGATTCGTCGCGCCATGGACACCACCCGATTCACCCAAATGGGCCGCTGGACGGGCTGGATCAAGTTCAACGGTCGACGGATGACTTTTGACCCGAACACCACTCGTGGCACCAAGGACCGCTCGTGGGGCATCCGCCCACTAGCCGGTGGTGACCAGCGGGGCGCGCCAGTCCCACCAGCCCAATCTAGCCTTTTCTTTCTCTGGGCTCCCCTGAACTTTGATGACCTTTGCGTCCACTACCAACTGTTCGAGGACTCGCTGGGACGGCCACTGTCCAGCGTGGGCGCCCTACTGCCGACCTACGACACACTGGCCGACCTACCAGGTATCGAGGATGCAGCGGCCCGCCACATGCGCGCTCACGAACACCACCTGCAGTTCGACGAAGGAAGCCGCCTAGCCCACACCGCCGACCTTTCATTTGTTGGAGTTGAAGATGGGTCACGACACGAGTTCCACCTAGAGCGGATCTTCAGTTTCCGAATGAAAGGAATTGGTTACCACCACCCCGAGTGGGGCCACGGTGCTTGGAAGGGCGACTTGGCCATGGCATCAGAAAAGTGGAACATGGACGCCGTTGACGACCAAGCATTCGAGAACCAGCACTGCCAGCACCTGATGCGGGCCACTATGGGCAACCGAATAGGCATCGGGGTGCTTGAACAGTTGTGCATCGGGCCATACAGGCCCTACGGAATGGAAGGCTTTATCGGCCGCTCTTCCTGAGCAGACCTTCTCCCAGTGCGCCCCACACGGGGCCGAGGAAGACTCGGTGTGAGGGAGCGGTCAAACCGGCGGTACCAGTTCCTGAAGGAAACCTGGTCCTCAACAATTTCAGAACCAGGGACGGTGCCGCTAGTCCGAACATCCACTTGGAAGCCGTCCACCGGTGTGACGTGAATAACTTCCACACCGCCAGCCAACCTCTGAAGCAATAACGTTCCCGGGCCACAAACTGACACCGACAGGCCATCAGCGGCTCTCCCCACCCATGCGTAAGGAGAACCATCCACCGGATTCCCATCAATCACGCCAACACCAGTAAGCATCTTGGCCAAAACATCCTCAGGATGGCCGTCATGGCCCTCTCTGAGCCGTCCACCACCGCTCCAGACAACCCCGGCAACACTGGTGTCGGGCGGCGGCACCGTCGGTTCTTCGCCATCACGACCGTTGAAGGCCCAGATGGTCCCATTGGCTACCTCAGTCGGCCAAACCCTCAATCGGGCAGTTTCTGGTATGGGGTCATCGGTAGCCGATGTACAGGCTCCAAGATGGTTGAAACACCAATTGTGAAGTGGGCAGACCACCTGGTCATCGTCGATATGGCTACCGGCAGCCAGGTCGGCGCCTAGGTGAGGACACACCGAGTGGGTTACGAGCGCACGTCCGGACGAGGTACGACCCACTGCTAAGTCCTGACCAAAGACAGCCAACGGCACCATGGCGCCCTCGGGCACTTCGTCGAGCCAAGCAACAGCGAACCACCCAACAGGAAAGGGTGGCCGTACCTCTACCGAAGTGCTCACAACTAATGATCCTCATCGCTAGATAGGTCTGCGGGCTCGTACGAACCGCTAGCGCTAACCGACACGACGGGCATCAAAGCAGCGGAAGCCACCATCGGGTTGGGAAACTCCTTGACACCACAAACTTTTCCATCTCGAAATCGCCACAGGGCAATGTAGGTGTTGCGGTAGGGCTTGCCGGTGCTCGTGACGTAGCCGTCGGACTCGTACTCGGCCACCAGAAGGTCAGGGTCCAAACACTCGTGCACGGTATTCAGCGTGAGAGTGAACACAAAGGTACCGAGGCGTGGACCTAGGTAGGTGCCGACCTCCTTCCTCCCCTCGAGGCAAACCGGAGGATCGGCAAACGGAAGTTCGAGAACCCAGTCAGATGCATAGCAGTCGACCAACTCACCCGCCCGCTCAGTTCCAAATAATGAGACTACGTGTTCGAGTAGCGCTCGATTTTCAGCCCGCCTGCGCTCCTCAGAGTCAGTCGACCCCACCGGTTGATCACTTATCTTGCTCACCACTCGCTAATCCCGGTAAGTCGGGTCTTCACAATCGAGTACAGCCTTCAGCTCATTGAAATGAGCTACCCCCTGGCCAGCGAACCGCTCCCACATGCGAGCCACAGAGTTAGCCAACTCATCACTCATGGGACGTAACGTTCTCCCAGTCGAGAGGGCCAACACCGTTGTCCGACAGGCCCGCTCCAGAAAGTAAAGCTCTTCAAAGGCATGGGCCACCGATTCACCAACAACTGTCACCCCGTGGTTACCCATCATCATGACCGAGTGGCCTACAAGGGCGTCAGCCACCCTGATCCCCTCAGCCGGATCGTCGGGCGGTCCCGCCATCTCCATATCGTAGACAGTGCGACCCCAGAACCGAGCAGTGGCCTGATCTAGCGGTGGGATGGTCGGATCACCTAGTCCAATCAGCGCCGACGCGTAAGGCGGATGACAGTGTAGAACGGCCCGAGCGGTGGGAATCCGACTGTGGACCGCCCCGTGGATACACCACGCCGAGGGATCTGGAGCATCGGGTCTGTCCATAGTCAACGGATCATCAGCATCCAACAAGACAAGCTCACTGGCCCGAACTAACCCGAAATGCCGCCACTTCGGGTTACATAGGAACCGCTTCCCGTCAGAGGACACAGCGGCACTGAAGTGGTTGGCCACCGACTCATGAAGATCAAATCGGGCAGCCAGTCGGAAGGCAGCCGCCAGATCCACACGCACCTGAGCCTCATCAAGATCAGCCATCAAGGAAGTGGTAGCGGTCATGCTTCTGAGGAAAGCGATAGGCGGTAGACATTGGTCGCTCGCTCGTTGAAACCAAGCCGCTCATAGAGTCGGTTCGCCGCCTCCCGGGACGGCCGAGATGTCAGGTCGATCGTGGTCGCGCCAGCTTCTTGGGCGCGGTCAATAGCCGCCCGGCTCAGGGCCTCGCCCACGCCCTGACCCCGGGCTGTGTCGTCAACCACTACATCTTCAATCCAGGCTCGCAGACCAGTGGGGATACGGAAGAGAGCCAGAGTCATACTCCCCAGAATTGTTGTCTCTCCGACTCCTCCCACTTTGCCAGCATGACCACTATCAACATTGGGGTCAACGGCTAAAAGGAGGATCGAGGACTCGGACGAGACGATGGCTTCGAGAGCCTCAACATCAGGCGGTGGGTTTGAACTAGATAACTGCGGGATAAGTCGAGCCATGGCGTCAACCAAGGCATCATCGACTGTCGTGGCCTCTCGAACCTGAATTCGGCCCACTTGCCCGACCTGCGTTCTACCTACCTCTTTGTTGCCCATATGTGGCGAGCCTAGAACCCCCACCGGTCCACACTCGCGGCAGGCCTCTCGAGGTAGCCCTAGCGCACATTAGTCAGAGTCTGGCTAGCCTCCGGCCGGATGGCAGTCGACCCCGCACCGCACCTCTCTTGGATTGTCGACCAGGTGCCGGCCGAACTTCGTTCGCCGGTCCTGCTTGCCGCCTTTGAGGGCTGGAACGACGCTGGCGAGGCCAGCTCAACGGCCGCCCGCTACATCCGGGACCACTACGAAGCTGTCCACGTAGCCACTATCGATGCCGAGGACTTCTTCGACTTTACGGTGGCCCGTCCGAACGTTTGCCTAGATGAAGACGACGTACGTCAGATCGTTTGGCCATCGACGTCGATCTACGTAGCCAGAGTGCCCGATGCCGACCATGACTTGGTATGCGTTATCGGCCACGAGCCCCAGTTGCGCTGGAGGACCTTTGTGGATCACTTGGCCTATGCCGCCAAGGCATTTGACGCCTCAATGGTCTGCACCCTAGGGGCTCTTCTAACCGACGTACCCCACAGTCGCCCTACACAGGTGTATGGCGGCACCGACGATGCCAAGTTGGCAGCACGCCTCGACCTGTCTCCATCCACCTACGAGGGACCGACGGGCATCGTCGGCGTACTAGCCGCAGGTCTACGAGACCGCGGCGTAATGACCGCGACGTTTTGGGCCAGCGTGCCCTCTTATGTCTCCAATGCTCCATCTCCTAAAGCCGCACTAGCGTTAGTGGACCGGCTCTGTCAGGTCTTTGAGGTTGACGTGCCACGCACTGACCTGGAAATTCTTGCCGCCGACTATGAGCGCCAGGTCACTGAACTAGTTGCAGAGGACGAGGGAACAGTCGAGTACGTCGAGCAGTTGGAAGCCACCTTCGACGAGGAAACAGCTGAAAACCCTGACCGCTTGGTGGCTGAAGTTGAGGACTTCCTCCGCAACCAACCTGGTACCTGAACCTCTTCGACATCTATTGAGATTTAGAAACGGTCAGCCGATTCCCAAGTCCCCCTCAAGGGTCGCATCTCCTTGCCAGAGTGGATCTCGGGGACGGTCGTAACGGACCTCCATTGTCTCACCCCGAATAGCCGCAAAAGCTTCAGCCACCCACTCAAGAGGCAAAGCGTGACCCTCAGGTAGCGAATCTTCGGCGAAGAAACCCACGTCCAGGCACTCCAAAGGATGGGCCTCCAACTCGCCACCGTTCATTTGGCAGTGGAAAACCAGCGAGTACAACGGAATACTGGTGATGCCTAGCCGGAGTCCGTCCAGGATGGCGATGGGGCGCACTACCTCGCACTCAATGCCGGTCTCCTCGAGGACCTCTTTAATCACAACTTCGGCTGGTGAATATCCAACATCAGCCCACCCAGTCGGATACAACCACACCCCCGATCCGGATCGCTGGACCAGCAGCATCTCGCCGTCGTCATTACCAACCACCGCTCCCACGGTCACTTTAGGTGTGACATAACCCTTCACACCGCAGCCAATATCGTCGTACCAATCTGACACCAAGTCTGTGGAATCAATCGTACGACCGGACAGAGCGTCGGATCGTGCACGTATCTCGGCTGCTACGTGGAGAACCTCCTCGTAACGCTCCCGTTCGTAGAGGGACTCAGTGAAGCCCATGCCGGTCATAGCCGACGCTGCTAACGCCTCCGCCCACCTCAGCAGGTCAACCTGGCTAGGAGGGTCAGAAGGAACATTCATGGATACACCGTAGGCGGATTAAGTGGCCACATCAGAAGTCGACAGCCACCCATCGAAGTACCGACAACTCCACTTCGAGAAGGTGGTCAGGATCAGTGATCTTGACGCCAAACGGATCCCTTACATAGAAGGCGCCGATCACGTCGGAACCGAGGGTCTGCACGTGGGCCCGAACAATATCCAGATCCAGCTCCGCCAAGGCCCGAGTGATTCGGTAGAGAACCCCAACCCCGTCGGGGCAGGTCACCTCTAGCACAGTGGCAGTTGTCGAAGAGACGTTGTCAGCCGTGACGGTAGGCCGGGCTGGACGGGCGGCCAACCGGACAGGACGGTAGGTCCGAGACCGGTCACCTAGGCGAGCCGCCACTGCAAGCCGCCCTGCCAGTGCTCGATCCACCTGCTCTGCGATTTGAGGCCAATTAGGCTCACCGCCCAGCACCGAGCCGACACGGAAGACCGAAAGCGCCCGCCCATACTCAGAGTGAGCTGAAGCACCGAGCACATCAGCACCATTGAGGGCCAGCACGCCAGCAACCTTTGCGAACGTACCGGGTCGATCGGCCGCCACCACAGTCAGTTTGTAGCCTTCGCCGCTCACCAAAAAACGCCCGTCATCGAGTAGTGCCTGCTGATCGGCATCAGGGAAGGACGCCCCGACTAGATCGCCCACGTCACCCCCAGCCAGCACGTGAGAGGTGCGCTCCACCAACTCTCGAACTAAACCAGCCTTCCAACTGCTCCAGGCTGACGGTCCGGTGGCGATCGAGTCCGCTTCAGTCAAGGCGCTAAGTAGTTCCAATAGCAGGACGTTCCCTACTGCATCAGCTACTTGGCGGATAGTGCCATCGTCGTCAAGGTCACGACGAGTAGCCACATCAGGCAGCAGTAGATGATGCCTGACCATGGCCACCAGCAGTTCGACATCTTCTCTCTTGTAACCCATACGAACTGCAATGGTTTCCAATAGACCGATACCGGCATCGGTATGGTCACCGGGGTACCCCTTGCCGATGTCATGAAATAGCGCCCCGACCAGCAACAGGTCTGGCCGATCAACCTGTTCCACCAACCTAGATGCTTCAGCCGCTGCCTCCATAAGGTGTCGGTCGACGGTGAACCGGTGGTAGGCGTTTCGCTGGGGCCGCGATCGACAAGGCTCCCACTCAGGCACCATGAGAACGAACAAGCCAACCTGATCTAGGTCCTCAATTACCGGAACAGCTGCTGCACCGGCGGCCAACAGCTCAACGAACAACTCTCGAGCCTCAGCAGGCCATGGGACTGGCAGCGGTTTGGCATAGTCCGCTAAACGCTCGAGGGTGCCCCGTTGGAGATACGCCCCATGGTGAGCTGCAGTTACTGCGCAACGAAGGACAACCAAGGGATCATCCATCTCCGCGCCGCCAGCAAGTTCGAGTCGACCGTCATCAAGTACCAAACCCGGCCCAACCTGTTGGCGGCGCATACCAGATAGCACCTTCATAGGGCCGCGTCGGCGTGCAGCCCGCAGCGTCCGGCGGGCTGCACCCTCAACAGTCCAGGCAATAGTCCGTCCAGCGGTAGAGACTTCGGCCATTAGAACATCTGCATCAGGTAAGCCGAGAGCAACTGCCACATCGTCTTGGAGTTCCAACAGGAGCTTGTCGGACCGCTGTCCGGTCAAACGATGGAGTTCGACCCGAACAGTCAGCAGCGTCTCAAAGGCGGCAGCCAGACCCGCCGACTCGACATCGCGCAAGATGGGAACTGTGGCCTTCTCCAACCAGACCAGGCTGTGGACATCGCGTAGTCCACCCCGAGCCTCCTTGAGATCCGGCTCGAGAAGAAAGGCCACCTCGCCAAACCGAGCGTGCCGCGCAGCGACCGCATCTCGTAGTTGGTTGAGATTGCGGCGTGACCGCACTCGCCACTGACTTAGCGCTCGCTCGGCTAAGTCGGCGGCTAAGTCGGCGGCACCAGCCACCCTTCGGGTGGATAAAAGGCTCGTAGCCATCTCAAGGTTCTCGAGGCCCACCTCCAAAAGCTGCTCTACGGTGCCTACCTGATGACCCAACTTTAGACCAGCATCCCAAAGTGGGTACCAGACCCGCTCAGCAATGCCAGCCATATCAATGCCCGGAGAATGAACCAGTGCCACATCTAGATCACTCCCAGGGCACTGTTCGCTACGGCCATAACCACCAAGAGCGACCATGGCAACACCTCTCGGCACCTCGGCCTCTGAGAAAACTGCCGCTAAATGCTCATCAAGCCGGGCAGTCAGTGCGGCACAGAATGTATGCCCTTGCTGAGCCTGGTCTCCAAGTAGGTCGGACAAATCGAAGCCAGGCACGCCCACGACAGTACCGACAACAACTCGGTCAACCGGTCAGGCCGCAACAAACCCTTTGGGCACTAGTTGTATGCCGACTCCGCGTGGATCCCATGGTTGAGACCAGCCAACTCGACCTCCTCATCAACCCGCAGGCCTATCACCGAATCAAGAATCTTGACAATGACCCAAGTTGCAGAGAATGAGAACACAACGACCGAACCAATTGCCACAGCCTGATCCAACAACAACTCGGTACCACCACCAAAGAACAAGCCGTTATCGAATCCACCACCCGGAATAGCACTGGCATCAGCGAACAGGCCAAGCAACAGGCCTCCGAGAATACTCCCGACACCATGGATTCCTACAACATCGAGACTGTCGTCGAAGCCAAACCGAGTCTTGAGACTCAGAGCCAGACAACAGATGCTGCCAGTAACCAAACCGAACACAATGCCAGCCAGCCCACCCACATAACCAGCAGCAGGAGTAACGGCCACCAACGCAGCCACCACACCAGATGCGGCACCCAGCGAGGTGGCGTGGCCGTCACGGACCTTCTCAGTGGCCAACCAGCTGACCATTCCGGCAGCCCCTGCAAGAAAAGTATTCATCAAGGCCTGTACAGCCTGGCCATTTGCCGCACCCGCTGAGCCGGCATTAAACCCGAACCACCCGAACCACAGAACGCCCGTCCCGATCATTACTAGGGGCATGTGTGAGGAGGCGTGGCCTCAGTCGGCCAACCTTTCCGTTTACCCAATACCAGCACAAAGGCCAAAGCAGCCACGCCAGCATTGACGTGAATAGCTGTTACACCGACAAAATCGAGAGCACCGTTCCCGTGATGCCAGCCGCTGTATACCCAGTAGGTGACCGGGCTGTATACGAGCACCAGCCAGACAGGCACAAACAGCATCCATACCGAGAACTTGAGCCGATCTGCTACCGCTCCGGAGATGAGTGCTGGCGTTATAGAAGCAAATGTCATCAGGAAAGCCACGGATACCAGACTCTCCGTGTCACCCGCCATTCCCCTCAGGCCAACAAAGTCAAAGTTTCCGATCCAATTCCCCACCAAAGAAGCCGTCACCGTCCGACGAGTTGCCAATGGAATAGGACACCAGCACCCACACGATGGGAACGATGCCGATGCAGTACATGTTCATCATCAGCATGTTGAGCACGTTTTTGGGCCGCACCATGCCCCCATAAAACACAGCTAGTCCCGGGACCATAAATACAACGAGGGATGTGCTCGTCAGCATCCGGGCGAGATCACCAGAATCCATGAGGAGAGTCCTTTCAGGGAGTGCACCAAACCACCTGTGCTAACCGACAGGATGACTGACTTCCATCACGTGACTGTCACGCCAATGTTTCGGGACAGTGAACTGCTCCAACTCTGCGCCCAGGCGGTCAGGAATGAGTTCCTGACCCAAGCAGTTTGGGGAGTCTGCGGAAGAACACCGAACGGGCCAGCACTTCATCACAACCGGCGACGCGAGCAGCCGCGATAAGCGCTTCATCAACGTGGGCGGCAAATCCCACTGTTCGAGCAGTAATCGAACTCAGGAGATCAAGCACACCAGATCGGGCCAGGTCGACCAGCACCAGATCACTAGGTTCCAGCGCCTCGGCCACCAACTGGGCTGGGTCGGCTACAAACTCAACTGTGACGCCGGTGGAGGACACGCGCGACCGGTCCATGAGATCGGGCGCGTAGACCATCACCCTCACCGTTCATCTCTCCGGTGACGGAGACCGTGTACATAGGCCTTGGCCGCCCCCCACGCTAGACCTGGGCCCTGTAAATCAGGATGAATATCAGCAAACGAAGCGGGCGTCAGGTCGTAAAGATCGTCAGGGAACATCTGCTGGGCATCAGCATCGCGGTCCACTGGAGGTACCCCAGCGGCGGCCAGTAGTTCAGTTGGGTAACGGGTTGCATCGCGCAGAATGGCTAGAGGCCCAGTCCACTGTTCATCCACGTCGGCGGTCATCAGGGTTCGCAGACGCTGTCCCACTTCATCAGCGGCCCGTCGCCCTGCGCTAACAACGTCATCCTCTGAAACACCGGTCACTGCGAATTGGCGATCAGTAATGCACCGGGACACCCAGTCAGGTAGGGCTGCCACCACCTCATCAACCAACTCCGAGGCCAGATCGGCCAAACGGGCATACGGATCTGGTTCAGGTTCCATCTGCAACAGGGCTGAAACTAAAGCGTTGCATTGAGATTGCCGGAGCGCAGGCCTTCCAGATCAAGAGTGACGTATTGGTAACCCGATCTAGTCACAGCGGTGACCACAGCATCTTTCTGTGCCACCACATCCGCTAGACGTTCAGTCGGCACCTCGATACGGGCCGTGTCGTCATAGTGCCGCACTCGTAGGTCATCAAACCCCAGCCGTCGCAGGGCGGCCTCAGCTCGTTCAATGCCCGACAGCACACTGACAGTTACCTCAGTCCCGTAGGGCACCCGAGACGCCAGACACGCCGCAGCCGGCTTGTCGGCGGTCCGAAGGCCAAGGGCCCGGGACCGGGACCGAACATCATTCTTATTTAGGCCAGCCTCCACAAGAGGGAACCGTGCTCCTCGTTTGGCCGCAGCTAGTTGACCGGGCCGGTGATCACCAAGATCATCAAGATTCACACCCAGCACGACAGTGGCTAAATCAGCCTGAGCGATTGGAAGCAACACATCCATGAGTGCATCCTTACAGTGGGCGCAACGATCACCGTCGTTGGCACGGTACGCGGCATGGGTCATCTCATCGGTCTCGACCGCCGACCAACGCAACCCCCACTCCTCTGCCAACTGTTCGGCATCGGCGCGTTCATCTCCCGCCAACGAGGGTGAAACAGCGGTCACCACGTGTACCCGATCGGGGCCCAGCAGGGTGTGGGCAGCATGGGCCACAAGGGCCGAATCAACGCCTCCGGAGAAAGCCACCACCACCCGGTCCATGCCAAAGAGAACTTGCTCCAAGGGATCTGACGGCGCCGCCACCCGAGTAGGTATCACAGTTAAACGCAACCGACTCGCGCTAGTACGACATCGAGGTCATCGACTATCCCGGTGTAGAAGGTTCCAAACTCGCCGAAACGAGCCGAAGCCCGGTCGTAGCGCATTTTGTAAACAACTTCCTTGAGGTCATCGGGGTACTGCCCGAAGAGTGTCACCCCCCACTCGAAGTCATCAATACCTGTGGAGCCAGTAACCACTTGGAGAATGCGTCCGGCGAATGTCCGGCCCGAGACCCCGTGTTCCATCATCAACTCACGGCGATCGTCGTAGGGAAGCTCAAACCAGTTGGCACCCACATTGCGACTCTTGGACATCGGGTAGAAGCACCAAGCTGGCTTACCCTCAGGTGGGAGCACAGGATGTAGGCGCGCCCGCTTCATTTCCTCAGGCACTTCTTGGGAGTACTCAGATAACTCGGTGAGGCTGAAATAACTGTCGACCACCTCAAGTCCGGCAGCCACTAGAGCCGTCTGAAGATCCCGAAGACGCCACAAGTCGGTGCTCAGACCCATGATGGCCAAGTCAGCCTTGTGACCTAGAACTGCCACCGGGACGATCTGGTCGCCGGCGGCGACAGTCACATCCACAGCGGCCTTCACGGAAGTGGCATCACTGTTGGCAGAGACCTTCAGGAACAAGTGCAGGACGGCCAGACCATCGGACGGAGAAACTGTTTCGCTCATCGACATCAAGTCTACGGAGGGTCCAGCAAGGCCCTCAGTCCCCGGTGTAGAGGTTCAGTCGGTCGCGCCTAGCGAAGCCCGCTAGTTGCAGATTGGCTGCTCGGGCTGTCTCAACGGCCAGCGCTGATGGCCCACTGACCGCCACCAGAGAGGCAAAGCCAGCAGCCCACGCCTTCTGAGCCATCTCGAAGGACGCCCGACCACTAACCCAAAGGCCAAGGTCACCGGCGGGTAGGCAACCGTCCATATATAGACGACCTACCACCTTGTCAACTGCGTTATGCCGACCGATATCCTCTCGCAGCACCAGCGGTTGACCAGCGCGATCAAAGGCCACGGCCGCGTGCACCGCTCCAGTGCTCGAGAACAAGGCCTGCCCCTTGATGCGGTTGGCCATGGAGACCAACACCTCAACGTCAAATGGTTCAACATTGAGCGGCCGAAGCCGTTTGAGGAGGTCGTCGATGGCAACGGTTCCGCAAATACCGCAGGATGACGAGGCCGGTCCTAGTCGGGGCGTAGGAGCTGGTGCCTGTCCACCGGTATCAACAGTGACGTCGTTGTAATCGGACTCGCTGGATTTTCCTTCTCCGCAGTAGCGAACCGAGCGCAAGGGAGCATCACCCAGTACGCCCTCGGTAACGCAGAAGCCGACAGCCAGTTCGAAGTCGTCTCCTGGGGTCCGCATCGTGGTGGCAACCAACTCACCATCGAGTCGAATTGACATGGGTTCCTCGACTATCAACTCATCAGGGACGCGACGGTTGCCCTCAGCGTCGACCCGACGAGTCAGCACCCGGGCAGTCCGACCCCGACTCACCGGAATATCCCCGGGCAGCAAGTCATTTCTCTGATCAACACAGCCTCCAGTCAACACGGATCAGGCTGAGAACACGAAACGGGCGCCCCAAAAGGCGCCCGTCACGTACTCGTTCGAACGAGAGGTCCCGTTCGATGAAATCTCGTTCCTAGAAATCCATATCCGGCATGCCGCCGCCAGCACCACTCTCAGGAGCGTCTGCGATAACAGCCTCGGTAGTCAGGAATAGTGCAGCAATGGAACCAGCATTCTGAAGCGCTGAACGGGTCACCTTGGCGGCGTCGATGATGCCTGCAGCAACCAGGTCTTCATACTCACCGGTAGCGGCGTTCAGACCAAACGAACCCTCGAGATTGCGCACCTTCTCAACGATTACACCACCTTCAAGACCAGCGTTGACCGCGATCTGCGTTAGCGGGGCCTCAAGTGACTTGGCCACAATCCGAGCACCGGTGGCCTCGTCAGCAGTCAGGGACTCTCCAGCCTCAGTAGCCGCCGTCTGAGCGCGAAGCAGGGTTACCCCACCACCGGCCACGACACCCTCCTCGATAGCTGCCTTGGTGGTGCTCACGGCATCTTCGATGCGGTGCTTCTTTTCTTTGAGTTCGACTTCGGTAGCCGCTCCAACCTTTAGGACGGCAACACCGCCGGACAACTTGGCCAGACGCTCTTGAAGTTTCTCACGGTCGTAGTCCGAGTCCGTGTTGTCGATCTCACCTTTGATCTGGGCTATCCGACCAGAGATGTCGGCTTCGTCACCGCCACCCTCGACGATTGTCGTCTCGTCCTTGCTGACAACAACCTTCCGGGCCTGGCCGAGCATGTCCAGTGAGACGGCATCAACCTTGAGGCCGACCTCCTCGGAAATGACCTGACCACCGGTAAGAATGGCCATGTCTTGGAGCATCGCTTTGCGGCGGTCACCGAATCCTGGGGCCTTCACTGCCGCAGCGGTGAAGGTGCCGCGGATTTTGTTGACGACCAGTGTGGCCAATGCTTCGCCCTCAATATCCTCGGCCACGATAAGTAATGGTCGACTGGTCTGCATGACCTTCTCCAGTGCCGGCACCAGGTCGCGCACTGCGGTGATCTTGGACCCAACGAAAAGGAGGTACGGGTCTTCGAGAACTGCTTCCATACGGTCGGGATCAGTCACGAAGTAAGGCGAGATGTAGCCCTTATCGAATCTCATCCCCTCGACAAGATCCATCTCCATTCCGAAGGTCTGACCTTCTTCAACGGTGATCACGCCATCCTTGCCCACCTTGTCGATGGCCTCAGAAATCATGGCCCCAATCTCAGGGTCGGCAGCCGAAATCGCGGCCACGTTGGCAATCTGCTCCTTGTCGCTGGAGACATCTTGGGACGAACTACGAATGGATTCCACCGCGGCAGAAACCGCAGCTTCAATCCCCTTCTTTATCGACATCGGGTTTGCACCAGCGGCCACGTTTCGGAGCCCCTCGCGAACCATTGCCCAGGCAAGCACGGTCGCTGTGGTGGTGCCATCACCGGCAACGTCGTCAGTCTTCTTGGCGACCTCCTTGACCAACTCAGCGCCAATTCGCTCATAGGGATCCTCGAGATCGATCTCCTTGGCTATGGATACACCGTCGTTGGTGATTGTGGGGGCACCCCACTTCTTCTCTAGAACCACATTCCGCCCCTTAGGGCCGAGCGTGACCCGCACGGCGTCAGCCAGCTGGTTCATACCCTTTTCAAGGGCTCGGCGAGCTGTCTCGTCGAAAGTGATGATTTTCGCCATCAGGAATACCTTTCAGTCATGTATTCGGTGGGTGAATTAGTCGATCGGGTGGAACAGCGGTGCACAAGAGCGACCGCTGGCACTCTCTTGCTGCGAGTGCCAATCCAACCAGCGGATTAGAGATTTTCCAACGTGGGCGGCGAGCTGATCGGTCTCAATTCAGACTTCGCCCTGTGCCCAGTTCATCCACCGGCCACGGCTGGGACAATAGCCACAGTTCCATTTTCGGGAACAACGGTTCTGAGACCATCTAAAAAGCGGACATCCTCATCACTCACAAAAACATTCACGAAGCGTCGAAGGGAACCAGACTCATCAGTTATGCGCTCAGTAAAACCCGGGTGAGCGGCGTCTAGAGCCGACAGAATCTCACCCACGGTGCCGGCCTCAACAGCGACCTCCGACTGCCCTGAGGTCAACGGACGGAGGGTGGTGGGGATACGGACAGTGACAGACATTGTCCACACGCTATCGACGGGCTAGAGCCTCACCCACGACGATCTCCACCAGAGCCGCAGGCTCGGCCATAGCCCGAGCCATCCCGAACCGAGCCGACAAAGAAACCACCTCAGGCCGACCAGCCACCTCCGGCTCTGCACCACCAACTACCACCAACAGTGGCACGCTGGCCGCCGCGGCATAGAAACCAACACCTCCGACAACCTTCCCGTCGTAGGAGTTCCTGTCTAACCACCCCTCACCGGTGACCACAAGGTCGGCGTCGGCGACGTGTTCGTCGAGACGGAGTTCCTCCGCCACCAGATCAATTCCATCAATCAGTTCGGCACCTATCGCGGCTAGACCACCGGCTAGACCACCGGCCGCACCAGCCCGGGTCATAGTCGAAACGTCAATATCGAAGCGCTCGGAATAGACCTGCACTAGTCGTTCAAGGCGGCCGGTCAGCATTCGGACCTGTGCCTTTGTGGCCCCCTTCTGAGCGCCAAAAACCGCAGCAGCGTCAGTGAAGCGAGTTCGCACATCGCAGGCCACAAGCAGTTCCACACCCCGATAACGAGCCTGTGGACCCATGGCGTTGAGCGCACCCAGACCCCCATCTGTGGTAGCCGATCCACCCACCCCGACGATCACCCGGTGAGCACCAGACTCCACTGCAGCCAGAATCAACTCACCGACACCGGTGGTGCTGGCATCTAACGGGCGGTTTGTAGTGGGACCTCCAACCAACTCCAGGCCAGCCACCCTGGCCATCTCAATTACAGCAGTACCTTTATTGAGACGCCAACCTGCCTGAACGGGATCACCCAGTGGGCCAGTAACCACTGTGCTTTGATCCGGGCCACCCAATACGTCGAGCAGACCTTCACCACCGTCAGCCATGGGTACCTCACGACAGTCGGCGCCGGCAGTTGTGGCAGCGCGACTAATTGCCGCCGCCACCTCACGGGCCGTGGCGGTTCCCCTGAACTTGTCTGGGGCAGCAACCAACTTCATAGGAGTTTCCAGTACTTATTTGGGGGCTAGTCCTTCACAGATCACCAGAAGTGACCGGGAGTCAGCCGCCCTGAATAGCCAAGTCAGATCCAAGAATGATAACGATGTCAGCGTTTTCTACCCGATCAAGAGTCCCATCAGGGACATCTAAACCACCCGTTGGGAAATCCAAAATGATGTCTGGGTCCTCGCCGAAATACTCCTGAATTGTGTTGGCGTCGACGGAATAACTGGACTTGTAATAGATCCTGCTGACTGACGTCTTGTCGGCGTTCGCCGGAGACTCCATAGCCCACCCAAGTGGGCTAAGCATGTCGGTGACCTTGCCTGCTGCTCCAGATACACCCGAACCGTTGGCCACCAAAACCTTCACTTCGTTGGGGGGACGCGTAGGCCGAGGAATCTCCGTGGTCGTGGTCGTAATCGCCGGTTCCGCTGCGCTAGTGGTCACTAAGTCTGTTGGTGTACCGCTACCAACGTCCGGTTGTGTCTCGTCGGTTAGGTCCTCGCCGATAGAGGAACCAGCCACAGTCGCATCTCTGACCGCAGGCGCCACCGTGCCCGGCGAAGAGTCAAGGCCCTTCCAGAGTAGGACAAGGCCGATGACCACAGCGATAGCGATCATCAGAAAGGCCCGAGGGGCCGCAGCAGCGTTACTAGGACTGAGCCCAGCACTCCGGCGGGTATTCATTGAGTCCCGTCTTCCTCGATTGCCCGAGACTCGATCCGGGACCGACGCCGCCGATCACGCTGACGCTGAAGGCGGCGCACAACTAACGGGTCGTAGGCCATGGCATCCTCAGTGTCGAGCATCTCCACAAGCAACTGGTAGTAGCGGGTAGCCGAGAGTTCAAACCGCTCCCGTATTTGCACGTCTTTGGGCGCGGTAGCAGTCCACCACGAGCGCTCAAAGTCCAGGATGTCTCGGTCTCGCTGCGTAAGTGCCACACCTGATGATCCTCCACACCGGGTCACCATTCAAGTACCCCCTATTCCGGGTAGTTGATCTCGACCACAAAGACCATCGCTCAGAGGAGTGATGCGTCCCCATCATCCTCTCAGAGGAGGACCTCTGTACAAGGCGCCACCACCCCCTTTGCTCCTCTAACCAGCGCATAGTCATGGTTCTTTGCTTAATCAGTTTGCTGATGCTCATTGAAAAGCCGACGGTCGGATGTTAGGGCCA
>CAWVUB010000040.1:0-18311 GCA_963933065.1 uncultured Acidimicrobiaceae bacterium | reverse complement strand
GAAGACCGTTACCGGCAGTAACGCGCCACATAACGCGCCTCCCTCGCCCTCGTAGCTCAGTCGGATAGAGCGACCGCCTCCTAAGCGGTAGGCCACAGGTTCGATTCCTGTCGAGGGCGCCATGGTCTAATTAAGTGACCACAAGTCCATCTGTGTATGGAGTCAACGAACACTAAACACCCCCTAAGAGTGGGTCTGACACAACCGATAACAGCGGTTAACGATTTCGCCCGCTACCTTCGCTGACCATGGGGATGCGCTTGTACGACACTGTCCGTGGGGAAATAGTTCCCTTTGAGCCAGGTCCAACCGTAAGCGTTTACGTGTGCGGCATCACGCCGTACGACGCCACCCACCTCGGGCACGCCTTCACCTATCTGACTTTCGACTTGGCTATACGCAGACTCGAGGACCTTGGCCACGAGGTCCGTATGGTCCGCAACGTCACAGACGTCGATGACTCGATTCTGCCGAAGGCCCGAGAACTCGGTATTGACTTCCTCGAACTGGCGGCACGCGAGATGGATCTCTTCCACGCAGACATAACAGCCCTCGACCTACGGCCCGCATGGTCAGAGCCCACCGCCACTGGCTCAATTGACGCCATGCTCTCCCTGATCAGCCGCCTCGAGGCAAACGGCCACACCTACGAAGTGGACGGCACCACCTTTTTTGATGTCGCCACCTGGAAGAAGTTTGGCTCACTGACCGGATACGACGAAGCCACGATGACGACCTATGCCGCTGAGCGGGGAGGAAATCCTGATGATCCTCGGCAACGTAACCCGCTCGACTTCGTACTCTGGCAGCCCAGCACTACGGACGAGCCCTCATGGGAATCGCCTTTTGGGCCGGGTAGACCCGGCTGGCATATTGAATGCTCGGCTATGGCCATCACCGCCCTAGGCGAAACAATCGATCTTCATGGCGGTGGTGATGACCTGACCTTCCCCCACCACGAGTGCGAAGCCGCCCAGAGCGAGGCAGCCACAGGTCAAACATTCGCCCGACACTGGATGCACGTCGGCATGGTTGCCTACGAAGGAACAAAGATGTCCAAATCGCTCGGCAATCTGGTTTTTGTTCGAAACCTGAGACGGATGCACGACCCCCGGGCCATTCGCCTTTCCCTCATGGCCCACCACTACCGGGCCGGATTCGAGTGGTTCGACTACGAAATCGACGACGCCATTACTCGACTCGACCGACTCGTCAAAGCCGCTCAGTTCCCCAAAGGCCCAAACCCGGCTCCCACATTGGCCACCGTGCGAGCAGCCCTAGATAACGACCTCGATACAGCAACAGCGCGAGATGCGATTGACCTATTAGCTAGCGAGATCATCGCCGGTACGGGCGATGACGCGGCGGCGGCATCCGGACTAGCCAAAGCAGCAGGGCTGCTAGGCATCCGCCTAGACGTCAGCCTTCCTCAGTCCTAATCGTTCATCACCACAGCTCCGACGCTACGGCTAACCACAGTCGAGCCACCCCGGGTGGGCTCTATCCTGAACAAGTGCTTCGCTTCACCGACAGTCTGACCGGGGACAAACTCGACTTTTCCCCTCGCGATGAGGGCAAGGCTTCTATTTATTGGTGTGGCCCCACCGTCTACGACGTTCCCCACCTTGGACACGCCCGCAGCATGCTGGCTTTTGACATCTTGGTTCGACATCTGAACTGGTCAGGTTATGAAGTCAATGCTGTATCCAACATCACCGATATCGACGACAAAATCATTAACCGGGCCAACGAAGAAGGAATAACCGAACCGGAGGTTGCCGGACGATACGAAGCAACCTTTATTGAATTAATGGATCGACTCAACGTCACCCACCCGGACCTACGGCCCCGTGCCACTGAGTACGTTGACCATATGGTCGAGGTCATCGGTCAACTAATTAAACGTGAAATGGCCTATACCACTGACTCAGGTGTGTATTTCGACGTTGATCGACTTGAGGCATATGGGGCTTTGGTCGGACGGTCAATCAGTGATCTCCGTGAGGGTGCGGGAACTCGAGTTGAGGTTGACGAAGGCAAAGTAGACCCGCTGGACTTTGCCCTCTGGAAGGCTGCCAAGCCCGGTGAGCCGACCTGGGAATCACCCTGGGGACCGGGTCGCCCTGGTTGGCACATCGAATGCGTGGCCATGTCGCTGCACCTACTGGGGGACGGGTTCGATATCCACGGCGGTGGAGACGATCTGGTCTTCCCACACCATGAGAATGAACGAGCCGAAGCGTTGGGATGTGACCGCCAGTTCGCCCGCTGCTGGATCCACAACGGAATGGTTCAAGTTGATGGCGAAAAGATGTCTAAGTCCTTGGGAAACTTCACCACTTTGGCGGACCTCCTAGACACCTGGGATCCACGGGCGCTACGCCTACTCGTGCTCCAAACTCATTACCGACGCACTATGGAGATTGCTTCAACCACGCTCGACCAATCAACCGCCGCCCTGGCACGACTTGACAAGTTTGCCGATCGGATGGCTTCAGCAGACCTCCCAGAATCCGAACCGGACTCCGATGTAGTGGCTCGGTTCCAAGATGCTATGGACGATGACCTCGGCTCCCCACAGGCATTAGCAGTGGTGTTTGACGCAGTTCGCGACGCCAATCGGGCTCTGGACGCTGAGGACGAAAGTTCTGCCGCCTCGCTCGCTGCGGCAGTTCTGAAACTAACTGGCGTCCTCGGACTACAGCTAGGTCGGATAGGGACACCAACCAATACCGTCGACACCGAAGACGAAATCGATGCTCTGGTTGACCAACGACTTGCAGCAAAAGCGAGGAAGGACTTCGCTGAGGCTGACCGCATCCGAGCCGAACTCTCAGCTCGGGGGGTCGCTCTAGAAGACACAGCGTCAGCGACCACCTGGCGCTGGGGCTAGAACTCCCTTCTGGATTCAAGATTGGAAGGAAGCTCAGCCCCACCAATCGGCCCGACAGGAGGCCTGGTCTTGGGCCTAGTTCCTGGGAACCTCCACCCACGAAACATCCTTATCGACCCGCACGTCACCTGGAAGCCCAAGAACCCGCTCGCCGAGAATATTGCGCATGACCTCAGATGTGCCGCCCTCAATGGTGTTGGCCCGGGACCGCAGAAACCCGTATCTGGGGTGGGTACCTGGCCCCCGAAGACCAGTAGGACGCTTGCGTTCGTATCCGGCCTCGTAGACCATTCCGTCAGCACCCAGCAGATCCATACAGGCTTCGTAGACCCGCTGGTTGATCTCAGCTGACATCAGTTTGGTGACCGAACCTTCAGGTCCCGGGTTCCCCGACTTAGAAGTCTCCCGAGCACGCCAATTCGTGAGCCGGAGCGCTTCAGACTGACTCCACAAGTCCGCCACCCGGTCGCGCATCACGTCATGGGCAACTGGGTCTAACTGGCCTTTCCGTTCACCCCACAACTTGACGAGGTCACCGATGGAGCCAGTGCCCTTCTTGGGCACACCACCACCTAAGGCCACTCGCTCGTTCATCAAGGTGGTCACTGCTGCGGCCCAGCCCCCTCCAACCTCACCGAAAACCCGTTCATGGGGGATACGCACATCAGTAAGGAAGATTTCGTTGAACTCTGCCTCACCAGTGATCTGGTGCAAAGGACGTACGTCGACACCAGCGGACTCCATGTCTAAAAGGAAGTAGGTCAGGCCCTTGTGTTTGGGTTGATCAGGATCACTGCGGGCCACGAGCATCCCCCACCGCGATACGTGCGCCAACGTGGTCCACACTTTCTGACCGTTGACAATCCACTCATCGCCGTCACGCACTGCCCGAGTCGAAAGTCCCGCAACGTCCGAACCGGACCCCGGCTCACTGAATAACTGACACCAAACCTCTTCACCCGTGTACATAGGCCGCAGGAGTCGGTGCTTTTGCTCATCTGACGCATAGGTCAGCACCACCGGCGCGCCCATACCGATTCCAATCGGGTTGATATTGAGATCGTGGTACATCACTCCAGCCGCTCGTAATTCACCGTCGACTACGGTCTGAAGGCGCCGGCTAGACAAACCCAGACCCCCCAAGCCTTCAGGAAACTGCACGAGAGCCAGCCCTCGGTCGAACTGCGCTCCCCGAAACTCGAACTGGTCGACCTGATCCGGCGGGACATCGGCCATCAATCCCTGCGTCATCTCCCGAATCTCAGCTTCGGTGACCTCGGCCATGGTTGCTCCCAACTCGCTTGGATTCCCCGACGGATCCGGGGTATAGCGAACCTACCCAGCGCTTGCCCTTCTCCCCGAACCGGCCGGCAGGAACCAGCCAGTCCTTGCCGACTTACTCGACCAGCATTTTGTCCTAGCCTCCGTAACGATCTCGAAGGGCGTACATCCAACCATCGCGGGAGCCGAAGTAAACGGTGCCCTTCCACACCGTCGGGGACGCTTCCACGCATGCCCCCGTGGCTACCTCCCATAAGAGAGGGGGAACTTGTGACGTATCTGAGACATCAAACGCCGACATATTTCCGGCCCACGCACAATCACCAATAAGTAGGACATCGTCGACGATCGTCGGTGAAGACCACAACGGCTGAGGTAAACCAAACCGCCACCGCACAGACCCGTTAGCCCGATCGATACCCAGTACCTCGCCGTCATCGGTGGCTACCACCACTAAATCACGGTGTATCGACGGTGTAGCCCAGATCCCCGACGGTGCTTCGGATCGGGCGTGGACCGACCACACGACAGGGTCATCAGGCTTAGAGGGATCCAACTTCACTAGTTGGCCCAGTTCTTTGGAACGCTCGGTCTCTCGTTCATACTCGACGGCCACGTATAGAAACCCGTCAGCATCGGGCACCAACGTGGCATCGACATCGTCCCCAACCCAGAAACGGAACGTCCGGTGCGGCTGGACTCCATCAGCCAATCCAGTGATGTCCCACCCCTGCACGAGTCCGCCAGAATTAGCAAACCACAAAGTGTCACCTATCACCACCGGTGAATTTTCGATAGAAAGGTTGTACCCCGCATCAGCAATCAACTGGTTGTCCCACCCGTGGGTGAACCACACCAACTCCGGGTCGACGGCCACCAGGCCGTCCTGGTCATAACTCCTCCTGAGTCGCACCACGTGGAACCGACTATTCTCCCCAGCCGCAAACAAATGGTCGTTGAGTACCAACGGAGCGGCATCCCAATCCGAGTTCCACAGCGGCTGACCAGAATCCCCGGCATGCAGGCTCCACAACACCGCAGGTTCGGCACGGTCGAAGGCCACAACCCTGAGGAGGTCATCTCGGGATCCCACATAGACCAGCGGGTAGCCGTCTGGGTCAACAGTCACTGATCCCTTGACGAGATCACCCGTAGGCAGAGGTGGTAACCGTGGTGCGCCAGTCACCCCATCTACGAAGTGGACCTGTCCGTCGTAGGCACCAAATATCACCCACAGGTGGCCGTCGCGCTCAAATACCGCCGGCTGTCCGGTCCAGCCGACACCGCACCACTCTTTTTCCTTGTCACCCACCGTGGATAGCGAGCAGAGCTTACGGTCCCGGGGATAGCGCCACGCCACAACCGGGTCTTTCGGAACCGGTCCTGCGCCGTGCCAACTACGGGTCGGTGATCCTCGAAAAGTCAGGACCCCGGGAACTGAACCCCAGGGCTGACCTATCGACGCCGGGTCCACCCATGCGCCCCCGGGCCATCCAGGATTGGCAACGGTCGTATCCGGAGTTATTGGCGTCGTGGTTGGGATAGTTGACGTCGTGCTTGGAATAGTTGACTGTTCTGGTCTCGTGGGCTCCAAAACGGAAATTGGAGCGCTGGTAGTCACAGAAACGGAGATTGACGGAAAAGAAGTCGACACCAGGGAAGACGTGGTCAGATCGGATGGAGAGCCGACCACCGCCTCAGGTGACTCCCCGAACAATTGATCCACTAACTCTGCATCTTCTGAAGCACAAGCCGAAAGACCAAAGCCCACCCCGATGCTTAGGACGCTCAGGGCGTTTAAGCCAATCGACCTTACTGAGAACAGGTATCCAGACGCCATCGGGCGTCGCCAGGTCAGGCGTCCGGCTCGCCACCGAAGGTGAGTTGGCCCACGCAATCGTCACCAGTTGGTGGATCGAGCCTCGGCTGGTCTTGGGGCTCATCAAACACATCGCTTTGGTCCCAGTCGTGACCGGAGAATGGATCGGCAGGGGCGTCCGTGGGGCCCGCTGCAGGATGTCGATGGACGCCCAGAAATGCTCGGGCGAGTAGCGGCGTCTCCTCCGTGTCGGGAACCAAACCTTCGGGAGGCTCGGCCACAGCAGTGCGGACCAATTCCAGAGGGTGCATAGCCACTTTCGGTCGGATGGGCTCTACGTCAGCAATCGGGCCTAGCACCTCTTTGGCCAAATTGACTGCCTCGTCAGTGGTCACGGGGCGCTCGGGCATCGGGATAACCGAGCCAATGCCTCGGGTATCCACCAAGTCCCATCCCACAGGGGCCCGGAGACGATCTATATGCGTCGCACACAGCACTACGGCGCCTGGCCCATCTACCTCATCAAGATCACGGATGGTAAATGTCAATTCGGCGACGTCCATAACTACCAGGACGTCAGCCGTTCCCAGACAGGCTGAACGCATACACAGATCTCGCATCGGCTCCAAGGTACTTCCGGACTCCCGGCGCGATGGGGACACCTCGTCTCATCACCATTGGGGCCAGCCCGTAGGCTTTCCAGCATGCTCCCGGTGCTTGGTCTCGATGCCGACGACACCCTATGGGAGAACGAGGAACGGTTCCATGAGGTGGAACAACGCTTTCGCGACCTAATGACTCCGTGGGCTAACAGCGACGCCACCGACGCCGCTCTCTTGGCTACTGAACGAATAAACATTGCTCGCCACGGCTACGGCATCAAGGGCTTTGTCCTGTCCATGGTGGTCACCGCTGTTGAAATCTCCGACGGTGCCATAGACGCCTGGTCGCTGGCGAACATTGTCGACTGGGGCCACCAGATGATGGCCCATCCAATCGAGTTGCTTAGCGGGGTGACCGAAGCCTTGGACGTGCTCGGCTCCACGCATCGGTTGCTACTCATAACCAAGGGTGATCCAGTCGATCAACTTGACAAGGTCCAGCGCAGCGGCCTGGCTGATCGGTTCTGGCGGGTTGAGGTCCTCCCCGAGAAGAATCCCGACACCTACCGGAAGATACTGGCCCACCATCAGATAGACCCAGTCGACTTCACCATGGTGGGTAACTCAGTGAAGTCTGACGTATTACCCGTGCTGGCTATTGGTGGGCGAGCATTCCATGTGCCTCACACAACGACTTGGGTGCTCGAGGAGCCCGACCCCGCCGAGTTGGCCAGTGTGGATTTCCTTGTCGTAGAAGAGTTGAGTCAAGTGGCAGAGCTCCTGTCGAACTAGGCCTTAAAGAGGCTCAAAGCCCCATGAGCCCAATTCAAGTTTCAATCCTCTTCACGTAGACACCCCGGGTTGCAACATTGGCCATTACAGCAGCAACGTCGACCACCCACGGCCCGTTTCGCACCACCGAAAGGTAGACGCGTTCGCCAGCCATCAACCGCCGCTTGCGCTCTCCATCGAAGGCCAGTAATAAAGGCCCATCAACTGCCACCTCCTCACCGGGCGCTAGACGCCGAACCTCACTGAGACCTAAATCGGCATAGTGCCCAGGTGCGGTCGGTCCCCGCAATACCCGATCACAGTCTTCGGGTGGGCCAAAGCGGATTAAAAGGCCAGCGTCGTCCTCCGGTGCCACCGGCTCAATCAGGCCACCCACCCCTGAAAAACCTACGGCTGCTGGATCAGCTCTAGACAACACCGCTGTTCGCAGATTGGCCGGCTCAAACAACTCGAACGATCTGAGGTACGGATCGTTAACGGCTACCGCATCGACCAGAGCAAGGTCGTCAGGCATCATCGCTCCGTCGGGCCGCACCCGTACAACCATCGCCCGGTGAACCACCTCGCTGGGATCCCCAACAAGCTCACCAGATACGGGAAGTAGTCCGACGGGCACACGCCCAGTGGCCACGTGGCCGGCAGCCGCCCCAGCCACGGTGGCTTCGACTGACAACGGAAACGCATTATTGGTCCCAGTGGACAGGGGGACCACAATCAGGTCTGGCCATGCACGGGCCGCAGCGCGGTTGGTCCCATCACCACCAAGTACCACAACGACCCCACATCCCAAGTCCCGCATAGCAGTTACCGCTGTCACCGTGTCCTCCTCAGTGAAGGTCATCTGGTGGTCTAGCCAGTGGAGATCCAGGCCCCGCATGGTTTCGGTCGCCCGCTGCACTATCCGATGTGTGTCGTTGTGCACGACGAACCGATTGACTCCAGCCTCGCGGGCGCCCAATACGACACGTCGAACCATGTTGGCCTTGTCCTCGATGGTGACAGCGCCTGCAGCAGCCACTGCACGACGCACATCAGTGCCTGAACGCGGGTTCACCACCAATCCCACCAACGGCTGCTGCTGCACTCCTACCGGCGGCAATCGCATATCCGTCACGACAGGTGACCGTAGCCACCAGACGCCACTAGGGAACTGCTGGACAACACCCCTAGGGTCGATAGTGATGACCGAGTCCGCCAGTCACGAGGGCACCCAGACCCGTGATCGAAGTCTCCATGGCGTACGGGAACGGATTCATCGCCGACCCGACTACCGCCGGCTCGTCTTAATCGCCACGCTGTTCGGCACGGCCGCTGGTAGCTACCCGGTCACTGTCTTGTCGGCTTCGCTCCCCCGGATCGCCCGCGATCTAGGAACAACCGATGACACCATCACGTGGGTCATTGCCGCACCGATGCTGGCCTTCGCAGTAGTAACCCCGATTGTCGGCAAGGTCGGTGACCTTTACGGCCATCGCCGGACCTATCTCGTTAGCTTCACACTGGGCACTGTTCTGGGTCTCGCTACCTCGCTCGCCTGGAACATCACATCGCTGATCGTGCTACGGACCCTTGCCCAGGCAGCCATGGCGGCATCAGGACCGTCGGCTATGGCAATGATCCTGTCGACTTTCCCGCATCGTGAACGCACCCGGACGCTGGGGATCTGGGCGGCCGTGGTCGCCCTTTCACCAGCCCTCGGCGTGGTCACTGGAGGCCCACTTATCGAGTGGTTGGGTTGGCGAGCGCTGTTTATGGTCCAGGCGGCGACCGTCGGCCTGGCCCTCATCGCTGGATTGTTCGTCGCCCCAGAAACATCTCGGCGTTCTGGAATTCGCTTCGATGTCCCTGGCGCAATCACTCTAGGCATAGGCATCGGGGGGCTCCTTATCGCCATTAACCGAGGCCTTATCTGGGGTTGGACAAACTCAATTGTCCTGGCTGCTGGGGTGCTAGCACCGGTCAGTCTCGGACTCTTTGTCGCTATTGAGACCCGGTCTGACGCTCCACTCCTGCCACCGGATCTGTTACGTCGGAAAGCCTTTACCCGCCCCATAGCTGCCCAAGCCGTTTTGCAATCTGGCTACATGGGCGCACTGGTAATGGCGCCATTCCTGCTGGAGCGGCGCTGGGGGTTCCGCCCAACCGTCATCGGGTTGGCGATGCTTCCCCGCCCCCTTTCCTTCGCCCTCTGTGCCCGACTGGGTAGCCACCATGACCCGAAGCACGGGGCTCGACGGGTGGCCGTGACTGGAATGATCGTGTTCTCGGTGGCCATGCTGCTAGCCGGAATAGGTGCCCAGCAACGTTGGCTCCCAATGTTCCTAGGTGGAGCGATGATCGCCGGCGCGGGGAGCGGTTACATCCGCCCCACGGTGGCAAATTCCGTCACCTTGGCTGCTGGGGATGCCGACATCGGCATCGCTAGTGGGTCCATGAACATGCTTCAACAGATCGGCGCGGCAATCGGAATCACCGTGCTGACCGCAGTAATGGCCGACTCCATGAGCGGGACCCGGTTCTTGGTGCTGCATCTGGCAGCCGCTGGTGCCGGCCTAGCCGCCGCATGGCTGGCCATGGGGATCAAAGACGGTAGGCCGGACTCTCAGAATCTCTGAGATGCAACAGTGTCGCAAACGCTCAGGAATACTCGTAGAAGCCCTTTCCGGTCTTACGGCCCAAGTGTCCTGCAGCCACCATTCGCTTAAGCAGCGGCGGTGGCAAGTAGAAGTCATCTCCGTATTCAGCGAACAAGGTCTCGGCCACCAGCACCATGGTGTCTAGCCCAATCATGTCACTGAGTTCGAGGGGACCCATTGGATGAGCAGCTCCCAACTTCATGCCATTGTCGATATCAGCAGCCGACGCGTGTCCATCGGCATACATCCGCATCGCCGCATTCAAATACGGCACCAGCAACATATTGACCACGAAACCGGCCCGATCTTTCGCTGCTACCACCACTTTGTCCAACACATTGGTGGCAAAAGCAGTGGTTGTGGCTGTGACCCTCTCATCAGTCCGCACTGACGGAATGATCTCTACCAACTTCATTACCGGCGCCGGATTGAAGAAGTGCAGACCGATTACCTGCTCAGGACGCTTCGTGACCATGGCAATATCGATGATTGGGATCGACGAGGTGTTAGTAGCCAAGATGGCATCCGGCGAGACGATCACTTCGTCTAGCTCCTGAAAGATCTCAGCTTTGAGGTCTAGGGACTCAACAACCGCCTCGACAACTAGGTCGCAATCCGCCAAGTCGGCGATTTCGGTGGTGAACGTGAGGTTGTCGAGTGCCGCCGCGTGAGCTGGTTCTTCGAGTTTGCCGCGCTCTAGTGCCCGGTCCAATGACTTCTGGATTCCGGCCCGACTACGTTCAGCTGCTTCTGGGGAAACCTCCCTCACGATGGTAGGTAGTCCGGCTTTGGCTGACAATTCAGCCACGCCTCCACCCATCTGGCCCCCACCGACCACGGCCACACTCTTGATGTCCATCAGTCTGCCTCCTTGATAACCACTGATTCGATTACCACATCGGTATCTGGGCGATCACTGTTGTTCGTTGGAACTTCCTGAATATTCGTGGCCACCTCGAGTCCCTTAATGACCTTCCCAAACAGGGCATAGGACGGTGGTAGGCCAACTCCGTTGGGACCGGTAATCACAAAGAACTGACTGCCGTTGGTATCGGGGCCGGCGTTGGCCATGACCAGTGAGCCAAGTTCGTAGCGGCCGGGCTTGGGTAACTCGTCATCAAAGCGGTAGCCAGGACCGCCCCTGCCTGAACCCTCTGGGCATCCGCCCTGGATAACAAAACCGTTGATGACCCGATGGAAGATGAGACCATCAAAGTAATGCCAGCGTGCCAGGTAGACGAAGTTATTAACCGTCTGGGGGGCAGCGATGGGGTCTAGGTGGATAGTCATCGAACCCATGGAGGTGACCATCTCGGCGGTGTAGGTCTTCTTAGGGTCAATGACCATCAGCGGTGCTGCGGGAAACTTGGTCCGCCGCTCGCTAGATCCGTCAGCTTCGGGAATCAAATCAGACATGGGGCCTCCTAGGCCTACGGGTTATCGGTTCGGCACAAGGCCGAGGCCGAGGCTACGGCGATTAGGCCGCAGGGTCACCCAGCGACGAGCGCGCCTTCGCTACGGTGCCGCGCATGGCACAATTGCCGACACCGCCGCGAAGATTGGATCATCAGGTTCTGGACCCGTCGCTGGACCATCCGCTGCGCAACGGGCCACTCCGTCGAAACCCAACGTTTCGACAAGGTGCTCCCGCTGAACCAGCCAACTGGGTTGGTCTGGTCTGTCCAGAGTGCGAAGTCGCATGGCGGGGTGATCCGACGGAACCATGCTGGTCGTGTGGGTCCACTGGCCGTAGACCGGCAGGCACGACCGTCGTCAGCGAATAACGCCTCTAATTAGGCGCCCCTCAGACTCCCAGCGCGTACATCCGTACGGTCTTTCCTGACTCCTTATCCGACCGGGAACCGACGGGGTCAAACTCCATAGCGTCGTGGAAGGCCAGCGAACGATCATTGCGCGGCAGAGTATTTACCTCAGCGCAAAGGTGGCTGTGACCGTCAGCAGTAGCCACAAACGCCTCGTAGAAGGCCCGACCCACACCGAGTCGGTACGCGGACGGATCGACCACTACCCGGTCTACATATAGAAAATGGTCGTATCGCTCACAGAACCATTCGTAGTTGAGGCTCCCATAGGGCACAACTGGCCCATCGAGCCCTACCAGAAATCCCACCACTAAACGATTTCCCCCATGGTTGCTGGCTTCCGGCAGCACCTCTGCCACTAAGCAGCACCATGACACCTCTAAGAACCAGGCCATCTCCTCAATGGTCAGATCGTTTACCGAGGGCACTGCGGCGTTGTTTAACTCATGCATGCGATCGAGATCGGCCCGCCTAGCCGGCCGGAGAGCAACGGTCCGACCATCAACACGTCTTTCAATTGCGTCGGGTACCCCATCCGGATCTGCTCCATTAGCCATGGGTCTATCACAGCACGAAATGGGAGCAGAATCCGACTCCAAGTGATGTTGAATTGTGCCAAACGTGGTCGTTTGACACAAAACCTTTACTCATCCTCTTCAAATTGACAGCCCCTTATCCCGGACCCGTAGGGTTTCCCTATGAGGACCTCCATCACCGGAACTGCAGCGGCCCGCATGACAAGTGGGAGCAAGATTTATGGAACTGCTGACACTGAGGTGAGGGCCTTGGATGGGGTCGACGTCGAGTTCGAAAGGGGGCGATTTACTGCCATCATGGGCCCATCAGGCTCAGGTAAATCAACTCTTATGCATTGCTCCGCAGGTCTTGACGAACTCACTTCGGGCACTGTGGAAATCGGCGACGTGGAGTTAGGCAGCCTCTCAGAGAAGGATCTGACTCTGCTACGGCGCGACAAGGTTGGATTCGTCTTCCAGTCATTCAACCTGCTGCCCACCCTCACCGCTGAGGAGAACCTCACACTGCCACTGGACTTAGCCGGGCGGAAGCCTGACACCGCTTGGATGAACAACATTATTGAGACAGTCGGTCTCCAAAACCGCCTAAAGCATCGGCCAGATGAGTTGTCGGGTGGCCAACAGCAACGCGTTGCTGTTGCTAGAGCACTTGTGAGCAGACCAGAGATCGTCTTCGCTGACGAGCCAACTGGCAACCTCGATTCGGTAACTGGAGGCGAGGTCCTTAGCTTCTTAAGAGGTGCCGTGGACAACCTCGGCCAAACACTCGTGGTAGTCACCCATGACGCTGGTGCCGCTGCAATGGCCGACCGCGTGCTGTTTCTAGCCGATGGTCAGATCGTCGACGAGATGACCAACCCCGATGCTGACCAGATTCTCGATCGAATCAAGGCCATCGGCGGCTGAACAAGTGTTCCGACTCACTTTTAGGAATATCACGCGGCGCAAACTGCGCTTCGCTCTTACCACCTTGGCCGTGGTGCTGGGTGTTGCATTCCTCTCCACGTCGTTCTTCCTGACCGACCGCCTCCGAGACAGTTTCGACGAACTCGCCACTGACATCAGCGGCGACATTGACCTCGTCGTGCGAACATCGATCGAAGAAGGCGCTGACCGGTTTAACCGTCTTCCTCTCCCGGAAGAGGTTCTAGATGTATTAATAGACGCTCCAGACGTACAGGTCGTTGCACCGGCGGTCCAGGCCTGGAACGTAATCCCGCTGTACACCGATGAGAACGGCGAACTCACGGCAATCGATACCAACGGTGGGGCGCCGCAATTCGGCTTCAACTACGGAGTGCCCGAAGGGGCTGATTACGGGGATGAAGACCGAGTTGAAGAGAGTTTTCAACTCTTCATTACTGACGGCAGAGCCCCACTCCGCACTGGCTCAATGTTGGATCCGACCACCGTCGGCGAGTTCATGCTCGACAACCTGACGGCAGACACATACGGGTTCACGATTGGTGAGACGTACACAGTCAGCTCGCCTGGCGGCAATCGCCAGTTCGTCCTTGTAGGTACCGCCAACTTCGGCGACCCAGACGAGAGTAAGAATCTCGGCGCCAACATAAGTCTCTTCGACGAAGAGACCACCCAGGAGATCGCCAACAAGATTGGCTTCTACGACGAAATCTCGATCTACCTTGAAGGCAACGCAACTCAGGCTGCGGTGGTCGCAGAAATCCAACAACGTCTTGACTCGCTTACAGCCGAATTCCGCTTGGCACTCTCGGCTCTGCCGGAGGAACAACAGCAGCAATTGTCGGCTTTCGGTGATGTCAAATTGGAGGTGGTAACGGCAGCAACAAAGATCGCCGAAGACCAGAGCGACTTTGACCAGTTCATCAACATCATCTCCTCAGTGCTTCTGGGCTTTGCAGTCATTGCTGTAGTAGTTAGCGCGTTCATAATCAACAACACCTTCTCCATCGTGATTGGACAACGGGTTCGTGAGTTGGCTCTGCTGCGGGCGCTGGGGGCCACAGGCCGCCAGATCAGTAGATCCGTGAGGCTGGAGGCAGTCGTCATCGGAACAGTCGCTACCGCCCTCGGCCTCGTTGCTGGCTATCTGCTCTCCACTTTGCTCGTTTGGGTACTCGTAAACATTGGATTTGGAAATTTACCCGGCTCCATCCCCATCCGACCAAGAACCATCGTCGTGGCATCAGTAGTCGGAGTTGGCGCCACCCTTCTTTCTGCAATCGGACCGTCGCGTCGAGTCCGACAGATCCCACCAATCGCTGCATTGCGAGATGACGTACGGCTCACGCCAACAGGTCTACGGCAGCGTCTCATAGTCGGTGGTGCAGTGACATTGTGCGGTATTGGGGCGCTCGCCGTAGGCATGACCCTCGAAATGCCTACCCGATCAGTACTTGTGGCAATCGGTGGAGGCGCTCTCGCCGCATTCATGGGTGTCTACCTGCTTAGCCCAGCAATCACCCGTCCAGTGGCTAATGCACTTGGGTGGCCTATCCGCAAGGTGTACCGAATCCCAGGCCGACTGGCGACCGACAACGCCCGACGGTCCCCAAGACGAACCGCCGCAACCGCCGCCGCCCTGACCATAGGCCTCGCTCTGGTCAGCCTTGCGGCCGTGGTGAGCGACTCCGTAAAGGCGACTTTTCTTACCACACTTGATCAGAGTGTCGAAGCAGATCTCTTCGTATATGCCGGGACATTCAACCCACAAGCAGGTTTCTCTACCGAACTCGGCTCGGACCTAAAAAATCTTGCCTACGAAAAGCCCGGCCTCATCGAGTCAGTAATGACGATGCGCTGGACTTTAAATGGGGTGAAGATAGGTGATGGCTTCGAAGACCTCGTAGCCGCCGAGCTAGCGGTGCTAGACCAACACATGAATCTTGAGATAACTGAGGGTTCAGTATTTCTTGCGGGTGCCAACGGCGTGCTGGTCCACGTCGACCCAGCAGCCGATCTCGGACTCTCCATTGGCGATCCAATAGCGATCCAGTTCCCAGGAGGGCGGACAAACGAATTAGTTGTCGCTGCAATCTTTGAGAATTCAAACCTTCTAGGCAACTGGGTGGTCGACGTCTCGGTCTTCGACTCATACCTCCCAACCGCACCCCTTGCCTGGATCTCTGTGCTTTTCCCAGAAGCAGCGGACAACAATGCGTCTAGGGCTGCCGTCGAGGCCTACACCGATGCCTACCCACAAGTCACGGTGGAAGACCGATCTGAACTTCGCGCTGCCCAGGAGCAACAACTCGACCAGTTGCTGTCGATCATCCAGGTATTTCTCGGCTTGTCACTTTTGATTGCCGTACTTGGGATCGCCAACACCATGGCCTTGTCGGTTTACGAGAGGACCCGAGAACTTGGACTTCTAAGGGCCATCGGTATGACCCGCCGGCAACTTCGCCGGATGATCCGCTGGGAGGCTGTGATCATCGCCCTGTTTGGTGGTTTGCTGGGAGTGGCCATGGGTGTCCTCTTTGGCTTGGCAGCGATCGCTGCTCTCCCTAAATCATTTGTCGATATCGTGTCTATCCCCTACACCAGTCTGCTTCGTTACCTTGTGGTGTCGGGGCTGTTCGGGATGCTCGCAGCCATTCTCCCTGCCCGCCGAGCCTCACGGATGAACGTATTACAGGCCATCTCTCACGAATAGGGGGGGTAGTCAGAGAGATCCAATTTCACTGACTAAACAGATTCAGCTCCGGAGGGGAGCAGGGAGCGGCTCGGCGTAGACCACCGCCACCCGCTTCGTGGCCCGGGTCAACGCCACGTATAACGCCCGCATTCCTTGGCTCTGGTCTCGTACGATGCGGGCCGGCTCGAAAACAACAGCCCCATCGACCTCTAAACCTTTGATCAGCCCCACCGGCACCACCGTTAGGGGAGAGTCAAGCCCACGGCGGGTTGGACGTCCAAAAGGTACGCCAGCTCGCTCAAGAGCACTCTCGACATCGGCAACATGGCTATCCGCCGCAATGACGGCCACATTCCCAGTGCCAGCAGCCTCCAACTCCGATCGAACTACCTCGACGAGTCCATCCAGTTGTTCGGCCTGTCCGCCCAATAACTCCACAAAGCGGGGGGCCGCGCCATCAGTCCGAACCGACCGGGGCGGGATCAGATCCGGCGCCGCCACAGCCAACACCTGCGAGGCGACGTCCATCATCGGACCCGGGATGCGGTAGCCCAGAGTGAGTTCATGGCGTAACGCCGGCTTCCGGTCGGGCAAGTGTAAAAGGATGCCATCCCAGTCATCGTGCGCCCATGAACCAGTGGCCTGGGCGATATCGCCCACCACGGTCATGGAACCATTCAGTGACCGCCGGCTCAGCATTCGTAGATCCATTGGAGAGAGATCCTGGATCTCGTCAACGACGATATGCCCATAGGTTCGAACAGCGTCCTGAGCTTTACGGCCGGGCCGACCACCAAGGACAGTTCGGGATTCATCAAGCAGGGGCGCATCAGAGGCAGTCCAAAACACATCGTCGGCCACTTCAGAGCGGGGTCGGAAAAGAGCCTCGACTTGTTCTGCAGTAAGACTCCGATCAGCGGCCGTTATCAACGCTCGTGACCCGAATAGGTCGTTGAGTAACTGCGACGGGGTTAGGACCGGCCACATCCACTCCAACGCCTCACGGACCACAGGCTCTCTGCGAATCCGCTCACGCACTGCCACAGGGTCTAGATCATCTCGACCGGAAACCACAAGTGCCTGATAGAACTCGGCCTCTACAAACTTGCGAGCCGCGTTGTGAGTCCGGTAGCGGCGCCTCGCCTCCTTCACGATTCGACGAGACTCCTCAACTGTTAAGGACAGCCACTGCAAACCGTAACCCAGTCTCAGATCGGCCCGGAGCGCACGCTCTCGGGTCCGCACCGCCCGGGCAATGAACCCGACCATGCGCAAGTCACCCTTGAGGCGCCCCATCTCAGCCACCTCTCGACGGTCATCGATTCGGACACCGCCGACCACGTCACCCACGGTGGCTAACGTCACCCCGGCCTCCCCCAACGAGGGCAGAACTTGTTCAATGTAGGCAAGAAATAGTCGGTTAGGCCCGACAACTAAAACCCCTTGACGCTCCAACGGGAAACGGTAGGTGTACAACAGGTAGGCCGCCCGATGAAGCGCCACCACGGTCTTTCCGGTACCTGGTCCACCCTGGACAGCGTGGACCCCTGCCATGGGAGCACGGATGATGTCGTCCTGTTCAGACTGGATTGTCCCAATGATGTCGCCGAGCCGTCCGGTGCGTGACGTCTCTAGTGCGGCGATGAGAGCACCCTCACCCTTCAAACGGGTGCCATCTCGGAAACGTTCTAGGTCGCCGAAGAGTTCATCCTCAAGCCCTAGTACGGTCCGGCGGCGACTGACGATGTGACGGCGTCTTTGCAGACCCATCGGGACAGGACCAGTGGCACGGTAGAAGGCCTCAGCCACCGGAGCCCGCCAATCCACCACTACTATTTCCTGCTCCTCGTCCCAGACACCAACTCGTCCGATATGGAACACCCCTCCACCGGCATCGGGCTCCTGGTCAATCCGACCGAAAACCAGAGAGGCATCGCCTAGGTCGAGGTGATCTAACCGGGCTGCCACCGACTGGATAATGGCTTCGCGTTCGAAGCGGGCCTGGTTGGTGCCACCCCTGCCGACCTCAACCATGTGGGTGAGTTCGAGAGCCCGACCACGAGCAGCCTCAAGACAGGCATGGGCATGGTCAACATGGCCCTGCTCGACCTCAATCTCGGGATGTTCGTGGACTTTGTCGCTCATCGTTCTCGGTTCCCCAGCGGCCACCGTCTGTCGGCTCAGATGATGGATTCAAGGAATTCGGCCAGAGAACGATGCTATCGGTACGCCAGAAACTGACCTCGGCATCTCAAAAGGACCGGAATTGGTGCTTCCACAAATTCTCAGGTGGCGTAAAAGTCTGATCTT
>CAWVUB010000039.1:0-18685 GCA_963933065.1 uncultured Acidimicrobiaceae bacterium | reverse complement strand
TAGCGTGGTTGCGGTCCTCCCCGAACACAACTTGAGGGCGTTTCCAGGGTCCCGTTCCACCTTCCGATCAGAAGCCTTGACTCCTAATCCTTCCAGTGGTCCGGTTCCATCCGGTCCCGTATCCTTTCGCCGTGTTCGGCGTACAGGCAGCGTGCACTAGGAAAGGGTGTCGGTCAACTCATTTAGCAGTTATCCCCATAAAAATCAGAGATTTCCCCAAAGTAAGCCGGATGCATCCACAGGAATATCCACAGAAGTCGCTATTTCAGCGTGGGTTTTCGGTTACGCCACTAGGGAGCTGCCTAGAAACAGTGCGCCTAGGGCCGTCATGAAACTGATTGCCCCAGTTGCCCCGCGGAGTACCACCGACCGGGTGATTGAGTGAATTGCGGCTGAGGCACCGGACGCTCCTACTAGTAGAAGCTTGACGAGCAGCACCGACAGGTAACCGTCAGACTGGACCGACAGGTCGACCTCGGCCAGACCCCAAATTCCGGTAATCACAGCCAATGCGAGACAGGGCCAAGCGACCCTCCTGAAGCGCTCTGCTGCTATTCGTGGCGCCTCAGAATCGATATGACGGAGCACCGGCATTAAGCCCAGTAGAAGAACCTGTCCCCCCACCCATCCGGCTACACCCAGCAAGTGCAGGAAGATTCTGATGGTGTTGACGACGTTCACCGAGTTCCTAAGAGTCGGGGTCCCGACTGGAGTGTGTCAACTCGTGGTTTCACTGAACCCAAGCATTTCTTGCAATAAGAACGTCGCGCAGAATCATCGGTCGATCGGTCATCAACCCATCGACCCCGAGATCCAGTAGACGGTGCATCTCTTCAGGATCGTCAATGGTCCAGACATGGACCTGCAGGCCTTGGCGGTGAGCGTGATCAATGAAGCGTCTATCGACCAGGAGAATTCCTGATTGACGCACCGGGACTTGAAGACAATCAATCTTGTTCGGAGATGCAGCAAGACCAAAGTTTGCGAGGCGGAACTGGGCGGTGGCGACTGGCCCGCCGGATGTGCATAGCTCTGGTCCCAGAAGTCGACGACAGCGCTTCAGTCGTCGATCTGAGAACGAGCCAAGGCAGACCCGGCCAAGGGCACCGTGGCGCTCTATGACCTTGACGAGCGGTTCCACGACTTGGTCATTTTTTGGGTCGATATTGATGTTGGTATCTGGAAAGGCCTCAAACAATTCGTCCAGAGTCGGAATCGGTTCGAGCCCGCCGATCCGGGCTTCCGCCACCTGATCGGCCGTGCAGTCAGCGATTTGCCCAGATAGATCAGTGACTCGGTCAAGTGATTTGTCGTGGAAGGCAAGTACGACCCCGTCTGCAGTGAGGTGGGCGTCGGTCTCCAGATGCCGATAGCCGAGCGATACGGCATGGGTAAACGCGGCAAGACTGTTTTCTGGATGCTTCTCTGTGCCACCACGGTGAGCAAAGGCCAGTGGCCCGGGATGTTCGAGGTAGGGGTGTTGCCCGGCGAGTCGCACCCTCGCATCGTAGATGGCGCGAGTTGGTCTGGCTCTAGGTCAGACTGACTCCATGATTGATCGGGACCTAAAGCGTTGCCTCGGCCAGATGATGAAAGGGGTGCAAGTAGTGGCTGCGACAAATGGCGGCACGACTCGGGCGTACACCTCTCATTGGGTGTGTCAAGTTTCCTTCGAGGAGCCCGTGCTGATGGCATCAGTCTCTCCAAAACACGACACCCATCCGCTCATAGTTAGTTCGGGGCGGTTTGCTGTCTCGATACTTGGAGGTGATCAAATAGAACCTGGCCAATATTTCAGTTACCCGGGTCGGCGCTTCCGGTACGTGGCTGAGGAGTGGATGTCCCATGTCGACGGTTGGCCAGTGGTCCCCGAGTCCTTGGCCTGGTTGGGTTGCGAGGTCGAGGATCGGATTAGTGGTCGTTACGACCATGACCTGTTTTTTGCTCGGGTCGTGGCCTCAGGAGAAGGGCGACTCGGTGAGCCGCCCTTGCTGTACTCCAGTCGCCACGGGTGGCGGGTCTCTGGTGAGTCAGCCAGGGAGAAGGGCGACTCGGTCCGAGATCGCCTGACGGCTCGTGTGGAGGCTGAATTTGGTGACCAAGGTGCGTGAGCGGCCGGTGTGTTGATCGCTGGTCGGTAGCCTTTAAGGATGGGCCGCCGGACGAAGATTATCGCCACCATCGGGCCCGCTTCCGATGACGAAACCACGATCCGAGACCTCATTCGGGCGGGCATGGACGTTGCTCGTCTTGGCTTGGCCCATAACACCATCGAAGAGGCAGCGGACCGTATGGCTCGCATCCGGCGCATTGCCGCCCTCGAGGGTCGCTACGTAGGGATTTTAGTTGACCTGCCGGGTCCCAAAGTCCGTGCAGCTTCGTTTGGTCAGTCTCCGGTGGTCGTCGCTGAGGAGTCACGGGTATTTCTCAGGGTTGGTAGCCGTGCCAGCACCGCCAGCAATATAGAGATTGACTACGAAGGACTACTCGAGGATGTGGTCGCCGGTGACCGTCTCAGTATGGGAGATGGGCGAGTAGTCCTAGAAGTTGAGAACATCGAGAGTGATGGAGTCTCGGCTCGGGTCACCCACGGCGGAGTTCTCACCGGTAACCCAGGACTACATATTCCTTCAGATCGGCTTTCTATTCGCACGCCCACAAAAGCAGACTTAATAGCGGTCGAACGATTTGTTGAACTTGAGGTCGACATGCTCGCGGTGTCGTTCGTCCGCTCTGCTGACGACATACTCGGCATTCCGGTCGATCCCCACCCTTCCGGTCCAATCGTGGTGGCCAAGATCGAAACCCGGGCTGCCATCGAGAATCTGACAGCCATCATTGAGGCGTCCGGTGCAGTCATGGTTGCTAGAGGAGACCTCGGAAGCGAGTGCAGCATAGAGGAACTGCCAATCCTGCAAAAACAAATCATCCGGCAGTGCATTGCTCTAGGTCGACCAGCTATTACAGCCACCCAGATGTTAGAGACGATGATTACTAACCCGGAACCCACCCGTGCTGAAGTTTCAGACGTGGCCAATGCAGTTTGGGACGGTTCGAGCGCTGTGATGTTGTCGGGAGAGACCGCAGTCGGCGTGGATCCGGTAAATGTGGTTGCCACCATGTCCCGTATTGCGGAGCGAGCTGATGAGGCCTTCGACCACCGAGGCTGGGTGTCACAGTTGTCGGAACTCCACATGACCGACACGGATGATCCTGATACCTCAGTGACTGATGCAATGACAGAGGCCACTGCGCGAGCTGTGGACGAACTTGGTATCCGTACGATCTTGTGTATCTCGGGTAGTGGCTTTACCGTCCGGTCCATGGCGCGGTTTCGCCCGGCAGCCCGCATTATCGGTATGAGCGTTAATCAGCGGACGGTGGGGCAGCTGACCCTCAGTTGGGGGACTGAGCCGGTGCACCTTCCTGAAGATGGCGATTTAGACGACCGGGTTTCAGCTGCGCTAACGGCGGCGCGTAACGGTGGGGTGGTGGCGCCCGGCGAGTTGGTGGGCGTGCTCGCCGGGACTGACGCTAGTTCCCGTTCGACCAACGCTCTTCGTATCGAACGGGTACCTGCAGTCTGATCACAGAGCTGGCGCTAAGCTAGGTTGTCTAGCAGTTTGGATTCATGCTGGGAGGCACTTGGACGGTCTGTCCGAAGAGAGAGCACGAGCAATCGGCTGCACAATCAGCGAGTGCAATTCTTTGACTCCAGAAACCCGCAACCAGCACGGCCAAGAGCGCTACAGCGACCACGCGAAGAATCAGCCTCCTGACAATTCGGGCCACCAAGACAACCAATAACAGGCTGACGACGATGGCCACGATCGATGCGGTTCTCAGGAATGTCGGATTTATCCACGACGGAAGGTCCACAATGTCTGGCACTCGATTAGTTAGATCAATGAACCGGTCCGACAGCCTGTCAAGTCCCGACTCGGCGTCTTCGGCCGCTAAAAGAATCATTTCAGTTGGATTGGTTTATTGGAAAGAAACTTCAGCACCGCCTGAGAGTAGCTAGGAAGCCACTCCCAGTCGGGTCACTTTGCCATGTCGGGACTAACCTCCAATTCCGTGAGTGACTCCTCTTCTGATGCCCGCCCAATATCGATGTCGGGAGCAGGTCCGCCGGAAACAGTTCTTGATCCTGAGGAGCCGCTCGCTGACGTAGCGTTGGCGGAGGCACTAGAGCGAGCAACCGACAGCGAACGACGTGAAGCAGTCTCTGCGGTAGTCGCTGATTGGCCACGCCACCTCGAGGGATGGGTTCGACTTGGTGATCTGGCTCGCGACACCATGGAGGCTTACGCCGCCTACCGCGTGGGCTACCACCGCGGCCTTGATCGCCTTCGCCAGAGCGGTTGGCGGGGCTCGGGCTACGTCCGGTGGGAGCATCCGACCAATCGGGGATTCCTTGGAGCTGTTGCTGGGTTAGCGCAGACAGCTGCGGACATTGGTGAGGTTGATGAAGCCGAAAGATGCACACTGTTTCTGCGGCAGTTGGATCCGGGTTGGCCGCCGTCAGCGTCTCCCGAATCAGCCAGCCATGGAGAATCCTCCTGACCGAGAGCGCATCTTTTGTGGGTGCCGTCCTCACGGGAGGCGCTAGTCAACGAATGGGATGCGACAAAGCCCTGATGGTTGTTGGCGGCCAATTCCTCGCAGTGACCGCAACTCAAGCACTAATCAAAGCTGGCGCCGCTGCTGTTGTGGCAGTGGGAGGAGATATCGACGGTCTAACAGAGGCTGGCCTAACGGTGGTGCCGGATGGTCAACCTGGCGAGGGGCCACTAGGTGGAATAATTACGGCTTTAGGTCACTTTGCAAATTCCGTTGCACCTTTGGTGGTTCTGAGTTGTGATCTGCCGGCTGTCGATCCGGAAAATGTGAGGGCAGCGGTGAATGCGGTCGCCACCTCGACTTTGCCGAAAGTTGGTGTCCCGGTGGTCGATGGCCACCGCCAGTGGATGCATGCTTGTTGGACCGCTGCGACCCGTTCCTCTCTGGAACTGGCGTTTCAGCATGGAGAAAGATCCGTATGGCGAGCGGCTGAGACAGCGGCAACCAGCGGATTGAGAATAGTTGAGGTTACTGGGCCGGTACCGGCTGGCTTTCAAGACGTCGATCGGCCCAGCGATCTGGATGCGTCCGGACGGTAGGGTCCCACATTTCCCTTAGAGGCCGAATGGCTTGTCGGACCACAGCCATTGAGCAGGAGAGGTAACACTTGCGCTGATGACCGAACCTATGGAAGTACCTGAAGTTGAGGTCGACGAATTGAAGCTCCGGTTGCAACATGGCGCCACGCTTCTCGATGTTCGGGAACCTGAAGAAATTGAGATGGCCAGGGTGCCGGGCGGTATCTGCATCCCGTTGCAGTCGATTCCTGAAAGGCTGAACGAGATCCCGAAGGGAGACACCCTTTACGTAATCTGCGCAGTAGGTGGGAGGAGTTGGACGGCGGCGGAATTTCTGCGTTCCCACAACATTGATGCGGTGAATGTTGCTGGAGGAACAAACGCTTGGGTGGCTGCCGAGTTCCCAACCGAATCAGGCCCACTCGATGGAGGTGCGTCCTGAGCGGGCAGGATCGGGTCGATTTCCAGTACGTCTCCGATCAGACCGAATTTGAGGCGTTGCTCGATGTCTTGATTGACGAACCTCGAATTGCGGTGGACACCGAGTTCCATCGAGAAAAAACCTACTTTCCGAAAGTGGCGTTAGTGCAGGTGGCCTGGTCTGGTGGGCTCGCCCTGATAGATCCCCTAGAGGTCGACCTAAACCCAATGGCCCGCTTGCTTGACTCTGAAGTGCTGGTGGTAATGCATGCCGCTGGTCAAGACTTGGAGGTATTTAATCGGTCTTGCGGAACGGTTCCAGCCAACATGTTTGACACCCAATTGGCCGCCGGGTTTATCGGACTGTCGTCGCCATCGCTGGCAGCATTGCACGAGCAAGAATTGGGCTTGCAGATCGCCAAAGGGGATCGTTTGACTGACTGGTTGGCTCGTCCCCTGACCGACTCACAACTGCAGTATGCGGCCTCAGATGTTGCGCATTTGCTGGAGATACACGATCGATTAGTTCAGCGTTTAAGTGATGATGGTCGGCTTGGATGGGCTGAGCAGGAGTGCTTAGAAATGCTCGCCCGGGAGCGTGGTCGACGAATACCTGAAGATGCTTGGCAGCGAATCAAGGAGGCCCGCCAACTGCGGGGCCGGGCTCGCGAGGTGGTCCGCTCAGTGGCCGCTTGGCGTGAGCGGCGGGCTGCTGAAGTCGATCAACCGGTTCGTCACGTGGTACCAGATCTCGGTGTGGTTGGCGTCGCTCAGAGGGCGCCCCGAACTATTGAGGAATTACGGAAGATACGGGGACTAGATGGTCGGCACCACAAAGGTGCAATAGCCGAGGGCCTACTTGCTGCGGTAGCCGCTGCCGACAATTTGCCACCGCTGCTTGATGAGGCACCCCGTCGCGACAAGGGAAATGACGTACGTGCGGCAGTCACTCTTGTTTCCGCATGGGTGGCTCAGTTGTCGCGCAATTTAGATCTGGACCCAGCGCTTGTCGGTACCCGCAGCGACATTGAGGACCTAGTCCGAGGAGTAGATGGTGCCCGGATGGCCATAGGGTGGCGCCACCAAGTGGTGGGCGCCCCGGTTGATGAATTGCTGAGTGGCCGGGCGTCGTTGGCTTTCGATGGTCGGGGCGGATTGTTAATGGAACCCCGTCTGGACTAGGAGAGAAGTTCACGGCCGTTTTGCTTCAGCACCCTCCCCATGGAATGTGAATGATCTAGTTAGAATGGCAAGGAAACCTGTCGGCTGTTTGATTGCCTCAATTGAGGCGCTGACTGGATCAGAACAGATGTACAAACCAGGATAAAAGACACTGCGAAAGATTGGGAGGGTGTCAAGTGAAGAAGGGTAGACACCGTCGTTACGAAGAAGCTCGGGCTCTGAAACAGAATCAGGATCTAGATCTAGATTCCATTTTTGAAAGCCTGGACGTAGGAGATCGTGGGGACAGTAAAGATTCTCCAGCGCTCGGGGCTTGGGAAGAAGAGTTCGAAGATGAGCTCTCCGAAACGACTCTTGAAGAAGGCGCCGAAACTGCCTAAGCCTTGACAGGCCAAGGATTTAGCTGCCTGTCTCGTCCAGAATCTCGTCCAACTTGAGGATGTCGTCGGCCGAGAGCATGCCGATGAAAGCCCCCTCAGCGTCGGTGACGGCCAGAATGTCCACATCTGCTTGTTCCATTGCCAAGGTGGCGTCACGGAGTGACCAGTTTGGTCGGGCGACTGGGAGGGTTGAATTGCAAAGATCCCCAACCGCAACGTCTTCCCACTCTGAACGTTCAAGGGTCGACACTTCAGTAAGGCTGATCATCCCTCGGTAGTGGGCGCCGTCAACGACGGCCACTGATCGTTCTCGCCGACCAAGCACATGAAGGTACATAAACTCGGCAACAGTGGCGTCTGACGGAACAGTCATCACATCGGTGTCCAGCGCTGAAGTAACCGGAAGTGTAAACCGTCGTTCAAGATGGCCAAGTCGGACAGAGTGCTGATGTTCAGCAACCGAAGACTTTCCGGCTACGAGTTGACTCACGGCTGCTGCAACGAGCGCTGGGACCACAAACGAACCACCGGTCGACTCGGCAACAAACATTACCGCCGAAAGGGGGACCCGATACCCAGCGCCTAGAAAGGCGGCTAGGCCTAGTGTCGGATACAGGCCAGGTCGATCAGACTCCAGCAGGACGCCAGTGAATTGGCCGAGGACTACGCCCTGTACTGCCAGCGGAATAAATAAGCCACCGACCCCACCGGCGGCAAGAGTCACAATGGTCGCGGCTAGCCGAAGCCCAAACAACAAGCCAATGAGTCCGAGTCCGTGCCCGGGACGGACCACCCATTCCATGGCCTCAAATCCTGGGCCGATGGTTAGTGGTAAGCCAAAAGCCAGGTCAGCTACTAGGGCTAGTCCGGCAAGTGCTGTGCCGCCGAGCAACACGCGAGGAATGTACGACTGTGTTTTTGACTGGGTCTTAGCCCAGCGCACCAGCCACGCCATCGCCCGGCCTCCTAGGCCAGCAAAGATCCCTAGTAGTAGGGCCCCAAATACATCAGTTACCTCGACTGCAGTGAATAATGAAGCCAGATCAGATGCTTCAAACCAGACGATGTCGGTATCAGATTTGATGGCCAATTGTTGAACGTTCAGGCCGATCCGGTTCTCGGGGTCCGTAAGGAACGGTATTACCGGTTCGTGGCCTATGAGGTTTATGTAGGTGATGTAACTGGTGGCTGAGGCCAGCAGAGATGGGAGTAAGGCCCGGCGGTTGACGTCGTCGCGGTACGGCGCCTCGAGGGCGAACAGGACTCCGGTCGCCGGGGCTTTGAACACGGCAGCTACGGCCGCTGCCGCACCGGCAGTTAGGAGAATCTTGACATCTTCGCGTCTAAGCCAACGCCGAAAGCGGTCGCGCATTCCGAGACCGATTGTGGATCCGGCGTAGATGGAAGGACCCTCGAGGCCAAGTGCTCCGCCTAGTCCAATTGTGCTTATGCCAGCCAACAACTTTATAGGAAGGGCGCGTAGCGGAAGACTTGGGTTGCGGTCGTGGAACGCCCTGTTGAACTCGTCTGAGGTCCCGGGACCCATGCGCCGACCGGGGTAACGCAACAAGAGTGAAGCGATTAGGAGCCCAAGGGCCGGGGCTAGGGCGATCTGCCACACGGGCCGGCCGAGAAGACGTTCTAGGAACACTGTGACTGAGACGTATTCGAAGCCAGCAATGAGAGTTGCCACCGTCATTCCGGTGACGATTGATAGAACCAGTACTGGTGTGTCGCCGCGCATTGCGATAGCGCGGAGTCGTTTCACGTTGTTCTTCCTACACCCTCGAGGTCGGGGATCCTCGTACTGTCCGAAATCAGATGAGTAAGACGGCCCACTGTCGGGGTGCTCCGGTCAGGCATAATGTTAGATGTGAGTTCCACCGAGCCCGTCGAGCAAGTTGGTCGGGCAACTATCCGCAAGATGTTTGGCGGCATTGGCTTTCGAAGGGCCAGGGTGAAGAGGGGCGGCCTTGGCGACCCTCTAGAGCGGGATTTGGTGAAGGCACTAGGACGAGGCCGGGTGGAGACTGGTTCTGGGGCTAGGGCTCTCTACAGTCGGGATGGGTCGGTTACCCGTGGCGGCAGTGCTGGCATTGTGTGCTTTCCGGAAACTACCGATGAAGTTGCGGCTTGTGTCACCATCGCGGTTCGACACGGCCGAGCCTTCGTCCCGCGAGGGGCGGGAACTGGGTTGTCTGGAGGGGCCGTTCCCTGCGATGAGCCGGTCATGGTTGTGACTACTCGCATGAACTCCATCCACGAGGTCGATCTTGATCGGCGTATCGCTTGGGTCGGTCCCGGTGTGGTGAATTTGGATCTTTCCCGCCATCTGTTGGGCACAGGGCTACATTTCGCTCCCGATCCGTCGAGTCAACAGGCGTGCACGATTGGGGGCAACGTTGCGAACAATTCCGGGGGCCCCCACTGCCTCCTGTATGGCGTAACCAGTGCCCACGTGCTCGCACTTGAGGTGGTGCTTCCTGATGGTGAGGTTGTGCTGCTCGGAGCAGAAGAAGGCCGCTCGCCGGGCTACGACCTCCGAGGAGCTTTCGTTGGTGGCGAGGGGACACTGGGTATCGCAACGCGGATATGTGTCCGGCTGACTGAGGATCCACCGGAGGTGGCGACCCTGTTGCTGGATTTTGAACGGGTGGAGGGGGCGGCGGACATGGTAAGTGCAGTAATTGCTGCTGGAGTGGTGCCGGCTGCGTTGGAAATTATGGACAAACGGGTGATTGAGGCCGTTGAACCCTTTGTTCAGGCTGGCTACCCACTAGATGCTGCAGCGGTGTTGATAGTTGAGCTCGATGGTCTTGCAGCTGGCGTAGCGGACGCCGTCGAACGAATTAAGTCCATCGGAGCAGATCACGGTGTTCGTACTGTCCGGGTGGCAAAAGATGATGATGAACGGTCGCGAATCTGGAAAGGCAGAAAAAATGCATTTGGGGCGATTGCTCACTATGCGCCTGATTACTACCTGCATGACACTGTCATCCCGCGAACACGGCTGGCTGAGGTGCTCACAAAAATTTATGAGGTAGTGGAGGAGCGACAACTCATGGTGATGAACGTGTTCCACGCTGGAGACGGAAATCTGCACCCTCTGATGGTGTTTGATGCTCGGGAGCCGGGCGTCATGGAACGAGTCCTAGACGCGGGTGAAGAGATTGTTCGGATCTCAGTAGAGGCTGGAGGTGTGCTGTCTGGTGAACACGGAATCGGACTCGAGAAGAAGCGCTTCATGCACATGCAGTTCAGTCCAGCCGACCTGGAAGCCCAAGACAAACTGAGACGAGCGTTTGACGTTCGTGGTTTGGCCAATCCCGCCAAAGTTTTACCTAGCGGTGCAAGTTGTGGGCACGTAAGCAACCTTGGACGGGCACCTGAAGGAACATGGGTGTGATCAACCTCTCCGGGTTCGCTGACGATGTGGGTAGAGCAGGTGCAATATGCGTTCGTGGTGGCGGCACACGTTGGGACTTGGGCGGTGTGGCCGGTGAAGTGCGTGTTGTAACGGCACCGGCGGGCATAGATTCTTTCGACCCTGCCGAGATGACCGTTGTTGTCGGGACAGGCACAACGCTTTCCAACCTGGCCGACGTTCTAGCCGCTGACGGCCAAGAGGTGGCTCTCGATGGTCCGCCTGAGGCCACTATTGGTGGTGCTCTCATGGTGGGCCGCAGCCCGTTACGGCGAGGACGTCTCGGTGAGGTTGCTGATGTCCTGCTGCAGGCGGACTGCATCGGGGCTGATGGCCAGATATTCGTTGCAGGCGGACCGACAGTGAAGAATGTAAGTGGTTACGACCTGTGCCGTCTATTGGTGGGTTCACTAGGAACCCTCGCCCTTGTAGGTCGAGTGATTCTACGAACACGTCCAATGCCCGATGCTTCGGCATGGATGGCGGGCGAAGTGCCGCCAGAAGTTGTGCTGAAATCCGTATACCGCCCAGCCACGGTACTTTGGGACGGAATCCAGACAACTGTCCAAGTTGAAGGACATGGTGCCGATGTGAACAATGAGATGGCGCTCCTGGGAAGGCTAGGGCTGGTCAGCGTTGGACAACCGGTACTGCCGGGGGAGCGAGATCGGTGGTCGGGGGTCCTCCCAGACGGTGGCGTCCTAGAGGTAGGCGCTGGGGTAGTTCACCAACTTGAGCGAGCTTCCCCTCCGGCCGTAGCGGCAGGTATCCGAGCGCTTGGAGATCGGATGCGCGATGCATTCGATCCAAGTAGACGTTTGAACCCCGGGCGGGACCCCCACCGAGTAGCAGCATGACTACTTCGGATCAACAACGAAACGAACTGTCGACCCGGCTGGGATTAGACGATGAGGCGTTGGCGTCCTGCGTGCAATGTGGATTGTGCCTGCCTCACTGTCCGACCTATCGGGCAACTGGTGACGAACGCCGGTCGCCCCGGGGGAGGATCTCCCTGATGCGCGCGGTGGAGTGGGACAACGTGGTGCCCAACGACGAGTGGTATGACGCCATGGATACCTGTGTGCAATGCCTTGGATGTGTGACCGCTTGCCCATCAGGTGTCCCTTATGAGGAGCTCATCACCACGACACGGTCAGCGATTGTGGCCGATCGACGCCTGCAGTTGCGATTGAGAGTTGGTCTCTGGCTTATTGGGAAACCGAGACAACTCCGGTGGGGTAGTCGGGTCTTGGCTGTGATCCAACGTCTGGGGTTACTGCGACTCATGCCAGCAAATCTGGTGGGTGCTTTACCTAAAAAGATTCCCCTGAGGACACCACGCCGCATACCAGTTTCGGTGAGTCCCGCCGAGGTGACTCTGTTCACCGGGTGTGTCATGGATGTCTGGCAGCCGGAAGTGCATGCCGCAGTTGAGGATGTTCTTACGGCTATTGGGGTATCGGTCGAGCGATCCGGTGACCGGGCTGGTTGCTGCGGTGCGCTTCATGGACATGCGGGCCTCGAAACCGAAGCGCGTCGACATGCGGAACGAGTGATTGGTGCTCTAAGTGGCGACCACCCAATTCTTGTTGACTCAGCCGGCTGTGGAGCGGCTCTGAAGCGTTTCGGCGATTTGTTAGGCACGCCAGAGGCCAGAGAGTTTGCAGATCGAGTTGCCGATGTCCACGAGTGGTTGGCTGAGGAGCCAAGGATGGCCTCTTTCCAGACTTCAGAGACTGCGGTAGCAGGTCGTGAGGCTGTCATTGTCCAGGACCCGTGCCACTTGCGGCATGCGCAAGGATGTCACGGTGCGGTTCGTGAGGTACTCGGACCTTACGTGGACTTGGTGGAACTCGACGACGACGGGCTTTGCTGCGGTGCAGGCGGTGCATACTCGCTGCTCCAGCCGGAACTGGCCGCAGATGCCCGTGAGAGAAAGGTTGCGGCCGTTGCCCGTGCGACTGGTCGGAGTGGGGCCACAGTAGTTGTGAGCGCAAACCCCGGGTGTTCTATGTACTTGGGGGCTGTCGGGCTTGAAGTACGACACCCGATGGAAGTGTTGGCCCAGGCTGTTCAGGATCGTCGAGCAAACTCGCCTACTTTGGGTGGAGCAGCTCGAGAAGAGGAGGTGGACGTTGGCGGGTGAGTTTGATGAGATTCGAGATCGACTTAATGTCATCGCAGAAGAATTGGCCGACTTGGCCATCCTGCGCCTACGTGAGTCGATTGATGCTGGCGGGCATGAACTGCCGGTAGATGAGAAGCGGCTTACTAGGGCGCGACGGGCTGTCGAAAAGGCAGCCCACCTCCTATCAAAACCAGAACGCAGTGACTGGTAGGGGACTATCCCTGGAGGGGCTTAGTTGCTGACGACTGGGATAAGAACCCGGCCGTCGTCGGGGCGCTCAACGTTGAGGCGATGCCCAGGGTCAACCTGCCCGTAAAGGGTGGTCCGCTGACGCAAGGTACGGCCGAGAGGTTCGACAAGGTCTCGGAGGTCGGACTCAGTGACCTGCTGCCCGTGTTCAGCTCCGGCGGCTCGGGAGATGTTTTCGTCCATGAGGGTTCCTCCAAGGTCGTTCACGCCAGACTGGAGCAATTGCCGAACACCGGCAAAGCCAATTTTCACCCAAGACGCTTGGATATTGTTAATCGACCCGTCATAAGCAATTCGGGCTACGGCGTGCATCAGGAGGTTTTCACGGAACGTAGGCCCGCGGCGAGCTTTGCGTTGGAGATAAATGGGAGATGCCATGTGGACAAATGGCAGACCCACGAACTCGGTGAAGCCACCGGTTTCATCTTGAAGGTCGCGACAGCGCAGGATGTGGCGCACCCAGTGTTCAGGCCGTTCGATTGACCCGTACATGATGGTGACGTTGGATCGAATCCCTACCGCATGCGCGGTTCGGTGGGCCTCCAACCACTCTTCGGTGTTGATCTTGTCGGGGCACAACTCCGCTCGGACGTCGTCATCGAGGATTTCCGCCGCCGTACCAGGCAGTGAACGCAGTCCCGCCTCGTAACCCCTTCGGAGGTATTCCGCTAAGGGCTCGTCGAGTCGTCGAGCACCCTCGGTCACCTCCAGTGCAGTGAAACCATGTATATGGATATCAGGTACGGCTGCCCGGACAGAGCGTGTTACATCTAGGTAATACTCGCCGTCAAAGTCGGGATGAATCCCCCCTTGAAGACAAACCTCGGTGGCTCCCATACGGGCAGCGTCGGCGGCACGGCTAGCGATTTCCTCCATTTCCAGCAGGTAGGGGGCGCCTCGTAGGTTCAATGAGAGAGGCCCCTTTGAGAAACCGCAAAACCGACACTTGTAGGTACAGACATTTGTGTAGTTGATATTGCGGTTGGCTACCCAGGTGACATCGTTGCCGACCCGTCGTCGGCGTAATTCGTCGGCTACCTCAGCCACCGCCACGACCTCGGGACCTCGGGCTCCAAATAGTGTGAGGAGTTCTTCCGAGCCAACTCGCTGGCCCGAAATTACCCCATTGAGGACCTCGCGTAGCCGACCGCCAGCAGCGGAATGCCCAGGGATCAACTGAACCGGCTGGACCGGTACTCCTGAATACCAACCAGTTGATGCTGATCCGATTTGGCGGACCTCGGCTCCGTCATCGGCTTCAACTGTCTCGATGACTTCAGGGAAAAATGCTCCAGGGTCGTCACGACCCAGCCCTTCGGCATCGCTACGGTCCATCACAGCGAAATGGAGACCAGCATCGAACCAACGGCTAGGTTCACATACGAATTCGGGATAGGCCGTAAGACGAGGGGCCAAGCTGAAGCCCTGTTCCTCGGTGACTTTTGCCAGTCGTTTTAGGTCTGGCCATGGACGTTCAGGGTTGACGTGATCTGCAGTCACGGGCGAAACCCCGCCCCAGTCGTCGATGCCAGCACCTAGAAGGACGCCAAAGTCGTCAGATAGATTGGGCGGAGCCTGAAGATGGATGTCAGGTGGGAGAATGATTCGAGCGAGAGCTATGGCATCGAGATGCTGGTCATTTGGACATGGTGATGCGTTATGCATGCCCGTACCGGTCTTAGGTAGGAAATTCTGAACAATCACCTCCTGAATGTGACCATGTCGCCTATGGGATTCCGCAATTGCTTCAAGGGCGTTGATTCGGTCCTGACGGTCTTCACCAATGCCGACGAGAATTCCTGTGGTGAACGGGATCGCCAGCTCTCCGGCTGCCTCGATAGTTGCCAGTCGCCTTTCGGGAGTTTTGTCAGGAGCACCTCGGTGACAGTCCAAGTCGCTCACCAGGGATTCCAACATCATCCCTTGGGAGGGCGAGACTTTTCGGAGCAGTGAGAGTTCATCAAATGAAAGCGCTCCGGCGTTGGCGTGTGGCAGGAGCCCGGTTTCGTCGAGCACTAGTTGGGCCATCGCAGCGAGATAGTCAACGGTGGAATCATGGCCGTGAAAATTCAGCCAGTCGGCAGCCACTGGGTAGCGCAACTCAGGGCGCTCTCCGAGTGTGAACAAGGCCTCATGGCAACCGGCGGCTGCACCCTGCCGAGCTATCGCTAATACCTCGTCGGGCGAGAGGTAGGGCGCTTCGAGCCGAGCCGGTGGTTGAGCGAAAGTGCAGTAGCCACAGCGATCTCGACATAACACGGTGAGTGGGATGAATACCTTGGGGCTATAGGTGATCCGTCTACCGTGATGGTCGTCGCGTATCCTGCAGGCCTCAGTCAAGAGATCCGCACCTTGGAACTTGGCCAGTGAGAGGTTGGTTGTCGAGTTCTTTGTCATCGGTGTGTTCCTTCAATGGTTCGACCTGGACCCGGACGACTGCGGATGTGGTGGGGAGGCACAGGTGTATGACACTCGGGACATGACACTGCCTGATCAAGAGGGGTGCCGCACGCGTCATGGACAAGCACGGTGGGTGGCCCATCATCTGCGTACCAGCGGTCACCCCAATGCATGAGGGCTACCAGCGCTGGTGAGAGGTCGGCACCCTTGGCGGTAAGTCGGTACTCGTGGCGCACTGGTCGTTGTTGGTAGGGGACCCGGTGAACAATCCCTAGTTCAGCTAGGCGATGTAGTCGATCTGTCAAGAGGTTCCGGGCAATTCCTAAATCACGCTGCAGGGCTTCAAATCGGCGAACGCCCCTAAAGAGGTCCCGTAATATCAGGAGGGTCCAACGGTCACCTACGGCCCCCAGGGTGGCTGCAATGGAGCATTCTGGCTCGTTGGAGTTCACCGTTTTGTTCGCTGGTGATTGGAGCATCACCGGACAGTAGCAGTCCGTTTTGATTCGCAACGGACTCGATCGACTGGGCCATCCTGTCGTGCCGATTTTATAGGTTCAGAACGTGTCGACCTTTTCGCCGAGACTCCCTAAAAGTTCATCGAAGGACTTCACGAACGCGGACACTCCCTCGTCTTCAAGTACACGAGCCACATCGTCTAGATCTACGCCAGCATTTGTGACGTCGCGTAAGACGGAGTAAGCCGCAGCGGGATCAGCATCCACTGTTCGGGCCACAGTGCCGCGGTCTTCAAACGCTTCTAGCGTGGCGTCTGGGAGAGTGTTAACGGTGTCGGGACCAATCAGCGAATCGACGTACAAGGTATCCGAGTAAGACGCATTCTTGGTCGACGTAGAGGCCCAGAGGGGCCGCTGAACACGGGCGCCCCTCGCGGCCAGGGCTTCCCAGCGCAGGCCGCTGAAGACCTCACGGAACATGTTGTATGCCACCTGACCCTGGGCTACTGCGGTTTGACCGCGTAAGGCGAGGGCCTCGGCGGAACCGATGTTGTCAAGCCTCCGGTCCACCTCGCTATCCGTTCGGCTAATGAAAAACGAGGCCACCGAGGACACGGTAGCGAGATCGGCGTCACACTCTTCTAGGCCTGACAAGTAGGCCTCCATGACCTCGCGGTAACGTGATAGCGAAAAAATTAGAGTTACGTTGACGCTTCGGCCCTCAGCGATCATTTGCCGGATAGCCGGGATACCCGCAGTGGTTGCTGGAATTTTTACATAAAGATTTGGGCGATTGATCCGCTCATCGAGAGTCCTTGCCGCAGTAATGGTGCCGGCGGTATCCAAGGCGAGTCCCGGATCCACTTCGACAGAAACGTAGCCGTCGACTCCACTCGAATCGTCAAAAACCGGGCGCAGCACGTCCAGCGCATTGAGGATGTCGCTGACAACAAGTGCCCAGTAACTATCCTCGATGGTCGCCCCTTTGTGAATCAGCCCCCGCAACTCTTCGTCGTAGGCATCCGTCCCCGTCATCGCCTTCTGAAATATTGAGGGATTTGAGGTGATGCCTCGAACCCCTCGGTCGACCCATTCTCGAAGCTCGCCGGAGGTGATCCAACCCCTTCGTAGATTATCTAGCCATGGGCTCTGGCCTTGATTGGCGTGTAGGTCGTGGAGTCGAGTCACTTGGGGCTCCCGTAGGTCGGATAGCGGTCAGGAAGGGAGGAGGTCGTGGGCGGTCGTCACGAGGGCTTCAGGAGTAATCCCAAACTCGGTCAGGACGCGCTCTCCTGGCGCAGAAGCGCCAAATCGATCTATGCCGATTGTGCGATCAGCCCAGCGATCCCAACCAAATGTCACCCCTGCCTCGATCGACACAGAAGGAACTCCGGGTGGCAAAACAGCGTCCCGATAGGCAACGTCTTGGCCAGCGAAGTCCTCCATGCATGGCATGGATACGACCCGTACTGAGCGGCCAGTGGCCGCCAAGATGGCTGCGGCTTCCATTGCAACTGAAACCTCACTTCCAGTCCCGATAAAAATTAACTCGGGTGTCTCAGCTGGCTCAACTAGGACATAGCCGCCTCTGGCCACCGCCGCGTAATTATTGGTACCTGGAAGCACGGGTACGTCTTGACGCGTTAAGAGGAGGGCGGCTGGTCCGACACCACTGATAATTGAGTGCCATGCACTGGCGGTCTCGTTGGCATCCGCTGGTCTGATTACCCGAAGATTGGGAATAGCTCGCAGGGCTGCTGCGTGCTCGACTGGTTGATGGGTCGGACCATCCTCACCGACGCCAACCGAGTCGTGGCTCCAAACAAACACATTCTTGGCGCCAGAGAGAGCAGCCAGCCGAACTGCTCCTCTCATGTAGTCACTAAACACTAGAAAGGTTCCGTTGACGGGAAGCATCCCCCCGTGGAGGGCCAAGCCGTTGCATACCGCTCCCATTGCATGCTCGCGGACCCCAAAGAAGACTTGCCGGCCTTCTGGGCAGTCGGGACCCTGCACGCCATGATCTGAGATGGTGGTCCCAGTGTTCCCAGTTAGATCAGCACCTCCACCTATGAGACCCGGAACCACGCTGAGCAGCGCCTGAAGACAGGCGTTACTGGCCTTACGTGTGGCCACTGCAGCACCTTCCTCCCAGGAGGGGAGGGCGTGTTCCCAGCCGTCGATACCACCACCGGACCACGCAGCATCCCACTGGGAGCGATCAAATTCAGCAGAGTCGAAACGTTCCTCCCACTTGGAGCGCGCCTCGGCTCCTCGGCGTCCAGCCGATCGATACAGCGAAAGCACATCGTCGGGTACGTTAAATGGCTCGTCGGGTAAGCCCAGTTGTTGTTTGGTTTCTTTGATCCCATCACTAGTCAGGGAGTAACCGTGGACAGCAGAGGTGTCAACATCGGGTGACGGATGGCCGATGTGGCTACGAAGCACCACGAGCGATGGGCGATCTTCAACGCTCATCGCCGCTCGCAGGCCCTTTTCAATAGCGTCAAGGTCGTCTGCCACCTCGCCCAACTCCACGACATGCCAGCCGTATGAACGAAAGCGGGCTGGGGCATCATCAGACAAAGCCAACTCGGTTGGTCCGTCGATGGTGATGTGGTTGTCGTCGTAGACAGCAACTAGGCGGCCAAGGCCCAGATGGCCCGCTAGAGAAGCGGCCTCGTGGCTTATGCCTTCGGCCAGGTCACCATCTCCACACACCACAAAAGTATGGTGATCAGTCAGGTCAACGCTGAAGCGGGCTCGGAGGTTCCGCTCCGCAATGGCCATCCCAACAGCGTTGGCAAGGCCCTGCCCAAGAGGGCCAGTAGTCACTTCCACGCCAGCCGTGTGCCCGACTTCTGGGTGACCAGGGGTGGCCGACCCCCACTGTCGGAAATCCC
>CAWVUB010000038.1:0-18829 GCA_963933065.1 uncultured Acidimicrobiaceae bacterium | reverse complement strand
TCGTCGACCACCTGAGTGGCTGCGTAGTACTTGGCGTCGATCCACGGAACGGTCTCGACAATTTTGGCAGTGCACAGCAGCGCACCCTGTTCGCCGTGCATGAATTGACTGAGGCTCCAGTTCATGGATTCCACGCCAACCTCAGCCCACTCGGCTTCGTTTAATTTGTGCAGTGGCGAATGAGGGTTCTCGGCGAAGTAGGCAACCTCGTTTGGGTCGGATGGGGACAACACCGCGTACGGGTCAACGTCAATAGACCAGTCCAGATCCGTTTGGCCGTTCCACTGTGAGGTTTTGGCCTTCTCGTAAAGTTTGTCGAGCTTCGCTCGCTCACCTTTGTCGTAACGCCAAGTAAAGATGGCATCAGCGTTGTCCTCGACCACGCTGATGAGCGAGTTGACTTCACTGTTGCTCCTGGAGAAGTCGGTGATTCGGTCGGGGTCGTTGGCGTACGATCGAAAGTCGAATTCAGCGTTACTTCCGTCGTCGGCGCTGTAGGACTCGTGTGTTGGGTTCTCGGTAGTGGTCACGGGTGCTCCTGTGTCTGAGGGTATTGAGGTCAGGTTTGGTCTAGGTCAGCGGGTGGGTGTCTCGATTATCTCCACACCTTCTAAGTTCTCAGGGTCAAAGGACCTAGCGGCCTCATCATTGACGGGGCCCTCAAGACTTAGGGCTTCAGCGGTGTTCTCCCAGTCTTCGAACTGGATGACATGCATCTCTTGGAACCGTTCTCGTAACCACCCGTCACGGTGGTCCAGCAGGCCTAATTTTTTGCAGTTAGGCACAATTTTGGAGAACAAGATTTGCTGGAAACTCTGCTGAGAAGCCTGCTTGGGTAGCAGGGCTTCAATTTCCTCGTTGGCAATCCCGTAGTTGGGCCACAACTCAGCATTTAGAGTGCGGCGCCGTATCTGGTCGCAGGCCTCATAGGCGAACTCTTGACGCAACCTGAACTCGTCGGCCGGAAGGTCGGCATATATTTCCTGCAGGGACAGAATTCCGAAAGCCACGTGACGAGCCTCGTCGGCCATGACGTAGCGCAGTAGAGCCTTCAACAGAGGTTCCTGCGACGTGCCGAGCATCAGGCCGAAGGCAGCTAAGGCCAAACCTTCGATTACCACCTGCATTCCGAGGTACACGAGGTCCCACCGCTCGTCGCGGAGCACCGACTCAAGTAGTGATTTCAGATTTTCATTAATTGGGTAGGTGGTTGGCATCTTCTCATTGAGATATCTGGAGAATGCCTCGACATGGCGGGCTTCGTCAACGACCTGAGTGGAGCCGTAGTACTTGGCCTCGATCCAGGGAACCGACTCCACAAGTCGGGCCGTGCAAATCAGGGCTCCCTGTTCGCCGTGAAGAAACTGGCTAAGTGAGGCACACTGGGAGTTGACCGCGAAGTCGACCCACTGATCGTCGTTCCAGGAGGCGACTGGCGAACCCTTCACGTCGAGCAGACTCCTGGCTGGAAAACCTGCCGGGACACCGGTCACTTCGGCCTGGAGTCGGATCATGCGTTCTGGATCGACGTCGATTGACCAGTCCAGATCGTCACTGACGTTCCACTGGGACCTCTTAGCCTTTTCGTATAAGCGGTTTAGTCCGTCGCGACCACGTTCGTAGTCCCAGGTGAACTGGGTATCAAACTCGGCGCGTACTTTCGCAATCAGCTGGTCAAAAGCCGTTGCGTCATTGCTCCTGGCATCGGGTTCTGTAACCGTCATGGTTGCTCTCTACTTGAGGACTGTTCGGTCATGGGCTCATCAGTTGGGGGGGCGAGACCGGCCAACACGCGATCGATGAGTGCGTGCCAGTCTTCGGGATCAGGTAGATCAAGACCCATCGACCGAGTCAGCGTCATTCCAAAGCCGATGGCGTGGGCAAGACGCACTATCGCTTGCTGGTCGAGATCTGGGTCGAATTGGCCCCCGGTGGTGGCCTTGCCGACGAGTTTTTCGAGGCGCTGGTCTTCCTCGGCGACCCGACTCCGGAGACGCTCAGCGATTTCGGGGTCACGGCGGGCCGCTACTACAGCCTCCAAGAAAAGGCCGTGTCCATCGTCTAGGTCACAGATGAGATGGTCGCCGAGGCTGGAAAGCACCTCGGTGGGGGAACCCGTTCCAGTGCCGTTCAGCAGGTTGTCGAGAGCGAGGGGTACATGGTCGTCGACAGCCTGCAGTAGCAACTCGGCCTTACACCCAAAACGGTTGTAGATGGCACCAGTGGTAACTCCGGCACGTCGAGCAATTTCAGCAACGCCGGCCTTCTCGTACCCCTTCTCAGCGAATACCTCGGCGGCTGCACGCAACAAGCGGTAACCGAGGTCGTCTCGATTCTCTGGGTGGTGGGTGTCCCGTAGTTCTGAATTGGCCAGTGCCATGACTTGATAATAACCGTTATTCTCAGTAGGTCAAGCACCTTGACGCAGTGATGGCCTAGGTTCTGGTGTTATGTATTTCGGTGCCTGCTTTTTTCCAACCTCGTACGCCATTAGTCCTGTTGAGTTGGGAAAAAGTTTAGAGGAACGCGGTTTTGAGTCAGTTTGGCTAGCCGAACATAGCCATATTCCAGCGTCGCGCAAGTCGGCTTGGCCGGGCGGCCCAGATTTGCCGCAGATGTACTACGACACCCTTGATCCATTCGTGACGCTTGGAGCGATGGCTGCGACTACTTCCACACTGAAGCTAGGAACTGGAATCGCTCTTGTCGTGCAGCGTGATCCGATACATACAGCTAAGGAAGTAGCCAGTCTTGATGTGCTGTCCGGGGGGCGGGTGCTTTTCGGAGTGGGAGCTGGTTGGAATCTTGAAGAGATGAGTGACCACGGAACCAACCCTGCCCTACGGTTCGGACTGATGCGTGAACGAGTGGAGGCCATGAAGGCGCTATGGGCCGGCGACCCGGCTGAATACCACGGTGACCAGGTCGACTTCGGTGCTTCCTACCAGAACCCCAAGCCGGTCCAGCGTCCCCACCCACCGATCCACGTGGGTGGCGTGGCGCCGGGTGGCCTACGTCGCGCTGTGGCCTACGGAGATGGCTGGATTCCCATCGGTGGGCGAACAGTGGTGGACGGCGCTGAACTGTCGGCGTTGCGGGACGAGGCCTGTGCTGAGACTGGACGGGATCCATCTGAGGTAGAGATTTCTATCTACCATGCCTCACCTGAAGTTCGGGTGTTAGACGATCTTGCGGAGCATGGTATTGAACGAGCAGTCTTTGCCGTTCCGTCGGCCTCTAGCGATGAGGTTATGCCGCTGCTGGATCACTACGCAGAGGTCATAGCCGGCCTGTAACTGAGTCCTTCGTCAAGAACGGGTGGCGGCTAGGTCAGCGGCCAAAAAATTACGCTGATCATCTGTTAGGTCAACCGTCAATTCGAGAGTTGGAAAGTTGCTGCCTAGACGAACCGGTCCGGTATCTAGGCTGAAACGTAGGTACTGCACCGCTGATAGGCGGTCCAGGCCCACCTGGCTTGGGTCGAACTTCGCATGGACGCGGGTGCCGTCAGCTGTTTCGGCGTATAAACACTCTTGGAGTCCCATCCAGGCTTCCAGCAGGGGCCGGCGCTTCGCTTCGTCCTCGATCTCGATGAGGAGGGCACAGCCCAACTGTCCGGAACCACCGAGCATCGTGTTATAGGTGTCAAGTTCCTCCCGGATGCTGGACTCTCGCACGATGCGTTCGGCTCGCATGATTTCTTGAACCTGATAGCGCATGGTGTCGTGGTTCTCAAACAGGAACGTCAGATGCTCCCCAAGATGGATCCGGCGAGGTGCCTTGATGGCCATGACCTCGGCACGGATCGTGTCACGATTGTCTGCGTAGGTCTGCCAGTCCACTAGGTCTTCGCGTCGAACGTGATGTGGTGCCGACTCTGGTTTATTCATTGTTAGGGGCTGCCTTCTGCTAACGAACTGTTCGGTGCCGGGGGCTCTGTTGCTGTGGGAAATCCATCGGGTTCGTAGGCCCGAGCGAGAATCGACATTGGGTGCATTGGGCGCCGACCGGCATGCTGGCCGAACTGGAGGGCAGCCAGAGGGCAGTCCGTGGCCCAAACCTCTGCGGGCTCTGGCACATCGGGAGTAGCGCTAGTTGCTGGAGCGTTCATCCCCTCGAATGCCTTGCGGCCTATCCGAACCGAAGCCTCGAAGCCTTCCACTTTCATGGCGTGTGTGCCGTCGTGTCCGCAGCACTCCATCGTCGTCGACGGCTTTACTCCGGGAATCTTCCGTAGTAGGTCCCGACCCTTGAAGCCCACGGCCTGTGCTCTGAGATGGCATGGGGCGTGGTAGGCAACAGTTACGGGCGTTGAGGCAAATTCGTCGTCGAAACGTTCTTCATCGCGAATCGACCACAAGAATTCTGATGGGTCTGAGACTGCTGCGGCCAGTTGGCTAGCTCGTTTACGATCTTCAGGGGCCACCAACTCGGGGTATTCCCTCCGCAGCATCATCGAACATGTTGGATTAATGGCCAGAACCTTTTTGCCGGCAGCCACGTGGGGTTCCAGACGGTCCAGGTTCGTGGTAGCCCTCTCTCGCAAGGTCTCGAGGTCCCCTGACTCCCAGGCTGGCATGCCACAGCAAACTAGACCCGTCTCGCAAGTGAGGTCCACGCCGTTACGTTCAAGGACGGCCACGGTGTCGTGACCAACCTCGGGTTCGTTGTGCTCCACGTAGCAGGTTGGGAAGAGTACGACCTCGCCAGCAGTTGGGTCTTCCGAAATCAATCCGCGACGGCGAGCCCATGCGGTAAATGTGGTGGCCGCAAAGTGGGGTAGTTCTTTGTCCCGGTGTACACCCAGAACCTTTTCAAGAAAAATTCGGTGAATCCGGCTACGGGTGTTAACCACGTTGGCCAGGCCGCCGGACGCTCGGGCAACTGCGGCCGTGCGGTCGGGATTACCTAGGACGCGTTCTCGCACCCCCAACCCCTCGGCACGAACCTTTTGGGCTTTGTAGCGGTGGACCAGCTTGGGGAAGTCGAGTTGGAACTCGTGACTGTCGCGCACGGTGTAGGGGCACTGAACTTCGCAGAGTTTGCACTGGAAGCACGCACTCATGACCTGGTCGGTCTCAACGTCAGTGATGGCCCGGACGTCGCCATCGTGGCGATCGTCTATAAACGAGAATAGCGACGGAAATGAATCGCAATACTTGAAGCACATTCGGCAACCGTGGCAGATCTCGAAGGTGCGATCGATTTCACCCTTAAGTGCGTCGGCTTCCCAGTAGATGGGGTCGGCTGGATCGTAGGTAAGTCCAGGGGTGGGCGAGTAGGCGATGTGGTCGGCCAATGGCTTTAGATTCTCCTCAGACGCGGCGCACCGGCCGTTCTCGGTGAGAACGGCCGGTGCGGTCCACGTACATTCGTAGGGGTTGGTCTCAGCTGACTCCGTCGAGCAGCGACTGGAAGCGACCGGCATGGGCCTTCTCGGCCTTGGCGAGGGTCTCAAACCAGTCGGCGATATCGCTGTGGCCTTCCTCGCGAGCGGTCTTGGCCATACCTGGGTACATCTCGGTGTACTCGTGGGTTTCGCCAGCTACTGCAGCAGCCAGATTCTCCAACGTGTCACCAATGGGCAGCCCAGTGGCTGGGTCGCCGACAGCCTTGAGGTAGTCAAGGTGGCCGTGGGCGTGACCGGTCTCACCTTCAGCGGTGTCGCGGAAGTTGCCGGCTATATCGGGGTAACCCTCGATGTCGGCGACCTTGGCGAAGTAGAGGTAGCGGCGGTTGGCCTGAGATTCGCCGGCGAAGGCGGCCTTCAGGTTCTCGAGTGTCTGGCTGCCGTTGAGGCTCACAGTGGTACTCCTAGTTTCTTGATTTCTGGGCGTGATCGGTTCCCGGTGGGAATCCGTACTACCAATCTAGACGAGTGTTGCCAAGACCGGTCCCTTAGATCAGAACAGGATTCCAGAATTGATTCTGCTGTGGCTTAATTGTCTCACTAGTCGTCGTTACTGCAGTGGGAAAGACTCAGTTCGACGTGGGAGGCAAATAGTTCAAGAACTTCACCGGGTTTGGCGTGCCGACCCATTTCGGCCTTGGAGTAGATGATTGCGTCATCAACGGCCACGTGGAATACCCCGTTCTTGCCAGTTGTGAGAGTTAGGTCGGCGATGACGTTCTGGTAACTCGTTAGCAGGTCTCTAGCCACGCTCACGGCGTGAGACGAATAGTCTCAAGGGACACAGTAGGTGATCCGGATCCGGTAACTCACAGGGCGACTCTAGGCGCGACCAATTGGATGGGTGGTGGCGCCTGCTACCAGAAGAGCACCTGATTGGACAGTAATGGTTATGGGCAGTGAGCCGAACGATTCACCGTCGGCCCGGATGGTTGAATCGGCCTCCAACGCTTCCACTTGGACTTCAGTTGCCTGGAGCATGGTCACCTTTGGGTGGTCAACGTGTGCTCCTGTGCGCACCTTGGGAAAGGCTCGGAGAAGTTCCAACCGCCCTGCATCACCTACCAGACAGATGTCGAGTAGGCCGTCGTCGGGTCGGGCTTGCGGACAGATACGCATGCCACCGCCAAATAGACCGGTATTGGCTATCACCAGGACGGCTGCACGCTGTTCTAGGCCCCGATACCCAGAAGAGCCGTCGGTGGCTCCTCCACGAAGGGAAAGACGGAACCGGCCTGGTTTCATCGACGGGATCGTTTGCAGAGTGGCCAGGGTGTAACGCGCTGCACCGCGGGGATGGACCATGGCTTCGGCTCGGAGATTAACGGTGACGGGAAAACCTGCGATGCAACTTGTTACAGCATGGACCGGTTTGACCGCGCCGGGTTGTTTGCACGCAAGGAGGTCAATCGGTACAGGATCACCTAGTGAGCGGACTACCCGTTGTTCTAGGCCGCCGTCCGTTAGGCCTAGAGCGTGGGCGGCATCGTTGCCTGTTCCGGCGGCCACGACCCCTACCACGGTTGATGACCCGGCAGCAGCATTAGCCGCTATGTGCAATATCCCGTCACCGCCAACGACTATCAGCCGATCGATTCCTGTCTCGACGCAGACGAGGGCAGCTGTCCGCGCTTTTTCGACTGAGGTGGAATCAAGTACTAGGGGTTGCACGCCTAGCGATCGCAGTTGTTCCAACACCTTTTCGATATCGGCTGTCGCCCGCCCTCGACGCGCTGCCGGGTTGGCTAGGACGGCGACGCGAGTCGAACTCTGTGGAACGAACTGGTTTCGTTCTTTAGGTATTTTGGGCATGAGACCATCATTGCCTATCGGTAGTCTTTGGGTTATGGCTATTACTCACACCCGGAGAAGTTCAGGTATCGCTGTTGGAAGTGTTGCTGCTGTCGTGCTATTGACTGCGGCCTGTGGGGGGAGTGGGGCTGAGTCGGCGGCGGTGGAGCCAGTAGCCGATGGCACCCTCCGGGTAGTCGGTGATGACACTCAAGACTTTGATGCTGACAACTACGAGATTGCAGCCGGAGAGGTTACTTTTGAGTACACGCTCGATGGCTTTCAGGAGCACAGTCTCGTTGTCGAGGGTCGAGAGGATGAGATGCGACTTGTCGTTGAAAACGGTGAGACCGAGGTTGGGACGCTCACTCTCGAACCTGGGCGCTACGTCCTTTACTGCGATATCGCTGGCCACCGAATTGGTGGCATGGAAGCGAGGCTTCTAGTCGGGTAACGGAACAACTAGTTTCCATTACCCGAAAGACACGAAAGGCCCGCCCCAAAGGGCGGGCCTAGTCGTTTACGAATGTTGGGTTCAGGCGAGGATCTCGAACAGTAGGTAAATCACCACGGTGATACTCAGACCGTAAACGATGGTGTTCTGGTGCTTGTCTAGAAGTTTTTTACACAGAACGTTGTCGTAGCCACCGAGCTTTCCGAGGGCCGAGGCCTCCATGGCGATCCAGATCACCAGGAATACGATCCAGATAGTGAGACGTGCTCCAGAGTCTGGATTGCCAAACTGTGCTCCGAAGTGGCTGGGCCACAGCATGAAGAAGATCAGCGGAAAGGAGAAGAGTGTGTTGACTCGACTGGCCCGACCGGCGCGCTTGGCTGCTGCAGGAGCCTCTGGGTTGGCTTCGCCACCCTCGGAGACGGTTACCGATGAACCGATGACAATCTGTTGGGCGGGCCAGATGACCATCCAAACGTTTGCAGCCATGGTCGTTCCGAGGACGAAACCCATAGCGATACCCATGCCGGAAGCGGACTTCCAGTAGTCGCTGCTGTCCAACACCTCTTGGTGAAACAAGATCCAGATACCTGACACCCAGGTCAGCAGTGCGGCCCAACGGAACCACCACAGGGTTCGCCAAGTTATCTTGCGGAGCGCCTCCCCTCGGGCCGCCTCACCCATTTCACTGAAGGCAGAGCCCTGAATGAAATTGAAGAAATAGAGGAGGCCGATCCAGGTGATACCACCTAAATAGTGGGCGTACCGGCCGACGGCCTGGCCGCCTCCTGCCATTCCCATCCAGTCATTGAACAATTCCACGAAAGTCTCCCTCGACTCGGTGTGGGCGGACCATGATCATTGCATGTGGAGCGGGCTCCTACAACGACCGGGCTAACTCGGGCAGTATGCCCTTAATCGACGCTGACGTGAGCGAATTGGTCTCGGAGGGTTTTCTTGGAGAATTTTCCCACAGAGGTTTTTGGGACCTCGTCGATGAACTCCACGAGTGCAGGCATCCACCATTTCGCAACTCGTCCCTTTAGCCAGTCCAAAATCTGCTGAGCAGTGACCTCGGAACCTTCTTGCGATACGACACAGGCCATGGCCCGCTCGCCCCATTTGGCTGAGGCCACTCCGATTACTGCCGCCTCACTGACGTTGGGGTGGGCCATGATCTCGTTTTCCAATTCCACAGAACTGATCCACTCACCACCCGACTTGATGAGGTCCTTGGTCCGGTCTACAAGTCGGATGTAGCCCTCCGGGTCGGCGTTGGCTACGTCACCGGTTTTCAGCCAGCCGTCGCTCGTGAACGAATCTGCGGCCCTGTCGTCGTTGTAGTAGGTACGTGCCACCCATGGGCCGCGGACCTGCAACTCGCCTGTTGCGACGCCGTCCCACGACAACTCTTCGCCAGTCTCTGGCTCAGCAATTCTGAATTCGACGCCCGGGCTGACGAGGCCAATAGCGGTTCGAAGATCAGCCTTAGCGTCATCGTCTAGATGATTGAGTGTTGACTTGATGTTGCAGATGGCCGCCAGTGGACTGGTCTCCGTCATGCCCCAGGCTTGGAGTATGGGCATGCCTGTTGTTGCTCGGTAACCCTCAGATAACGACTTTGGAACTGCTGAACCACCGCATGTGATGTTCCGCAGTGCCGACGTGTCCCGGCCATCGAGTTCAGGTAATACACCCATCCAAATAGTGGGTACACCTGCAGCCATCGAGACGCTTTCCTCTTCGATGAGCGTGGCCAACGCTTGCGGTGACAGGTCGGCGCCGGGCATGACCAGCGTGGCACCTGTGGCCACTCCAGCATGGGCTAGCCCCCAGGCATTGGCGTGGAACATGGGCACCACGGGCAGGATCACGTCCCGTTCGTTGATGCCGAGAGTGTCGGCCATCATTGTTCCGAAAGTGTGCAGCACCATTGATCGATGTGAATAGACGACGCCCTTTGGGTTACCTGTGGTGCCTGAGGTGTACATCATCGAACCGGCCCGATTCTCTTCTACCGCAGTCCAGTCCACCGGTGACGCGTTGGCGAGCAGGTTCTCGTAGTCGTGGACTTCCGGGGCGATAGCGCCATGGTCGGGTGCGGGTGCGCCATCATCCATAAGAACCACGTGGCGGACTGTCGTGAAGGTCTCCATGAGAGGCCAGATCAGACCGGCAACGGAATGGTCGAGGAAGATGATCTCGTCCTCAGCATGGTTAACGATGTAGGTCAGTTGCTCGGGAAATAGCCGGAGGTTCAATGTGTGGCAAACCCGACCGGTGCACGGCGGAGCGAAATAGAGCTCGAGGTGGCGCGCCGTGTTCCAAGCGAAACTGGCCACCCGACCGTCATTACTAATACCCAGATCGTCAAGTACTCCACCGAGGCGTCGGGTGCGCTCGCCCCACGCCTCGTAGGTAACTCGCTCCAGTCCGGAGGGAGTGGCTGTGACCACTTCTTTGTTGGGGAACAGGCGGGTGGCCCGGTCAAAAAGGTGGATCAAGGACAGCGGTGTGTCCATCATCAGGCCATCCATGGGGCTAACTCTCCTATTGGCTTAGCGGCTGGTATTCCGACCAGTGGAGTGGGTGAACTACTGGTCGGCGGCGTGGGTGACCGCATTTTGGACAAGGGTCACTAGTTCTGAGCGGTCACTGTCAGACAGGCAGGAGTAGTTCTTGGCATCGGCTGCGTGAGTAGCCGCCTCGATAGATGCGAGTTGGTCGACCGAGGCGGGTTCATGGTCGAGGTTCTGATACCCGTGGAGTCTGGCTGTACCTTCACCGCCCTGGGCTAGAACCAGGGCTAGTGGATCAGAGTCAGCAGCCCGGCAGACAGACATGTGGCGGCACCCTCGTAGTTCACGAACGACCGCCAACAGCAAATAGGCCCGACCGGGACCGTCGTCTGGTCGAGAGGCGTCTCGCCAGCCGGCGAAAAGAGCGGCCTGGGCGTCATCGGCGGTGTCGGCGACCCGTTCCAGCAGTGCAGCGAGCCGTTTTGCGTCCTTGAAGCCCTCTAGGTAAAGACGTCCGCGTTCTGCGCAGATGGAGGTGTACGCAGCGCCAGCTTGAGTCTTCGACAGATCGGAGGGTTCATTCCATGTGGCGGCCACCAAGTTTTTGTCGAAGAAGAACATGTTGTCGATTGCTGTCTCGACGTCAATGTCTCCCATGACACCAAGGCGTCCGTGTACGTAAGAAGCCAAACTGGCGGGCAAGCCCAACTCGGCTGAGCGAGAAAAGGTAATTGGATCAAGCATGAACCGGGCACCGAGATGGTTTATCGGTTTTGCGAGAAGCTCTGCTGCTCTATGTGTGTCCATGGGATCGGTGGTTTCCGTATGTCGGTGGAAGAGATATCTAGTCTGGACGGTAGCAGTCGCCCCGGTGGAGCTCTTAGCCGAGGGCAGCAATGACGCCGAGGGCAATGAGACCGCTATTGCGGGCCAGACTTCTCCACGACAGCGGGCGCTGCGACCAGCCCCCAAAGCAACCGCAGGCCTCTCGGTGGCCAGCCAGCAGCCGGCCGGCGATCAGGGTGGTGAAGGCGGCAAGTAGAGCCACAGCGCACTGTCCGCCGACTCGTGGGTCTACTACCAAAAGGATGGCGGTGGCGACCTCAGTGGCTGGTAGCACCCGTGCGAGAAGTGACGGATTTGGGAGTCCAAAGTCAGCCAGCGTGCGTTGGGTTTCTCGTTTGTTACGTAGTTTGGCAGTCGCTGCGACTGCAAAAACTACGGCTAGCAGCCAGGCGCTGGCAGCGACGACGGTGTCGGGCATGGTTTGTTGCCTAGAGCCCTGATGGTCCGAGTTCGGTCAGTAACCGAGGGTCGCGTCGACCAGGGCCAGTAGGTCCTCACCGGCACAGAATCGTCGGACATTTTCTATGACGAACGGTTCTAAAAGCTTTAGTCCCATTTCTGGGGTATTCCCGATGTGTGGTGTGATCAGACAGTTGGGTTCGAACCAGAGTGGATGGTCCTCAGGAAGAGGCTCGGGGTCAGTCACGTCAAGGGCTACAGCGCCAATCGACCCGTTCCGCAGCGCAGCCACCAGATCATCGGTGACCACGTGTCCACCCCGAGCCACGTTGACCAGCAAGGCATGGTCTGGGAGTGCGGCTAATTCAGGTGCCCCGATGATCCCAGACGTTTCGGGCGTGAGAGCAAGGGCTAAGACAAGAACGTCGGTTCGGGGGAGAACTTCTAGGAGGCGCGATGTGGTGATAGTCCGGTTGGCCCCATCGATCGGCTGGTCGGTTCGGCGCACCACGGTCACGTCGCATCCGAACGGTGCCAAAAGCGGTAGGAGATGCCTAGTGATACCGCCCCCACCGAGGACTGTGATCCGAGTCCCGCTAAGTAGCCGTCCGACTGGTTGTTGCCAGGCAGTGGCCTTTGCGTAGCAATGCATATTCTTGCAGAGGGTCAGGATTTGGGCGAGCACGGTTTCGGCCACTGCTGGGGCGTAGACGCCTTTAGCGTTGGTCCACCAGCGGTCTTTGTCCAGGTAGTCGATGAAGTCCTCTATGCCAGCAAAGGGGAGTTGGACCCACTCGACTTCTGGGTTCAGTTCCATGACTTCGGGCAAGAGGTTGGCCCGGGGATCAGCCCATATGAGGGCCTCGGCATCTGCCATGTCGGCAAGTGTGGCGCCGCCTTCGGCCACGGCGCGGCATAGAACGAGATGCATCTCTGGCCGTGTAGCTGGGGCGACGGCGATGGGGCGACCGTTCATTGGGTCTCCTTCATGTCTGCAATGGCAGGCACTCGGCGGCCACCTTCTCGATCGTGGCGTGCCAACCATCAGTTCCACTGGCGTGGCCCTCAGGCTCATCGAGCGGGAACACCACGAATTTGGATGCACCCGAGTCAAAAAACTCATTTAGACGAGTAGCCAGACCACCGATGCCGTGGGCGACCACCTCTCGAACGTCTAGGTCAGGTTGACGAGTCTGGAGGCGTTTGGCGAAGCGATCGGGGAGACCCCGGTGGACAAAAGGAACCAGTACCCCAAAGTGGTCTCGGTCGATTACTCGACCGTATGCCGTTGCTTCCGCGTTCACTGCCTGTATCCCGTCGGCTACCGCCGCTGGTGTTGTGAAACTTGGGAGCCAGCCATCTCCCAAGCGACCACAACGCCGGAGTTCAGACGGTGCTCGGCCACCCATCCAGACCTCGAACGGGTCCTGAACTGGTTTGGGTAGAACTCGGACTCCAGTCAGATTGAACCGTTCACCGTGATGGTCAACTTGGTCCTCGGTCCAGAGGCGGCGGATCAGGGGCAGCGCTTCGTCGAACCATGATGCCCGTTCGTGTCGGTCCACGCCAAACGCCTGATGTTCGGCAGCATCGGCAACACCTAGGCCGAATGCTGGAAGCGTCCGGCCGTTCGACACTCGATCAAGACTGGCTAATGCCTTGGCGCAGAGAACCGGATTCCGACCGGGCAACACCATCACCGACGGTCCAAATTTCAGTTTTTCTGTCCGCCCTGCGGCAAAGGCCATGGCTACCATCGGATCCATTGTGGTGCCGGTAGCCCGCTCGCTTACCCAGAGCGAGTCGAAGCCCAGCCTTTCCAGGTCATTGACTACTTGCCCGAAGACGGCGTCATCACCGATTTGTGCTGAGCCGTTGTAGCCAAAGCCAACGCGAATTCGCATGATGCGCCAGTGGGATCGTCGGGTAGTTGTTGGATCAGCCCAGCGCGGCGGTGCCCGCGTACGGAGCGGGGTCCCCGGTAACTGGAATTTCGGGACGCGACCAGGCGGTCATATCGGCGAGATCCGCTGCCGTACTCCGCCAACTTTCAGGATCCCACCCTTCGGCGGCACCGATTACCGAACCATCCTGTCGAATGGCAATAAAGGCCGGGAGGCTTTCCAGCCCCATGGACCGCGCAATCGATCGGTTTGGATCAGCAAGCGTCAGTATCCGTTCGGTCAGCGGGCCGATGAACTTGGCTGCCCCCTCGACGTCGGTTCCGGCGACCAAGAAGGCAACTCGGACATCGGCACCACGAAAGACGTCAAGGATCCGGCAGGCGGTATCAAGTATCCATGAACTTTCATGGGTGTACGGGTCGACCACCACTGCGGCCAACGGAAAGGTAGTTAGCAACTGGGATAGCGTCCGAGGGTCGTCGCCCACTGGCTGGAGTTCGATCGAGAGGTCGGGTGCTTCTGCCACGGTCATTGACGCTACAGCGAACGGCTCGCCGAACAGATGGGACTACCTGCGTAGTAATGGCTGAGAACGATCGCACATTGCGGATCACTGACGGACAGTCGAGTGCGGAGGTAAAGCAGTTACCAGTTGAGTTGCTCGACTGGGGCCGGGACCGACTCCGTGATCTTCCATGGCGCCAGGTGCGAGACCGCTGGTCAATTCTCGTCTCTGAGGTAATGCTCCAGCAGACGCAAGTCGCCCGTGTTGGGGAGTATTGGTGGCGCTTTCTGGATCGCTTCCCAACGCCTGCATCGTGTGCCGAGGCATCCGCTGGCGAGGTCATCACCGAGTGGTCGGGACTGGGCTACAACCGTCGTCCGCTGAACCTTCACCGGACGGCTACTGCAGTGGTGGATCGTCACGGTGGGGTGGTGCCGGCAGTACTCGCCGATTTATTGGCCCTACCAGGAATCGGTCCCTACACCGCCCGGGCAGTGCTGGCCTTCGCTGACGAAGCCGACGTAGGAGTCGTGGACACCAACGTGGCCCGTGTTCTGGCCCGCTGGGTTGGGCGACGCCTTACCGGCTCAGAGGTCCAATGTCTCGCTGATGCTTCCGTACCACTTGGCGAAGGGTGGGCTTGGAACCAGGTGGTCCTTGATCTAGGCGCCACCATTTGTCGAGCCCGCACCCCCGAATGCCGACAGTGTCCCTTGAACGCGGGCTGTGGGTGGCGGCAACAGGGTGACGATCCCGCTATTGGTTCTGCGGGGGTTAGCCGGCAACAGAAACCCTTCTTGGGATCAGATCGCCAAGGGAGGGGACTGCTGATCACGGCATTGACCACTGGGCCGGTCGCTATTTCTGAACTGGCTAAAACCATGGGTTGGCCTGATGACGATAAGCGGGTAGCGCGAGTTGTCGCGTCCCTCGTGGCTGAGGGCTTGGTGATCTCTGACGGTTCTTGTTACACGCTTCCCGGAGATTGAAGGAGTTTCAGAGGTTTGGTTCAGGGTTGGGTCAGTGCAGACACGAGTTCTTCGATTGCTTCGTCAGCAATCAACTGCATCTCACTGTCGGTCCGATCCTGGATGGGATGCGGCGTTAAGACCCGGGCGACAGACAGACCCAGGGCCCGTTCTTGGGCTTTGGCGCCTGCGTCGAATGGATCAGAGGCCACCATTACTGAAGGAATACCTCGCCGCTCTAGATCGTCGATGTCGTGCACACTGCACGTTGTGCAGGACCCTCAATCGGCAAGAGCTTCAATTACCGCGTCGCACTGTGTCGCTATTTGGTGTCGCAAATCGGCTGGCGCAGGCTTAGTAAACGTCGGTTTAGTAAACCGCAGCACGGTCGCTCCCCGCCGGCCCAGGTGTTCTTCCAAACGGTCAAGAAACACGTCACCGCGTGGTTTATTGATGTTGAGCAACCCAATGGTCAGGCCATCTATTGAGACGCTTCGAGGGGACAAGTCCCTCTTAGTCGGGGTTGACTCGGAGGTTGGGTCCAGAAGGGTGATTCCGGTTTTCGACTCATCCATCACGGGGTGATCTCCCTACTGTTCGGTTCGCTACCCATTGGTCCGTTTACCCATCCTCCTACTATGGCTGAAAATAAGCCGGCTGAACCACCGGCATGCACTACCAGTAGTCCATCTGGACGAAACTTCGGCAATTTCAGATCGGCGTTTTTTTCTGATGGCCCTTGTCTGATGTTGCCCGAACGGTTGAGTTGGATCTCATCGAGGTCGATCATCAGGTGAGGTGCCAATTCCGCCATGAACCTTTCACGGTCCCAGCCGGCGTCTCGGAAGCGAGCCATGTGCTCTGGTGAGATCACCAACATTCCGTCCATTCCCATCACCACATCGTGAGAAATGCTGGCCCGTAGCCCCTCTGCCAGCGTTTGAACGAGCGAATCGGCTGATCGACTTCTTTGATCAACGAGGATTCGTGGCGCCTCTCCACAAAATGCGGTAACTACGTCGGAGTTCCGATCGAAGCCACGGTCCTCGGCCAGGGTGGTCCACGGGGTACCGGCCTCGTCCTCTGAGAAGCAAAAAGACAACTTGGCTGGACTTCCATGTGTAGCCCGATCGACCCCGCCGGGCCGGCCGCCACCTACGTTGCGGATCACTAATTGGACGGCTCGACCAATAGTGAGATTGGCGCGGTTTCCTTGCCCCAGTGCGTTAATCCCACTATTCATGCCAATGCGCTTAGCGATCGGGCCGTTCACTACTAGGACAGGCCCTACGCCCATCGTGGTAGCAAGGATCCCGTGCATGTTGAAATCGTCGGTACACACGGCCTCAACTGCGGCAAGGACGACTGGTAGGTATGCGGGTCTACAGCCAGCCATTACAGCGTTAATTGCGACTTTCTCAACGGTGCACTCCACCAGATTGGGTGGTGCAAGAGCCACTACATCGTCGGGCTGGCGTGTCGTGCCTTCGAGCATCTGTAGAACGCGGCTGATAGTCGGGGCAACCACTGGAAGTCCATCGGTCCAGCCTCGCTGAAAGATCATCTCGGCTTCGTCTTCAATCGAGGCGACCTCTACCCGACGTGAACTTAGGCTAGATCCACCGAAACGGACCCGTAGTTCGTCAATCCGCCCGGGATCAACCGTTAACGATCCTCAACCGGGTCTAAACGGTGGCAGGTCGCCCCCGAGCTCAGCGACTCCTGTGAAGTCCTCCCAACTAGCTCGGTCCCAGCCGATGATGCGGGCCGTTTCGACACCTTCTTCGATCCGCAGAAGGGTGGGCACGTTGTCTAAGTCGAGATGCCAACTGGTGGATAGGTCGGAATCGTCGATTACCCAGTCGGCTTCGGCCGGAAAACTCGGATCGTCTTGAGTGAAAGCGACCAGGCCTGCACGCTCAGCGAGGTCTGCCAAAACTGGCTGGATAAGAGTGCAGGTTGGGCATGAAGCCTTGACCACGACCACAAGACCATCAGGGATTTTGATAGATGGCTCCGAAGAGACCTTTTCGCCTGTCATATGCCAAGTCTCGCGCAGTTACCAGATCAGGCCCACTGAGAGATTTGTCACATCTCCCCTCGGGGCTAGGGGCCCTCTCTACCCTTTAATCCTGATGAGAGAGACACTCGACATCACGTTCTTCGGAGTACGGGGTTCTACCCCGTCCCCGTGTGAGGAGAACCGACGCTACGGAGGAAATACTTCGTGCGTAGTGCTGGACGTTCCTGGGGGTGATCCGATCCTCTTCGACCTGGGAACTGGGTTGCAGTTCTTCGGGTTAGACCAGCGGTGTGGGTCAGCCCCGTTTCGCGCCACAGCGTTGGTGAGCCATCTGCATTGGGACCACATCCAAGGACTCCCGTTTTTCGCTCCTCTCCACTGCGCCGATACACAAATCGACGTCTACGGCCCTGGCGATGAGGGCAGCACGCTTGAGAAGTCCCTCGACGTCTTCATGACCCCACCATTCTTCCCTATCTGCTACAGGGAACTAGCAGGGCGAGTTTCCTTGCACGACACGATCGAGGGAAGTTTCGATTTAGGTATGGCGCGTATTACGGCTCGGTCAGTTCCCCACTTGGGAAGGACGTTTGGGTATCGGGTTGATTGGAATGGACTCAGCGTGGCCTACATCAGTGATCACCAGCAACCAGCCGACGGTTCCTCAACGGTTGATGATCAGGTGCTGGCTCTAGCCAACGGTGTCGACCTACTGATCCATGATGCCCAGTTCACTCCCGCTGAATTTGCTGAGCGCCCCCACTGGGGACATTGCACGGTGGACTACGCGCTTGAAGTGGCCCATCAGGCTGGTGTCGGGGAGTTGGTGCTCTTCCACCACGATCCGGCCCATAGCGATGATCAGATTGACCGTCTGCTGGATCAGGCACGGAGTCGGGCCACCAGCCTTGATGTGGGCTGCGTCTCGGCAGCGGTTGAGGGAAAGACAATCTCACTGACGCCGGCCGGCGACACCTCGGCGGCGGCGGCGCCCCGCTAGGTTCAGACTTCGATCCTATTTATTGGTGGGGAACGACAGAGGGGGGTGAGCCGTGGCTGATGAGACGACCAGTGAAGCGGTAAACGAGATTGATGGTGACCTATATCGCAAGGTATTGGGCCGTTATCCGACGGGAGTAACGCTGGTGACAGCCATGGATGCGGACGAGCCAGTAGCCATGGTGATCGGTTCCTTCGTGTCGGTGTCAATGGACCCACCGCTGGTTGCCTTCCTGCCCAGCAAGGAGTCCTACACCTGGGGGCGAATGTCATCGTCGGGCGGATTTTGCGTGAACGTGTTGTCCGACAAACAGACAGAACTATCCAACACCTTCTTCCGTAAAGGAGGAGACCCTTGGGTTGGCACCGACTGGCAGGCCACCAAAGTGTCTGGCTCACCAGTGATTCCGTCGTGCTTGGCGTCGATCGACTGCATGGTCCACTCGGTAGTTGATGCTGGCGACCACTGGTTCGTGATGGGCCGTGTCGTCAACGTTTCTCACGTTGACGAGGGGTCCCCACTGGTGTTTCTCGGCGGCACGTATGGCGAGTTCAGGAAGCACGGCTGATGGCCATTTACGCTCTGGGCGAGCGGGTGCCGATAATCGATCCGACGGCTTACGTTCATCCGCTAGCAGTGGTGATCGGTAGCGTTGAGTTAGGTCCTGGAGCGAGTGTCTGGCCCCATGCTGTCCTGAGAGCCGATGACAACCTCATTCGTATAGGTGCCCGGACATCGGTCCAGGACAATGCGGTACTGCACTGCACCAGTCATCTGCCGACCATGGTTGGTAACGATGTCACCCTCGGCCACCTCTGCCACCTCGAGGGCTGCACTATCGAAGACTTGGCACTAGTTGGCGTCGGAGCGGTCGTTCTGCACGAGGCAGTGATTGGTCGCGGCTCGATTGTGGGAGCCAACGCAGTGGTTCGAAACGGCCAGATAGTACCGCCACGGTCCATGGCCCTCGGTGTGCCTGCCACTGTGCGCGAGGGGGTGGTGCCGGAAGG
>CAWVUB010000037.1:0-19605 GCA_963933065.1 uncultured Acidimicrobiaceae bacterium | reverse complement strand
TGTCCAAGAAGTGGATGCGGGCCATCGAGATCGCCCGCCACAACCGGATGCCCTATATCAGCTTCGTGGAATCCGCCGGCGCCGACCTGCGGGTCCAGACTGGCGACGGCTCCGGTGGACGGCGGGCTAGAACCAACCACTTCGCCGAGACCGGTCGGTTCTTCTACGAGATGATCGAGCTCTCCAAATTGGCCATCCCCACGGTCTGCGTGGTGTTCGGGTCATCAACGGCTGGTGGGGCCTACCAGCCCGGCATGTCTGACTACACGATCTTCATCAAGGAACAGTCCAAAGTCTTTCTGGCCGGGCCCCCGCTGGTGAAGATGGCTACCGGAGAGGACGCCGACGACGAGACCCTGGGCGGCGGCACGATGCACGCCGAGAAGTCCGGTCTTGCTGACTATCTGGCCGATGACGAGATGGACGCCCTACGCATGTGCCGCGAAGTCGTGTCCCACCTCGACTGGCGCAAGGCCGGCCCCGATCGGTCCTACAAGGCGACCGAACCGATCCACGACGTCGAGGGCCTCATGGGCATGGTGTCCATGGATCTGAAGCAGCCGGTCGACGTCAGGGAGATTATCGGGCGGGTGGTCGACGGTTCCCGATTCGAAGATTTTAAGCCCCGGTACGGACCGACCATGATCTGCGGGTTCGCCACCATCCACGGCTACCCGGTGGGGATCCTCGGCAACAACGGCGTCATCTACCCCGAGGCCGCTGAGAAGGCCGCACACTTCATCCAGCTCTGCAACCGGCAGGACACGCCGCTGGTATTCCTCCAGAACATCACCGGGTTCATGGTCGGCACCGACTTTGAAGAGGCGGGGATCATCAAGAAGGGCTCCCAGATGATCAACGCCCTGACCAACTCCACCGTCCCCCACCTCACGGTCATAATCGGCGCCTCCTACGGGGCGGGCACCTACGCCATGTCGGGGCGGGGTTACGAGAACCGGTTCACCTTCCTGTGGCCGATGGCCAAGATCGCCGTCATGGGCCCCAAGCAGATCGCCGGTGTCATGTCGATCGTGCGACGGGGCCAAGCAGCCCGCAAGGGCATCGAGTTCGACGAGGCGGCCGACGCCGAGATCGTCCGCCAGGTCGAGGCCGCTCAGGAGAAGGGGTCCCTCGCACTGGAGGCCACCGGTGCGGTCAGCGACGACGGGATAATCGACCCGCGCGACACCCGCACAGTGCTTGGCCTGTGTCTGTCGGTGGTGAGGACAGCACCTGTCGAAGGCGCCGAGAACTACGGAGTGTTCCGACTGTGAACCACATCTCCAACGTCTCGATCACGGGGGTACTCGTTGCCAACCGCGGCGAAATCGCCCGTCGGGTGTTCCGCACCGCCCGCTCCATGGGTCTGCGTTGCGTCGCGGTATACGTAGACGCAGATAAGGCCGCGCCCTACGTGGCCGAGGCTGACGTGGCCGTCCGACTCGACGATGGGGGCTACCTCGACGGCGACGCTCTGGTGGCGGCTGCCAAGGCAGCCGGCGCCGATGCAGTACATCCCGGTTACGGATTCCTGGCCGAGAACGCTTCCTTCGCCATCGCGGTAGCCGAGGCTGGCCTGACATGGATCGGCCCGACCCCCGATGTGATCGCCTCGATGGGTGACAAGATCTCAGCCAAGGTCGCTGCCGTGGCCGCCGGGGTCCCCACTCTTCCGTCCTCGGACGACCCCACCAATGACGACGGCGTGGGCTATCCGATCCTGGTCAAGGCAACGGCGGGTGGAGGCGGCAAGGGCATGCACCTCGTAGAACGACCCGAAGACCTAGCCGACGCGGTAGCAACCGCCCAACGGGAGGCCGCAGCATCATTCGGCGACGACCGGGTGTTCCTCGAGCGGTATGTGGCCCACGCCCGCCATGTCGAGATCCAGATCTTGGGTGACGCCCACGGGGGCCTCGTGCACCTCGGCGAACGGGAGTGCTCCATCCAGCGCCGCCACCAGAAGGTGGTCGAGGAGTCACCGGCCGCCACGCTCGACGCCGACGGACGGGCTGCCATGGTCGCCGCCGCGCTGCAACTGGCCGATGGGATCGGCTACCAGTCGGCCGGGACGGTGGAGTTCCTGGTCGACGACGCTAGTGGTGAGTTCTTCTTCCTGGAGGTCAACACCCGCCTACAGGTCGAACACCCAGTAACCGAGGAGGTCACCGGCATCGATCTGGTCCGCGAGCAGCTGCGAATCGCCGCCGGTGAGAAGCTGGGCTACGGGCAGGACGACGTGACCTTTGACGGCCATGCCATCGAGGTGCGGCTCTACGCCGAGGATCCGGCGGCCGGCTTCCTCCCGGCCACCGGGACACTGGAGGCCTGGGAGCCGGCCAGCGAACCGGCCGTGCGCTGGGACTCCGGCGTGACCACGGGCAGCGTGGTAGGTGTCGACTTCGACCCCGTGCTGGCCAAGGTGGTGGCACACAGCCCCTCCCGACAGGAGGCCGCCGGACGCCTGGCCCTCGCACTGGAACGTATGCACCTCGGTGGCGTCACCACCAACCGAGACTTCCTGGCCGCCACGCTGCGCCACGAGGCTTTCCTAGCCGGCAACACCACCACCGACTTCATCGAACGGCACACTCCGGCGACAACCATGGTCCACGACGGCCCCACGGCCGCCCGGGTGGCCGCTGCGGCCGCCCTGTGGCTACAGGGCCGCAATCGGGCCGAGGCGCCCGTCTTGGGGGCCGCACCCAGCGGCTGGCGCAACGCCCGCCTGCCTGCCCAGGAAGTCACGCTGGTCCGGGCCGACGACGACGCGTTGACCAAGGTCCGATACCGATCCGAGCAGGACGGCACCTTCTCGGTCACCATCATTCGATCTGGCGCCGGATCCGAGGCAGACGGGTTCACTCACCAGGCGGCCATCCATGACTGGAACCTCGATGGGATCGACCTTGCCGTCGACGGACTTCGCTCCACAGCACGGATCACCAGCGTGCAGGCCGACGAGTTGGTGGGCCGCAGCGAGGTCCTCCACGTGACCATGGCCGGCACCACCACCACGCTCGAGGCGCTTCCCCGCTTCGCCCTGCCCGCCAACGAGGCCCCGACAGGTGGCCTGACGGCACCCATGCCCGGACGGGTGCTCGAGGTACAGGCCACCGCCGGCGACCGGGTGACCGCCGGTCAGACCATGATCGTGCTCGAGGCCATGAAGATGGAACACCGCATGACCGCCCCCTTCGACGGCACGGTGATCGAGGTGCGGGTCGGTACTGGCGAACAGGTCGAAAACGGTGCGATCCTGATGGTCATCGAACCCACCGACGCGTCTGCCGCCGGGGAGGCCAGAGAAGAAACTGACACCGATGGCTGAACCACTTCGCATCGCCAACTGCTCAGGATTCTACGGCGACCGCCTCTCGGCAGCCGCTGAGATGGTCGAAGGTGGCCACATCGACGTGCTCACCGGTGACTGGCTGGCCGAGTTGACGATGCTCATCTTGGCCCGCTCTAAGGCCAAGCGGCCTGGCGGCGGGTACGCCGGCAGCTTCGTGAAACAGATGGAACAGGTCATGGGGACCTGCCTCGACAGGGGCATCAAGGTGGTCAGCAACGCTGGCGGCCTCGACCCCGCAGGGTGTGCCGAAGCGCTCAGCGAGGTGGCCGACCGTCTCGGCCTGTCGCCCACCATTGCCTACGTGGCCGGCGACGACCTGCTGGGACGCCTCGACGACCTGTTGGCATCCGGCATCGACCTCCCTGACCTGGTGACCGGCGAACCGTTGACCGACCCGAACCGCTTCGTGAGCGCCAACGCCTACCTCGGCTGCTGGGGCATCGTCGACGCCCTCGATCGGAGAGCCGACATCGTGGTAACCGGGCGGGCCACCGACGCGGCCATCGTGTGTGGCCCGGCTGCCTGGCACCACGGTTGGGCCCGGGACGACTGGGATGCACTAGCTGGCGGTGTGGTGGCCGGGCACGTCATCGAGTGCGGTACCCAGGCGACAGGCGGCAATTACTCGTTCTTCACCGAAGTGCCGGGCATGGCCCGGGTGGGCTTCCCGTGGGCCGAGGTGGCCGCCGACGGCTCGTCGGTCATCGGCAAGCACGACGGGACCGGCGGCCAGGTGTCTATCGGGACGGTGACCTCCCAGCTGCTCTACGAGATCGGCTCGCCGGCATATCTGGGGCCCGACGTGACGGCCCGGTTCGACACCATCCGGCTCGAAGAGGTCAGTCCTGACCGGGTGCGGATCCACGGCGTGCAGGGCGAGCCACCCCCGTCGACGCTGAAGGTCTCGATGAACGCCATGGCCGGTCACCGGGCCGACTTAGCCCTCGCCCTGACCGGACTGGACGTCGCGGCCAAGGCGGCGCTGGCAGAGGAGGCCTTCTGGACCGCCATGCCCGTAGGGCCCGAAGACTTCGAGTCGGTCGAGTCGCGGGTGGTCCGCACCGACAAGGTTGATCCCGCATCCAACGAGGAGGCGACGGCCCAGTGGTGCCTGACCCTCAAGGACGCTGATGAACGCAAGGTCGGACGCAATGTGTTCAACGCCATGACCGAGATGGCTCTGTCCACTATCCCAGGGTTCTTCTCGGTCAGAAGCAGTTCGTCGAAGGCCTTCGGCATCCACCGGGCGGGCCTCGTGCCCGCCGATCTCGTCCCCCAGGACGTCGTGGTGCTACGGGGCGGCCAGATCACCTCACGGACCGTCGTCGAATCGGTTGCTCCCGACGGCGACAAGCTGGTCGAGCCCCTCCCGGGACCCGACGCCACCATCCCCGATGGTCCGATGGTGGCCGTGCCCCTGGGACGTATCGCCGGCGCCCGATCGGGCGACAAGGGTGGCGACGCGAACCTCGGCCTCTTCGTACGCGACGACGCCGCGTGGGCATGGCTGGACGACCACCTCACCGTGGACCGCCTCCGGACGCTGCTCCCTGAGACCGCCGATCTGACCATTGAACGCCATCGACTGCCGGCCCTACGGTCGCTCAACTTCCTGATCCGGGGCCTGTTGGGCGAAGGCGTCGCCGCGTCGTCCCGACAGGATGGCCAGGCTAAGAGCCTCGGCGAGTGGGCCCGGGCCCGTATCGTCGACATGCCCGCCTCGCTGCTCCCCACCGAGCCACCAGACGGAGCCTCCACCTGATGGCCACCGGGACGACTCTCGAGCCGACCGAACTAACCCGTCGACTACGAGACGTGACGGCACCACGGCCCGTCCTGAACCGCGAGCGGGAGACACAACTCTCCGACCGCCAGCGCGACGTCCTCGACCAACTAGTGGACATGTTCGCCAACGGCTTTGTCGAACTCACCATGGCCGACATAGCCGCCCGGGCGGGCTGCTCACTTCGTACCCTCTACGATCTCGCCCCCAGCCGCGATGAGCTGGTACTGACGGTCATCGACCGCAACCTGCGCCGGGTCGGCCGGGCCGCCGTAGGTGCGCTGGATCCGGACATGGCGCCGCTGGATGCCATCCGGTCCTACCTCCGGGCCGCAAACCAGGCCGTGGCCTCGACTACGCCGGCCTTCGCCCGTGATCAGGCGGCCACGCCGGCTACCCACCGGCTGGCTACAGCCCATTCCGACTACCTGGTGGCAGTCACCCGGACGCTGCTCGACTTGGCTGTGGAGCGCGGCGAGCTCGGTAATCTGGATGGCTCACCGATCGACACGGCGGCAGTGGCACACGTGGTGGCCGGTCTGGGCGCCATGTTCGCCCTCCCCGAGCACATCGAAGCCATCGACTCGACACCCCGAGAGGCCGCCAACGCCATGGTCGACGTCATCCTCCGGGGACTGGAGTCCAACTCATGACCACTCCACCCCTCGCCCCGGTCACCGTGGCTGATCTCGCCGCCGACCTAGCCGACGAGCAGCAGGCGTTGGATGACATCGTGGCGCCCCTCGCAGACGACGCCTGGAGCACGGCCACGCCGAGCCCCCGCTGGACGGTGGGAGACCAGATCGGCCATCTCACCTACTTCGACGAAACCGCCACGCTAGCCATCGTCGACCCCGACGGCTTCCGGTCCACCGTCGAACGACTAATGGACGTGGCCCGCAGCGGTAAGGATGCGATCGACGACCTAACCATGGGTGACCACCGCCAGTTGGCACCGTCCGAGCGGTTGGCCGCATGGCGGGACGGGTGTCGCAGGCTGGTCGAAGCAGCGGCCACGCTGGCCGAGGACGCCCGGGTGCCGTGGTATGGACCGTCGATGGGCAGCAAATCGTTCCTTACGGCACGCCTCATGGAAACGTGGGCACACGGTCAGGACGTGGTGGACGCCGTCAGCGGGAGCCGGTTGTCAACCGACCGCCTCCGCCACATAGCCCAACTCGGAGTCATCACCCGGAGGTGGTCGTACGCCAACCGCCGTATGGATGCCCCCGAGGTTGCCGTCGACGTTGCACTCGAGGCGCCGTCGGGTGCCACCTGGACGTGGGGGCACGGCGATGCCACCCAGAGCGTCCGTGGCCCAGCCGAGGACTTCTGCCTGGTGGTCACCCAGCGCCGCCACCCCAACGACACGTCGCTGGAGATGGCTGGCGACAGTGCTCGCGACTGGATGGTGCGGGCCCAGGCCTTCGCCGGCCCACCTACCGACGGACCTGGACCGGGGAGCTTTTGATGACACTCGTGGAAACCCACTTCGGCGGCGGCGTCCTCACCGTCACCCTTGCCGATGGGGAGAACCGCAACGCTCTCAGCGCGGCATTAGTAGGCGAGTTGGTCACCGCACTCGATGCTGCCGATGCAGACCCTGCGGTGCGCGTCGTCGTGCTCACAAACACTGGCCGCGTGTTCTGCGCCGGCGCCGACTTGGCCGAACGGTCCTCGGATGGAAGGCCGAAAGTGAAGGTTGACACCGCCGACCTGTTCAGCCGCTTCGGCCGGTCACCAAAGGTCTACGTGGGACGCATTGCTGGACACTGCGTGGCCGGTGGCATGGGCCTTGCTGCCGCGATGGACCTCTCGGTAGCCATAGACGATGCCAAATTCGGCTTTATGGAAGTACGCCGCGGAGTGGCACCGGCAATGATCTCAGTCCTGTGCCTTGCCAAGATGCGGTCCGCCGACGCCGCTGAGGCGATGCTGCTGGGCAACCGGATGACCGGTGCCGACGCCGCCCGCATGGGTCTCGTCAACAGGGCCGTTCCGGCTGACGAGTTAGATGACGTGGTCGGCGGCTTCGTCGCTGACCTGCTAGCCGGAGGTCCCGATGCGCTGGCCGCCACCAAGCAACTACTGGTAAGGGTGCCTGGAATGTCGATCAAAGAAGCCTTCGCCTGGACAGCTGAGCTTTCAGCCGAACTGTTCAGGAGCGATGAGGCCCAGGAGGGCATGCGGGCCTTCCTGGAGAAGCGCTCCCCCGACTGGGCCGGCTGACTCGACCCTTCCGGCCCCTCAGGGCTCTGATCAGGAGTTGAGGAGGGCGGCCACCACGTCCAGCACGGCCTTCTTGCCGTCACCGAACAGCATCAGGGTGCCGTCCGCTGCGAACAGTGGATTTGGGATGCCGGCGAACCCCGCACCCAGAGACCGCTTGATTACCACGACCGTCCTGGACTCATCCACGTTCAGGACCGGCATACCGGCTATCGGGCAATCGGGCTCGGTCCGGGCCAACGGGTTCACCACATCGTTTGCGCCGATCACGATCGTCACGTCCGTCTGGGCGAACGTCGGGTTGACCTGGTCCATGTCCAGCAGGCGCTCGTAGTCGATTTCGGCCTCGGCCAGCAGGACGTTCATGTGTCCCGGCATGCGCCCAGCCACCGGATGGATACCGAACACGACCTCGGTACCCGCGTCGTTAAGGGTCCGCATCAGGTCCCGAACGGCGTGCTGGGCCTGGGCCACGGCGAGGCCATAGCCGGGGACGATCACCACCCGCTCGGCGATCTCCAGGATCATCGCCACCTCCTCAGCCGAGGTGGAGGTGACCCGGTCGCCATACACCTCGTCGGCGTCAGCCACCACACCACCGGTAGCCATGGATCCGAAGACCACATCAAACAATGACCGGTTCATGGAGGTACACATGATCTGGGTGAGGATCACACCGCTGGCACCGACCAGGGAACCGGCGATGATGAGCAGTGAGTTGTCGAGCACAAACCCGGCGGTGGATGCGGCCAGTCCAGAGAAGGCGTTCAATAGGGCAATCACGACCGGCATGTCGGCTCCGCCGATGGCCACCGTGCCCAGGATGCCCAGAAGCCCCCCGGCGCCCACCAGGAGCCAGAACCAGCCGGTGTCGGCGGGGTTGACGACCACCATCACCGCCGCTGCCACGGCCACGATGGCCATGACGGCTCGGAGCACCGGCAGCCCCCGGAAGCCCCCCAGTGACGACACCTCCTGGAGTTTGGCGAAGGCGACGAGCGAACCGGTGAGAGTTACGACGCCGATGAGTGCCGTCAGCGCAGCGGCGATAGCCAACTGGTTGTCAACCAGGCCCTCGTCCACCACCGTCAGGAACGATGCCCCGGCGACGAGGACGGATGCCCCGCCACCGAATCCGTTGAACAGGGCTACCAACTGCGGCATGTCGGTCATCTGCACCCGGATAGCCAAGACGGCGCCGATGGCGGAGCCCACGACTAGGCCAGCCAGCAGCACACGGAAGTCCACAATTGACCGGTCCAGCAGCGTGGCCAGGATGGCGATGAGCATCCCGGAAGCACCCAGCAGGTTCCCCCGTGGTGCCGTGCGAGGTCGTCCTAGCCCCTTGAGGCCGAAGATGAACAGGATGGCCGCCACCAAGTAGGCGACCGAGGTGACGTCGGCGGCGCTCACGACCGTTTCCTGCCGCCCGAGGAGAACATGGAGAGCATCCGGCCGGTCACGAGGAACCCGCCGACCACGTTGATCGTGGCCAGCACGACCGCAACGAAGCCGAGCAGCGTGGTCAACGTGGAGTGGTCGGTCCCGGCCGAGACCAGGGCCCCGATGAGGGTGATGCCCGACACGGCGTTGGACCCCGACATCAACGGCGTGTGGAGCGTTGCTGGAACCTTGGAGATCAACTCCATGCCCAGGAACACAGCCAGCACGAACAGCGTGAGGGCTATTAACAGGGTCATGCGCCGACCTTTCTGTCGCTTACGGAAGCTTCCGCCCGCTGCTCCAGGAGGGATCGGACCACCGGGTGCACGACCTCGCCGCCAACTGCAACCAACATCCCTGCCAGCACGTCGTCGTCCGGGTCGACGAACGTGTCGCCATCATTATCAAGCATCCGCACCAAGTTGGTGATGTTCGTGGCGAACATCCTCGATGCCGTCACCGCCGAACCGGAGGCCAGATCGGTCGGACCGAGGATGGTGACGCCACCATGGTCGACGTCCGTGTCGGCGATACTCACCTCACAGTTGCCACCACGCTGAACCGCCAAGTCCACCAGCACCGATCCAGGACGCATGCCGCCAACCATGGTGGCGGTGACCAACACCGGGCTCTGTCGGCCGGGAATCTGGGCCGTCGCAATGACCATGTCGGCCTCGGCGACATGCGGTGTCAGGACCTCGTGGATCAATGCCGCATCGGGCACGCCGCCATCGGGTGCCGGCGGTGGGCCGATCGACTTAGCACCGAGAGAACGGATCTGCTCCAGAGCCTCCTCCCGGATGTCGAACCCCTCCACCACTGCGCCGAGGCGTCGGGCCGTAGCGATCGCTTGGAGGCCCGCAACGCCGGCACCCAGTACCAGCACCCGAGCGGGCGGGACCGTGCCAGCGGCCGTCATGAGCAAGGGGAGCATCTTCGGTAGCCGCCCGGCCGCCAGGAGGACCGATTGAAAGCCCTCTACTGTCGCCATCGAGGACAGCACATCGACGGCCTGGGCACGAGAGCTGCGTGGCACGAGGTCCAGGGCGAGCATCGTCGCACCCGTCGCAGCCAACCGGGCGGCGACATCGGGAAGCCAGAACGGGTCGTACAGCCCGATGACGACGTGACTGCCCCCGAGGTGACCGAGGGTCGCGCTGTCGGTCGGGCCGTTCACCGCCACAACGACCCCAGCATCACCAACGGTTGCTGCCAGATCCGGCGCCACGCTGGCGCCCGCCGTACGGTACTCCCCGTCGGACATGCCAGCTGCGGTTCCGGCGTTCGACTCAACGACTACGGAGTGCCCGTCGGCTACCAGCGTCCGGGTGGCCTCAGGGGTCACGGATACTCGCCGCTCACCCGTCATTCGTTCGCACAGCACCGCAATCCTCATAGGGCTCCCCTGACCGGACCAATGGGCCACGGTCGCTCGATAATCGAAGTAGAGACTTTCACTAATACGTCGGAGGGTCAGACCCCCGTTAACAAAATCGACGACCGGAACGCCGAAAACTCCGCCAATCATCGCTGGACGGTGGCCCGAAGTAGCTCGGAGGCCCCTGCACCTCGACCCCAAAGTCCACCCCATCGAGCGACGAACCATCCTTCTTTTCAATCAGGTCGAGTGCGCTGACCGTCAATGGCCCACAGTCCTCATAGCTGCGCTGGTAACAGTCATAGACCGTCATCTTCGGGCCCACCTCGAAGGCCGACTGAACAATGACTGTTCCACCGTCTGCCTCCGGCGTCATCACATGGATCGAGCCTCCGAGCCGTGATTCTCCGTGGACGAGGGCTTGGAATACGGGGAGAATACCGCCGTACTTCGGCAACCGGGTGGCGTTCACCGCGACAGCCCGGGCCACCGTGGCCGACGCGACCGGCGGCGCCATGTCGGAACCCACACGATTTCGGTGGAAAGCGCTAGACGCGACAGTTGAATACAGTTTCCTATTGTGAGTCGCCTAGCGTGGCTTCCTCGTGCGTGTTGCCAAGTGCTTGAATGGCCACTCTCGGATGATCCACAACGCCCTCAACACTGCGGTGTCTTACATGTCAGATCGTGTCAATACACCAGTCGAGATCCCCAAAATCATTAGTCTCGACGACCACCTAGTCGAGCCACCGCACCTGTGGGAACAGTGGCTGCCAAAACGGTTTCGGGCTAGTGGGCCCCGTGTCAAACGTCAGCGCGTAGAAACCCTCGGGTTGCCCAGCAAAGATGAGACACCCGCCTACCGGCTCGATGCTTCTGAGGGCGGGTGGTGTGACGTCTGGTATTTTGAGGACCTCGTATATCCGACAAAACGCCCTATAGCGGCGGTTGGATTTCCATCAGATCAACGCACCCTCGCACCAATCACTTATGACGAGATGCGACCTGGATGCTACGAGCCCAACGCGCGAGTTGTAGATATGCGTGAGAACCACGTAGAGACATCTTTGACATTTCCAACTTTTTCAAGGTTCTGTGGTCAAACCTTTCTTGAGAGATCAAATAAAGACCTCTCGCTCGCTTGCGTACGCGCATATAACGACTTCATGGTCGAGGAATGGTGCGCGGACTCTAATGGGGCATTGGTGCCGTTAATAATTATTCCCCTCTGGGACATTACTTATGCAGTCGAAGAGGTACGTAGGAATGCGACTCGTGGTTGTCGTGCTATGTGTTTCTCGGAACTTCCTACCAATATAGGACTTCCGTCAATTCATTCGGGCTACTGGGATCCACTATTTCGTGAATGCCAGGACACTGGGATAGTTGTTGCGATGCACATTGGATCAGGATGGAAGGAATTGCCCGGTTCACCTGATGCGCCGCCGGCAGTCTCTTTCTCACTCTCATCAAATAACGCAGCGGCTTCACTCTGCGACTTTCTGTTCTCAGGAGTCTTAGTCCGATTCCCCGGTTTAAAACTTCTCTATAGCGAGGCTCAAATTGGTTGGATCCCTTACATTCTTGAACGCGTTGACAGCGTCTGGCATGAACACAGAGCCCGGGCCGGAGTATTTGACCTAGTTCCAGAACCGCCATCGACTTACTATTATAGACAGGTAATCAGTTGTTTTTTTCGAGATGATTTTGGCCTTCGATCATTGGATAAAATCGGAATAGATAATATTGCGTTTGAGACAGATTATCCACACGGTGACTCCACTTGGCCAAACTCTAAATTGATTGCTACAGAAATGATGTCGCACCTATCCACTAAGGAAATCTGGAAGATTGTACGAGGTAATGCCGCACGTCTGCTGGGTCTTCCAATCGAAGGCATGAATGCTTGACTTCAAGCTTAGTCCGCGGCATAGATCAGACTTGGTATTAGTCAGAAACATTTTCCTGACTAATACTGAAGTTGTTGTGAGCGCGCTCTGAGGCCAACTAATCTCAGCAATTACTACTCTTTGCTTGAAAAATTACTACTCTTTGCTTGAAGCAAGTATTCAACCGTTCAGATCTTTGCCTAGACATACAACTAATTCTGATTATTGCCTATTCCGTTCGTTAGGCTCCTGCTCGCCCTTCCCAAATTCTCCAGGCCCATTCTCGGGTGATGAAAATGAGATTGACTGAATATCAGATCGAACAACGAATGGTGGAGTCGTTGCCGTTGAGTTGAGGATCCTGACAAGATACTCACCGATAAAACCGAAGGCCAAAAAACTAAGACCGAACATCGATGTCAGTAGCAGCGCCTGAGTCGTAAACCCGGCCACATCTGAACCACCGGTCATATATCTAACTAACAGATAACCCACGTAGCCAAGGCTGGAGACGAACCCAAGAATGCCGATTCCCGCAAGAAATTGGAGAGGAAGAACAGAGAAGGCGACAAGGTTTCCCATCATCTGCCTGAGTAGTTTCAGGATGCTGTAGCCGCTCTTCCCTTCTTTCCGCGGATGATGTTCAGTTTCCACACTGGCGACACGGTCTGTCACGCGCAGCAAGAGCGGCCCTACCGCTGGGTAAGGAAGCCGGACACCTCCAAGAGCATTTGCGACCGCACTAGTCATCAGCCGAAAGCCTGAGAAGCTGAGCTCGTTGGGCTTGTTCAGGATCACAGTCGTCATGCGATTCCTCACACGGCTGCCTAATTTTCTCCACAGCGGATGCTGTTTCTCGCCTGGAACACCCATGACAACCTCACACTCGGGATGTTCGTCGAGATACCTGACCAGAACCGGGATCTCCTCCGGAGGATGCTGAAGATCGTCATCTAACGTAATAACCCGAGTACCAACTGCTGCTTGAAGACCACAGATAGTCGCCAGCCCCTGCCCCGAATTTTTCATAAGTTGAATTGCCCGAACACGAGAATCCTGATCGACCAACTTCTGGAGGATTGGCCACGTATTCCCGGTGCTGGCGTCATCAACAAAGACCAGTTCGTACCGATCTTCGACCCCAAGCAACTCCGTCAGAACATTAGTAAGTCGTTGGTACAACTCCTCAAGAGTTACCTCGGAGTTAAATACAGGTACAACAACTGAATAGGTTTGGCGATCCTTAGCTCGCATTATCACGACACATTACATTCTCCGTCCAATCCTCTAGACGGCGACGACTTACCTCGTAGTCGGTTTGATCGATGCAGTCGAAACAGACCACTCCAATCATATCTCCAGAGTTGGCCATAGGATTAACGCTCTCCCCGACACCCTTGGCCCACTGGACATTCCACACAGCGTTTACTAGCGAACGCATCTCTGTTAAGTCCGGAAGATAACTCACGATACTCGGGCTAGTCGCTCCCAAAATCACTGAGCCTGCCATACCGTGGGGTTGGTTCTCTTCCAGAGTGACATCAAGACCTAGCGCCTGCAATACAGACATCGCCTCAAAGTCGAGGCCGGTTGAGCGTCGTATCAGGTCCGGAATGCTGTTCCCTCCTAAACGCGGACTTACCTCAATCAGATTCACATGCTGACCGTCAATCTTGACGTCGAAGTTCATTGGGCCCTCCTTGTACCCCAGACGATTGCAGAGTCTGTCTAAGGCAGCGCAGATTAAAGCCTCTCCCGCTGGCTGGACTCTCGATGGCAAGACATGCCCCTTTACAGTGAACTGCTCAAGGTGCTTATCGGTCACGCAGAGGTGTTCGATCCGTCCTCCCTTTACAAACAGATCACCCCCGTACTCGACACCAGGAAGGAACTCCTCGGCGCCAACAACTCCTGAGCGTGAAAAGAAAACGGAAAGACGCAGGGCCTCTTCAAGTTCGTCTGGCTCTGACACAAGAATGACTCCACGTGACCCTGAGGAATCAGCCGGCTTGGTGACCACTGGAAACGTAAAGCCTCGTACGGCTTCTACAACTGTTTCGATACTGTCGCTGAAGTAGTAGCGCTGAGATGACAACCCTTCTCTCCTCAGAAACTCTCGGAATGCAGGCTTCGTTGAAAAAGTATTAGAGAGTTCGGGAGTGAAGGCCCCGGGGAGGCCGAGCACAGATCGCACGGCCGCCATAGTGGCAACGGCAACATCGCTGGCGGCTGTCACGACACCATCAATGCCGAGTTGTTGCGCCTGGCTGATGATTTGTGCCGTCTCGATAGTCGAGCAGTCGATCGTCTGGTTGGCAATCCTATGACCTGGATTAGAGGGAGTGTGGTCTGCCGTAATGACGTACGCGCCGAGTTCGCGCGCTCTCCGGATGATCGAGAGCTGGAAGACGCCGGCACCCAAAACGAGGAGTCGGGATTCGGCCGCAGGCCCACCTACCGTCATCAAACCCTTACCTCTGTGATATCAGATTAGTTAGGTTGGCGGATTTCCCTACGTGCCAAACTCCGACCAGAAACACTACGGAAACTCCTCGGTGCAGGCCCACGCTTCTGCAGTTGTCTCAGTACCACGGCTTCGTCGCCACACTGGAGGACCGGCCATCCATCACGTAATACAACCACGCCAGGTCGCGCTCCGGCGACTCTTGGTCCGACCTCACAGATACGCACGATGAACTGCTGTGATCCGATTCGAATCCACGGCCCGTCATAGTTGAAAGATTCCTGAGCACAGGCGCGCACAAACCGTTCAAGCTCCCTGGCTGACACCCGAGGATCGATAGTGAGGAAGTCGGCATTCCCCCATGGCCACTTCGGTAACGACTCGCTACCACTATTCGGTTGGGGCGCAACCTTGACGCGCTCAGGTGCTGAGCGTGCGATGCGGTCTAGGACGGACAGCATGAGCGGCCCCGCCACCTGACTGATACGACGAAAGAGGTCTTGGGGGGTGTCGTCAGGTAGTACTCCGACCTCCACCTGCCCGAGTATGGGGCCAGTGTCGAAGTTTGAATCCAAATAGTGAATTGTCGTGCCTGAGACACTTACGCCATCACGAATCTGCCATCGATGCACATCGGATCCACGATAAGCAGGCAACAGAGACGGATGGGCGCTGATCGCACCGAGAGGTGCAATAGCAATAACTCCTGAAGGGAGCAACTCCGGCCAGCCCCCACCGAGAACTAGAAGATCTGGCTCGTAACCCTTGAGTAATCGCCATTTCTTCTCGTCCTTGAGAGACGGGATCTCGAGCACGGGAATCCCTACACCCCGTGCCCGCTGATCAATCGAGTCCTCAAATCTAAGTCGCCGTGCCCCAGTAAGAGCGCAAACCGACCAGTACCGCAGTTTCTCCCACCAAGCCGTCAGGGGATGGTTTAGGCGACGCAACGCCCGCTGAGAGGACGGAATCGGCGGAACCACAAGCGCTACGACATCGAATCGTTGGCTCTCGATTAGCGAATCAAGGATTGCTAAGCCGCCGCGATTGAACTGGCGCGAAAAGTAAACGATTCTCATACGCACGATCATTGACTGGAAAGTGTGGGATCTTGGCGATTCGGGGACTGACAACCGAAGTACGGTTCAGCCGCATGGCAGTAGAACGGATCCCATTTAATCTTAGTTCCTTAGAAGGAAACGAACTCCAGTTTCTCAAAGATTCTGTGTCCTCCGGACACAACGCTGCGAAAGGGCCCTACTCGGTCAGAGTCTCAGAACTCCTGCAGGAAGCGCTGGGTGCCAAAGAAGTACTCCTGACGACTTCCTGCACGGCGGCACTCGAACTGTCGGCGATGCTGCTGGACATTGAACCAGGTGACAACGTGATCGTCCCGTCATTCGCGTTTGTCACAACCGCTCTAGCGTTTACCCGCGAAGGCGCTGAACTCCGTTTCGCTGACATAGAAGCGGACACTCTCGGACTTGATCCCGATTCGGTAGAGAACTTAATAGACGACCGGACCCGTGCCGTCGTCCCAATCCACTACGGAGGGATCGCGATGGCCATTGCGCCACTAATGGTCCTGTGCGAGCGGATGGGGGTCGACGTTGTCGAGGACAATGCCCATGGACTCTTCGGATCTGCGCAGGGCCGCCCACTTGGATCCCTTGGCAGATTCTCTACCTTGAGTTTCCACGAAACGAAGAACTTCTCGTGCGGAGAGGGTGGAGCCCTGGTTATCAACTGCGAACAGGACGTATCTCGGGCTCACACACTGTATGACAAGGGCACGAACCGAGAATCCTTCCGCAACAACCACGTAGACCGATACACCTGGATTGACAAGGGCTCATCGTTCGGCATGTCGGACCTGCTGGCGGCATACCTGTTAGGTCAGCTCGAACAACGGGCGGTCATAATGAAGAAGCGGAAGAACCTCTTCGATCATTACCACAGTGCACTCTTCCCTCTACAGGAGCGGTTGGGATTCCGGGTACCTTTAGTGCCACAGGGGCACGGACTCGGCTATCACATGTTCTACGTGCTCGCTTCGAACGCCAAACGGCGTACCGCAGTCCTGCGCGAGTTAAACGAGTCTGGAATAGGTGCCACATTCCACTACCAACCCCTGCATCACTCCACGGGCGCTCAACCCTGGACAACCCGGCGTTTCGATTGTCCGACAACTGACTCCGTAAGCAGTCGGATCATCCGTTTGCCGTTCTTCACCAGTCAGAACGTTAGTCAGGCCGAACGGGTCGTAGAAGCACTCATTGGCGCCTTTGAGCGCGCCGTCTAACCAGAACTGAACGGGGATGAGGTCTCGACATGACGAACTTTGGCTCCTTCTCGGTTCTCTTGTATCCGGGCTGTCGGCACTCACTTTCATCACGGCGTCTTCTCACTCCCTCGGCCTCAATCAATTCAGACAGATCCTCCAAATCTGGACGATCTGGGCGCTTTCCGCGGGAGGCCTAGGCTTTTCGGTACAGCAGCACGTGATCACATCAGCGGGTGCCTACCGAAGCGTCTTCCATGCCCTCCGCTCTCAGGAGACGCTGAGGGTCACAGTGCCCCTGATGTCAGGTGTCGCTGTCGTGACCACAATTTGGAGAACGGAAATCTTCGGTGACTCCTCGGTGATCTGGCCACTCTTCGCGACTCTGATACCCCTCGGCTGTGCCGCCACGAGCACTACCAGGGGTCTTTGGGCGGCACGTCGAAAGTTTCGCTTCGTAGCGTTCCTGTCGGCTCTTGAGAACATTGTTAGAGCTGCCGCGGCGCTTGTTCTCTGGATCTTTGACGCTGGGCCTGGTTCCTTCGCTCTAGCCATTCTCCTTGGATTTGGAGTGGCGCTGTTAGCGCCGCGTTCAAGCTTGGGTGTCGAAAAGGCCACTCAACCGAGGACCCAAATGCATGGCGCGGCAATCGCCGGCCTACTTGCCTACGCCACTCTCGTGATGTCCCCAACGATCATGGCGGTCAAGTCTGTGAACATTATTGAGACATCTTCAACCTTCATTCTGCTCGCGCTTCTTCGCACTCCATATCAGTTATCTCTAAGCCTTGTACCAAAATTCACAGCCGACCGAAAGTTAGGGAAAACTCGGACAAGAAGTAACGACCACATCAGCCAGAGTGTCCTTCAATCCGTTAGGCGTAAGTGGACGTTGCTCTTCTATGTGATCTCGGGAATTGTCGCCGTGACGCTTGGAACTCCTGTGGCGGTCCAGATTCTGTTCGGGAACTTGGTTGCCGTGAGTGTTGTACAGAGCCTGCTCGCGACAACCGCCACAGCGATTGCTGTCGTCAACATCGTCCTAGTTGTCGCTGCCTCCGCTGCCCGCCTAGATCGACAACTAATCACTATCTGGGTTTCCGCAGCAGGCTTGGGTGTCGCGTACATAGCCATGGCCCCAGTCGTTTCCTTGACATCGATGCTCTGCACTGTCGTAACAGTCGAACTTGGAGTTGCGACCGGCTTGCTCTTCGTTCTGCACCGCCACAACGTTCCCCTTTATGTAGGCGTATCTTGCCCAACACCTGACCCCGGAAAATGGACCATTGCAGACTAAGAAACCAATTTGGGCGTTACGTATCACCCGCCTCCAGGACAAGAAAGTTCTCTTCTCGTTATTCGCAGGATTGACATTGCTTGTTCCATACCTGCCGTTGGCGCTCCAGCGGTCAGCTTGGAGCGACGACTACCCGATGCTTTTCAGGAGTGCGAGCGCAAAGCACCTCTCGGACATGAGGCCTCTTGGTGCGCTCATCAACACCGTCATGTTTGGTTTCGTCGACGACATTGGCGACCTCCGCTTTCTCCGTCTTATCGGCGTCATCGGGATTGCCGTCTTTGCAGGACTGCTCGCACAGTTGACCCAATCATGGGGAATGAGGCCGATCTACTCGGCTCTTGTGGCTATCTCAGTTGGACTCCTCCCGCCGTTCCATGCAGCAGTCGGATGGGCCACCGTCTACAAGCTGGCCTGGATACCAATTCTGGGAGGACTCTCTGGCCTCGTATTTCTCCGGGGCTGGTTTGAGAATCGTCACGAACTGATCGCCTTTGGGTTCTTGGGGACAGTCATTACCTTTCTCTTCTACCCCCCGGCCGCACTGTGTACCTGGGGGCTTCTCGGCATCCGCACAGCAATGAGACCTACTTCTGTTCAACGAATGCTCAGAGAATCGGGACTTCTCGCGGCCCTACTCGCGGGCTCTGCCCTTGTCGCCCTCACAATCGCCCTAGTCGTCAATCAGATTCTCGATGTGCAGACAGATTCCAGAGTCCTATTGGTATCTACCCTCTCGGGAGCAATAACGAAAATCTCCTGGTTCGCGAAATTTCCGATCGGTGTCGCTGCCCGACCCTTTCTTGTGTCCAGCCCGACTGATCTACAGGCGATCTTGACTGCTGGTCCAGTCCTCGCAGTCACGGTAACTGGTCTATATCTCCGGCAGAAAGGAAGCGCGCTGAACCGTGTCGCAGCGACCATCCTTTTGCTCGCCTACCTGTGCTTAACAATGGGTATGCATCTCGTCGTGATCGAAAACCAGATCGAATACCGGTACATGGTCGGCCTCACAGTCACCATGTGGGTCTATCTGCTCATCGCAGCCCACCAATTGCTAAAGGTTGTCTTGGACAGGTTGAGTTCCCGGCATCGATCCACCAAGGGGGCTGTAGTCCCTGTTTGGTTGATAACTATGCTGATGGTGGTCGTGATCCTTGGTGCCGTTCGGAATACTCGGACGAATATCGACCAAGTCTTCGTCGAGCCCTTTAAGTCAAAGGAGACGTACCTCAATCAAGAACTTGAACGCTTCGATCTCGAGATGCATCCCCGGATCGTCGTTCTTAACGACCAGTCACTCTGGCCGAGTACGCGAAAACTCGGCATCTACTCGACGGTCAGCGATTTGGCACACCCGTGGGTAGCAGTGCCCAACATCCGTCTGCTCCTTGTTGAACAAGGTCTCGAAGCGGCAGATGTACAGGTAGACGTCATCACTTCAGAGGATGAGTCGGAACCGAATGACTTGGTCGTCGATCTCCGT
>CAWVUB010000036.1:0-19671 GCA_963933065.1 uncultured Acidimicrobiaceae bacterium | reverse complement strand
CGCAGGATGGGTAAACGTGTCCCCAGTGAATGCGGCAAGCAAGCTCTGCCCATCCATCGCGACGAACTTCATGGTCGCTGTCATCACCCCGACCACGTCCACGCCACTAACCGCTATGGCCAAGACTCCTTTACCAGCTGGGTTCGACCGACCGAGCTTCCAGCGAAACAGTTCGGGATGACAAGGCTCTCCGAAGACCCCCGGAAAATGCGTATTAAAGAAGTCAGACGTTCGATCGACCCAGATGTTGTCGAGATCCTCGACAAACACGACCTCCCAAGTTTGGTCCGAAACCGGCATCCAATGACCCTACGTCGCGACACGCTCTTAAGATCAACTGGTTGGGGCTAGGTTCCCGCAAAGGACAAGAGGGCATCTGAAGAACTCGTAGCGTGCAACGTCTCTCGGACCTGAAGAGACTCAAGACAGTCTTGTCCATCGTGCTACCGCTCGCCACAAACTTGACGATCACACAATCCGTCTAGAGGTCAAAGCCAATCCGATCAGCAACGCAGATGAATAGAGGGTTGGTCCCGGTTGTCCCGGCAGCGTTCGCGATTGCCGTCTACGCGCCACTCATCCTTCGTCGCTCGGCGTGGAGTGACGACCTCCCCTTTCTCCTCAACCCTGGAACGAGGAAACTTTTTGCCGATGGGCGGCCGGTGTTCGCGGTCTTGAATCGACTGGCGTTCAGCTCCGCAGACACAATCAGCGGACTGACAGTCGTCCGAGGTCTCGGGCTCCTAGGCATCGCCTTCCTTCTCGCGTATCTAACCCGACTTCTCCTGGAACTCGGTTGGTCACCAAAGGCAGCAATCCTTACCGGCATGTCGATCGGGCTCCTCCCGCCATTCCATGCTTACGCCGGCTGGGCAACCGTTTTCTCGTTTCCCTGGGTCATGTTGCTCAGCGCGTTTGCGGGCCGCCAGTGGCTCAAAGCGCTCGAAGACCGACGCCGTGCTAACGCCGGCTTCGCAATGGTCGCTATGACACTTGCCCTTCTCACCTACCCACCCGCCGCAATGTTTTGCTGGGCGTGGCCCGTACTCCGGCTTCTCTGCCAGCCGACTGGTCCGCGGAGCGGCGTCGTGGACGCCCGCCGCACGGGCATGCTCGTCGCCCTCTCCGGTTCTATCAGTCTGCTCATCGCACGACTCACTATGGCCCTTCTCGATATCCAGGCAGATCCTCGATTCCAGTTCATCGACTCGATGCCCGATCTCGTTGAGAAGGCACGTTGGTTCGTCACCCGCCCGGTTGCGATAGCCATCCGACCGTTCATCATTTCCAGTCCGAGCGACTTGGTCGGCCTGTTCACCGCAATCCCTGTCCTGATATTCCTTACTTTCGGCTTACTGCTCCGGTTCGAGGGAACTATCGTCCGGCGCCTGGCCACCATGGCCATTCTCGGACTGATGGCCGCCTTAACCATGCTCAGCCACCTCATGTCGGTTGACAATCAGGTCGAATACAGGTTCATGGCGGGTCTCATTGTGGTGACATGGATCGCGCTCGTTGTCGCAGGACGGGAACTGCTCAGTTGGGCTCTCACTCGGTTTAGCATCGGGATCGACACTGCACTGGTCGGCGTGCTCGCCATGTCTCTTGTTATCGTTCCGGCAACCGTGGCGGCGCTTCGCAACGTCAACCAGGTATTTGTCCGACCTGCGGTGATCAAAGAAGCTCACCTTCTCGAGCAACTCAGTGGCTTCGATCCCGAACAGCATCATCGCCTCATCGTCATTGATGCGCCTGGATCCTGGCCAACACGGCAGAACTTAGGCATCTACTCGGTCCGCACCGATCTCGCCCATTCCTGGGTGATCGAGGCCAACCTCCGGCTCCTGCTCGCGGAGTCGTTCGACTATGACGTCACCCATGAAATCCGGGTCGTGGAAGAGCCGAGTAATCCCCACACCGGCGAGTTCATGATTGATCTCCGTCCTCTAGTCAGTCGTCTCTGAAAAGCCATTAAGACCACCTGGGTCGCGTGGTGACCTCCAAGGGGAGCATGATCAACTCAAACATTTCAGATTCTGTGCGGGTTACCTAGCCCAACTGACCTGATACCCACTGTTAAACGTTGCCAGGTCAGGGCTTAGGGCAGAACCGCTGCCCGCTATCCAAGTAAACAGGTCCAGCCGAGCCTTGGACTGTGTTGCCATACACGCAGGCTGGGAAGTCGGCCTATTAAAACTCTTGCGACAATCGTCCGAGACGAAAATCCACGTACCCCAAGAAAGTCGCTATATCGGCAAAGACGCTGGCTGCCACAGCCTGCAGGAACACCCATGGGCCTCCAGCGACCTCGTCGTCGCCCCGCCAACAATGTCGCCTATAACGAACCGCGGACCGCAGCACATGTGGGCTGAGAAGAAAGAGGAGGCCCGGCAATCCAATAACAACGGTTGCAATAGCAGCCAGCGCCCCTCCTAACGAATTCCAAAGGAAAACTGGTCGATGCCAGGAGTTGCCTTGCACGGCGTTGTGGTATTCGTAACTTCGCCACTTTTGGAATACCCGTTGGCGGTCCACTGCGAGATCCCAGACCGTCTCGGCAAGAGGTGCTTTCAAGATTCTCGGCGGTGAAAGAGCCAGTCGCTCCATAAAGTCCAGGTCCTCGCCAGCTCGCCAATCCCGAAATCCTCCAACATCCGCCCAGAGTTGCCGGTCGAGCAGGCTTGGGATGAGACCAAACCGACCGCACTGTCCCTCGACGCACTCCCGCTCTCTGATCCCAGTGATGATCGCTGCGGCTCGCCAACGTGTATCAGTCTGAATCCGCAGAGACCCGAGCACCATCCTGCATTGAGGATCAGCGTCACGCCTGGCCATCAACATTTCGACCAGAGAGCCATCGACGCTAATTCCAGCGTCGACCAAGAGGATCCACGGTGCACTCGTAGCCTCAATGCCCAGATTCCTACCGCGACCCGGTGAGGCTGGTCCAGCGACAACAACTGAAATGCGAGGATCACCGTCCGCCAACTCCAATGCCACCTCAGTGGTTCCATCAACCGAACCACCATCAACGATCACCAGCTCGTCAATTGGTTCCGTCTGGTTTAACAGGGACTCGACTAGAACAGGAAGGGTCGTGATCTCGTTACGCACCGGGATGACTGCCGCAACTGCACCCCTGGTCCTAGTCATTCAGATGACCTCCGGTTGGTCACACGTCCGCGAGACTAAGTCCAAAGACAGTGAAGCATGTCGCATAACCCCTACTTGCTATCATCTCAACTCATGGAACCGATTATCACACCTATTCCTGAGGTTGCAGACCGCTACACAATCGCACTTCTTAAATCTGAACGGTTGGACTCCACGGAAATCGATCCAGACGACATGCAGCGTCAGATCAGTTACTACAAGAGCGGGCTCAATCTGGATGACCCGGACCTGAACCATCTTGTAGACGAACTCTATAAAGCCAACTCACGAATCTGGGACGCCGAGCATGATATTCGAAAGGGACAGGACGAAGATCTTGGCCTCGAAGAAATCGGTCGGCGCGCCATTCATATTCGTGATCTCAATCGGATACGTATGAAGGTTAAGAACGACATTATTGATTTAACTGGTGACGGTTTCAGGGAAGCCAAGATGAACTATGCCAAATGAGGCATCGTCACCGATGACATAAACGACAAGGTTCTTAATCCTTGTGCGATTTTACTACGTAGTGGATCTTGTTTCGGCCAACAATTTCATAGATGCCTCCACCACATCCTCTGCGGGCACAGTAAGTATGCAGTGAGCCGACTCAGCGATGCAGGTAGATTGATCACCGCATTCTTTGATCCGTTCAGGCGGCTGCAGAACTACAGAAGGTACCCCCCATGGTCTATAACGGCTTGGGGAGGCCACAACCCACGGTTCTCCGTCAAGTGGATGTGCAAAAACTACAACGACTGGTGTCCCTACGGCGGCAGCGACGTGAGCTAACCCTGAGTCGTTGCTGACAAGAAGATCGGCGTTGCGTAGCACGCTTCCCACAACGCCAATTGATGTCTCTCCAACTAAATCAACAACCACTCCTTCCAAACAGTCCTTGATCTCGTCAACTCCGACCCGAGCGTCGCGACCACCGACCAGGAGGATCTGAGCACCCGTGCGCCCACCGAGCTCGGCGGCGACCTGCCCGAACCGGGAAGCAGGCCACCTCTTGCGCCCCGCTCCGGCTCCCACCGCCATTGCGATTATCGGCCTATTGGCGTCAAGTCGGCGCAGAAGATCGATGGCCATAGCCTGGTCCGGCTGTGAGGTCCAGAACTCAAGATAATCATCCAACACTTCTACCCCTAGGGCGGCTGCGATTTCGAGGTTTCGTCGGACATGGTGTCGCCTGATGTCAACGATCGTCGCCAACTTGCGCCGAGCCCGACCACGAAGCAGGCGGCGGCCTCCTCCCCGACGAAAGAGCGCGCTTTCGAAAAACGTCGCTCCGTATACCGGATCCAACCAATCTGGGCCGATTACCAAGTCGATTGGCCCATGTGACTGAGTTTCGGTTCGGAGGAGACGTGCGGCATCCAGTACTAGCCGACCGGGGTTCTCCGGTGTGCCGTGGGGCTCTCCCTCCTCTGCAGGGAGTTGGACGGTCTGGGGTAGTAGACAGTCCACATAAGGACAATGGGCGAAGATCCCATGATTCTTCTCGTTGAATATCAACACGATTCGAGCAGCCGGAAGGTTCCGACGAAGTTGACGCAACACGGGCCCGAGCAATACGGCGTCGCCCAAGTTGTCCCAGTGGATGACTGCGACGTGACGTACCTCATCGATAGACCGAGGTCCCGTTCCAATACGCCGTCCAAAACGTGGCAGAAGTAACTGCGCCACGATCCGACGAGGCAGTCTTGAAATAAACAGCCTCCACGGCATCAGGGTTGGATCTTCAAGTGCCCTTGTGGGACGTCTTAGGGGTCGCCAGTTAAACAAAGCCATCGCTCGGCGACGGACCATTGCGCCGGGAAGTTGATTCATGCCTTCAGTGACTGTCCAGCGCACCACGTAGCAATTTCGCATTTTGCGCAAAGTCCTCGTACGTTCCATCCTGGACAAGCCGGCCCTTGTCGACCAGATGTATTCGGGTGCAGTTCCGCAAGATAGGCAACCGGTGGGACACGACTACCGTCGTGTAACTCTCTGCGATTTCGGTAAGCGATTCTGCCAGATCAATCTCCGTCGCACGATCTAAAGAGGCCGTGGGCTCATCCAGGATGAGAATCTCCGCCTCCTTGTACAACGCTCGAGCGATCGAGATTCTCTGGCACTGGCCGCCCGACATGCGAACGCCGCGATCTCCCATGTAGGTCGATAGCCCGTCAGGAAGCGCTAACACGTGGTCGGAGACTTTGGCGCGTTCAAGCGCCCACCAAACTCGTTCATCATCAATCGACTCCGGAGAGTTACCAAAAGCGACGTTGGCCCGAATAGTGGAATCCGCCATGAACGCCGTCTGGGCCACTAGGCCTACCTGCGCCCTCCACGCGACTAGGGAGTCGCGGATATCCCGGCCATCAACAAGCACTTCTCCTGAGTCTGGGCTGATCAGCCCAGCTACTACATTCAAAATAGTGGTCTTACCTTCACCTGATGCCCCGATCAGGCCAATGGATTCGCCTCTTTTCACTTGGAAACTGATCCCAGTTACCGCTGGTTGGATTGCTCCCGGGTATGTGACAGATACATCCCGGATGCCGATCAGGTCTCTGACCTTGAAGGGTTCTCTGGATGAACCGAGATTTTCAGTGGGCCCGTGCAATACCGGATTAACGAGATCTAATGCCGGGATGCCGTAGGCCACGTTGCCGATTGCTGCTAATAGCCGATTCGCTGAAGGCAGAACCCGAAATCCCGCGTAGCCGAATAAGGCCATTGTGGTGAGCCCTGCTTGTTCGGAGCCTCTTAGGGTGTAAGTCACGACGAGTACTGCAACGGCAGCCGCAAGAAGCCCCTCCGTCAACAGACGTGGTGCCTGCGACATCGTCTGATACCGCCAGTATGCCTGGGCCAGCAAACCGCGATCGTTTCTATAACGACTGACGAAGAAGCCCTCTGCATTGGCAAGCTTGATTTCCCGAAATCCGCCGAAGAACTCTTGGATCTGCTGCAAACATTCAGATGCGTATTCCTCAGCGCTGGCACCCCATCCTGTGATGTACCGCCCAAATACCCGATAGCCGCTAAAAATCAACACCGCGCCACCCGCTACAACGCCCAGAGCAGTAGCCGGTGAGATGATAGCCAGCACGGTCAGGAGACCAATCATGACCGCGGTCTCCGTACCGATAGCCAGAATCCCTAGCAGCGACTGTCGGATGAGCATCTCGGAGGCGTACCAAGTGTTTCGAAGAAAATCACCGGACCGCTGAGTCTGGTGCACGAGGAGTGGGCTCTTGCCGTAATGCTCGAGGACCCTGGCACTAAGTGAGCCTGCGAATTGTTGGACACGTCGTAGCTGTAAATGACTCTCGGCTAGCGAGAACGTCATACGGAGCATTGCGTAAACAAGCGTCAAGATGCCCAGGACGAGCGTGACGTCATCAGGTGCATAGTCCGGGAGCAGCCTGTCCACGGCAGTTGGATGTTCACCTGATGTGAACTGGGTAAGCAGGGATAACACCAAGACTGCACCTGCGGCCTCCAACAATGAAGAGGCCAGGCTCATCAGAAAGAGAAGCCTGAGCTTTCGGCGTTCCTCCGGGAGAAGGATCTCATAGATCGATCGAGAAACGGTTACGAGTCGCATTGGCAGGCGACTCTACTGGCATTCAGATATGAGCCCGATTCATCTGAAGGTGGACAGATCAGCCGGGTGTCGTACCCCGATACCGGAACCTGTTTGCCATCCGATCGGACTGCTTTCTCGAAGCAAATCGAAATGCAGCACTCGACAGTTTACGAAGCAGGAAGAGGCCTAATTGTCGGGGGTGCCGGACTAGAACCGAGCCCCACCGCTCCGGAGCTGGCCAAGCTGTATCGCCGGCCTTGAACTCCTCGCTGGTCAATCCGACTCTGTCGAAAAGCCTCTGCTGGCCTCGAGTGGTGATGAGGTGCACATGGTACGGCGGCATGTCTACAGGGCGGCCTAACTTGACCGCTGCTGCGACGACGAGAGCGCCATTGAATACTGAAAGGTTGGCCTCAAGCGGACCTTCAATCAGGAGGGTGCCGCCCGGACGTAGAAGCGAGCACGCCTCATCCAACACGGCCAACGGATTGGGCACGTGTTCGAGTACGTCACCGATGTGGAGCACGTCAGCTGTTGAAAGGTGGTCACCTACTTCGGCGTAGGTGTATGCAGTGCAACCCGCAGGCAGGGATGCCTCCTCTACTCCATCAGCATCAAGGTCGAACCCGACCGCTTCAACGCCCGTCGTGGCAACCCTTCTAAGCAGTTCCCCACTGCCGCACCCGTAGTCAACGAATCGGTCTGGGTTCAGGGACTGGACGATGCCAATGATCCAGTCGACGGCGCGGGGGTCACTCTCAAGGCTCAGTCCTTCGTTGTCTCCGGAGTTGTACTCGACTCCATAGAGCTGCGCTAGTTCGGGACCGGAAGGCATTGGATCCAGCGACAGCGAGCCGCACTCGCGGCACCGCACGTAGCGGCGAACCTGACCTGCAAATCGAATCGGGCGTCGGATCGACCGTCCAGGACGTGCCAACTCCCCACAGATGGAACAACGAGTCCCATCGTCGCTGACAGGTAGCCCGATCAAACCGGTAGACCCGGTTCACCGGAGCTCGACTGCCATCGCGTCCAGAGGCGTTCCCCGCCTACGACTGCGAGCAGTGCCACCACCCAGAGAATTTGGAGTCGATGCCGGAACGCTGTACCAATATTCCCCTGAGTAACCGCGGCCCCGAGCCCAGCCGTTAAAAAGAAACTGGAGCCAAAGACAACTATCGCTGGATGTCGGCGCCAGAGCGGTCGCACGCCGAATAGAGCAAAGCCATACAAAACAAACCACAGAAGGTTCTCGACAGCTGCCAATCTGAATATCAACGACCGCTCCCCTATCGCCTCCCATGGAAGCGGCCGAAAATAAAATGCTGCCAGGCCGCCGGGTATCGCCTTGAGACTCGCCGTAATCGAATTGTCCACTACCAGGAAGCCGGCAACAATATCTTGACATTCATCATCTATGCAGATCGTCTCTATACACCTATCAACTATTCCGACCGCGCCTGATTCCGTAGTTGACTCGTATCCCTCACAGCCTCCTGACAATTGAGGAACGCCGCCACTTGATCGCGGCTTAGACCACCATCCTCGTGCCTGTACTTTCTCTTCTTCTGGTACCGCAAACGAAACTGCGTCAAACACCATGATCGCCGAGTCGGCTTCTATTGACATCCACGCCCGAACGGATCCAAGCACAGGAACGGAATTGCTGAGCAGCACCAAGCCGGCCGGGCCGCTCGCCGTCACCCACGGCCCGACTAGGAGCACTACCACCATCAGACCAATGCGTCGCCAGCGCTGATTGCCTACAAAGAGTGCTACCGGGACCAGTGACCATGCGACGAGGATCGCTGTCTGGTCCCGAAGCCAGCCGAGTCCAACCACCACCAGCAATAGTCCGACCGAACAAATGACGAGGCGGCGAAGGCCCCGGTCTTCGCTCCAGAGGATCACCAACCATGCGGCACCTGCGATGAGGAGCCATATGAGCGACTCGCGCATGATTGTCGATGAATGCAGCAGCGCTGAAGGAAGCAATGCCATAACGAGACCAGCGACGAGTGCCCACTGGGCTGATATGAACTTTCCAGCGATTCGCGTAACCACGTAGGCTCCCGCCGCCCCGTAGAGAACTGCCGGCAATTGCATAATCCACGCACGAGGTCCGAATAACTCTACGAGACCGTGCATCTGCCAGGCATAGAGCCTGGTTGATGAATACAGAGCTGGACCGTAGCCACCACAGCAAAAATCGTTGATTCGACTGTCGGCAGCCAAGGTGGCCAACTCCACGTACTGGCCCTCATCAGGAATCAATGGCCACCGATGTGCAAGGTGCGTTCCAAAAACCAACACGAGACGCGAAGTGAGGGCGACAACAAAGGCAGTCAACGCCGGTTGTCGGATCACCATCGCACGAAGGCCCATCATCACCAGACCTCAAGTTTTGGCACAGCGGTAACGAAGGTTCCTGACCAGTCGCGGATGTAATCCAACTGACTAGCGATCTCCTCGCGAAGGTTCCACGGAAGGATCACGACGTGATCGGGGCGTCGGTGCACAATGTTCGCCTCATCAACGATTGGGATTTTGCTTCCTGGCAAGTACTGGCCCTGTTTGGTGGAGTTTCGGTCGGCAACGAAAGAAATCAGGTCAGAATCGACTCCGGCGTAGTTGAGGAGTGTGTTTCCCTTGGCGGCGGCACCATATGCCGCCACCAACTTCCCTTCATCTCGAGCCGTCAAAAGGAACGCCAGAAACTCATTCGTGATGTGGTCCGCACTTTTCTGAAAGCCAGAGTAGTACTCAGCCGAGGCCACACCGGTCTCGGTCTCCAACACCCGAACGGCATCGAGTCCCAAAGTCGAAGATGAACCACCGGTGCCCACATGTTGAGCGAAAACCCTCAGGCTTCCACCATGGGTGGTTAGGCGTTCAACGTCGAAGACCGCCAGACCGACCGATGATAGGACTGCCTCTACCACCGCGAGAGAGAGGTACGAGAAGTGTTCGTGGTAAATGGTGTCGAACTGGGTGAGTGCGACGAGTTGCAGCACGTGGGGGAACTCGAAGGTCGCAACCCCACCATCCGCGAGGAGAGTGGAGCACGCTGCCGCAAAGTCATTTATATCGGGCACATGTGCAAGCACATTGTTAGCAACGAGGAGATCCGCTTCCGGGCCTAGACCGACAAGTCGGTTAGCGAGACCGGAAGTGAGAAACTCTTCGATGACTGTCAGGCCTAGCCCACGAGCAATGGCCGCTGATCGCGCCGTCGGTTCTATTCCCGTGCAAGCCATTCCTCGGTCGTGAAACCAACGCAAGAGTGTCCCGTCATTGGAAGCCACCTCTATTACCTGGCTGCTCTCGGTCAACGCGAATCGTTCGACCATCTGCTCGGCAAACCGACGGCAATGAGAGACCCACGTTTCGGACTGCCCACTGAAATACGCATAGTCGGCATCAAAGAGGGCATCAGCTCTGACGAAGTCCTCCGTTTGCACCAACCAACATGATTCGCAGACCAGGACCCGTAGCGGAAACCGTGCCTCCGGAGCCCCGAGAGCGTCATGACGCAGGTAGGCGTTGGACGGGGGTGAACTACCGAGGTCTAAGAAAACAAGGCCAACTGGTTCTCGACAGTGCCTACAGATCACTAGACAACACCATTCCAGTCGTCAGCCAGCAACTCGTGAGCGGCGTCTCGCTCCGATACCAGGATCGGTGGTTCTGGCCAGATGATATTGAGAACAGGATCCAACGGGCTGAGGCCTGCTTCGGCATCTGGGTAGTAGGCGGAACCGTGTAGGTAAATAAGTTCAGAGTGGTCAACCAACGCCTGAAAGCCATGGGCGAATCCGGCAGGGATCACAAGGCTCTTGAAGTCTCCGTGCTCCAAGATCTGACCGTGCCATCTCAGAAATGTTGGCGACCCTCGTCGTATATCCACCACGACATCAAAAACACGACCCTGCACGCAGGTGAGAATCTTCGTATCGGCATGCGGTGATGCCTGATAGTGCATGCCACGGAGGGTGCCTCGTAGTCGGGTCACCGACCTGTTCACCTGGGCGACTCGAAAGCCCGGCGAGAGGCTTTCGACCAAGTCTTCATCAAAGAGGTTGTCGAATAAACCGCGATCATCCTCGTGGGGGTGTCGTTGAATGATCACCAGTCCATTTAGTGCAGTCTCTCTGGTGCTCGTTGATCGCGTCAACTCAGCACGATCCTGAATATTCGGCAATGTGATCAAGGCACAGCATCCGGGCGTCCGCTCCATCTGCAATCCTGAGGTGCCAGTCAACCGTTAGACCCACTGCTTTAGCAAGGTTCCACCTTGGCGACCAGCCAAGAACCTTTTCAGCTTTATCGCTGTTGAGCCGAAGAGTTCTAGTCTCGTGAAAACCCCCTGACGAAGGATCCTGAAGGACCTCTGCACCGTCACCCCATGCCAGCGCGACCATCTCGGCCACCTGTTTCACTGTGACTTCAGAGGTCTGGTTCGGTCCGAAGTTCCAAGCTGATGCGTACTCATTGCCACCATCTCTTGCCAGACGTTCTGCCAGCACCAGATAGCCCGACAAAGGTTCAAGAACGTGCTGCCAGGGCCGCACAGAGTTGGGTGATCGAATGACGCACGGTTTGCCGGTCTCGAAAGCTCGGATGCAGTCAGGTATCAGGCGATCAATCCCCCAGTCACCACCACCTATCACGTTTCCTGCCCGGGCCGTTCCTAGACGGACATCACAGCCATCATCGGCGGCCCAGAAGCTCTGGCGATAGCTTGCCGCGACCATCTCTACTGCTGCCTTGCTGGAACTGTAGGGATCATGTCCGCCGAGGCGGTTTGATTCGAGGTGCGAAACCCCGGTCCCATAGTCCTCGTAGACCTTGTCGGTGGTAATTACGACCACGGCACGAACTGAAGGTTGATGGCGAACGGCTTCAAGAACGTGAACAGTCCCCATGACATTCGTAGCCCAGGTCTCACTGGGTAACTGGTACCCGGCTGAGACAAGAGGCTGGGCTGCCAGGTGGAAAACAATTTCAGGTCTAACGGCATCAACTGTCTCTCGTACGGCTGATTGCTCACGCAGATCGGCACGCGTGTCCGAATCTAAGAGGTCGACCACTCCTCCTGCATCAAAGACCGTCGGGCCATCAACCGGGTCCAGCGAATAGCCGTGGACGCGGGCTCCCATCTCCGCCAGCCAGAGGCTCAGCCAAGCCCCCTTGAAGCCCGTGTGTCCGGTCACCAACACCTGTCGATCAGCCCAAAAAGATGCTTTGGGAGTTACCACACGCGCCAAGGGGGGCTCCCCGACTCCCACAACATCTCAAGGTGGGAGCGATCGCGCATAGTGTCCATCGGCTGCCAAAATCCATCATGGGCAAACGCCCTCAACTGGTCTCTCTCGGCAAGAAGGCGCATGGGCTGTTCTTCCCACTTTGTCATGTCATCTTCAATCAGGTCCAAGCAACCGGGTTCAAGCACGAAGAAGCCACCGTTGATGCATCCACCATCACCTGGAGGCTTTTCGGCGAATCCAGTCACTGCCTGGCCATCAAGAGTTAGCGCACCGAACCGACCTGGTGGCCTAACAGCCGTAACGGTCGCAATCCGGCCGTGCGAACGATGGAAATCCACGACCGCGGCGATATCTACATCGGCTAAACCATCGCCGTAGGTACAACAGAAGGGCTTTCCCTCGTCTAGATAACTGGCAACCCTTCGCAATCGACCACCGGTCTGTGTGTCATTACCGGTATCGACCAACGTGACCTGCCACGGTTCCGAATGTCTCTCGTGTACCTCCATCTGGTTGTCGACCATGTCGAACGTGACATCAGACATATGTAGGAAGTAGTTGGCGAAATACTCCTTGATCATGTAGCCGCGGTAGCCGCAACAAATGACAAACTCGTTGACACCATGAAATGAGTACAGCTTCATGATGTGCCACAGAATCGGGTACCCACCGACCTCAACCATCGGCTTTGGTCGCACCTGCGTCTCTTCGGCAAGCCGCGTTCCCATTCCGCCGGCAAGGATCACGGCCTTCACGAGTCTTCCTCCATCATAGGAACAGACGGTAGTCCGTCATAAGTGGCATCTGGAGTAGGCGGCGATCATTCACCGATAGACCTGTAGACACCAATAAGACGATCAACGCCGGTGTCTAGATCAAAGTGAGACTCGGCAAGCGATCTGCAACGGTCGGGCGTCACGGGATCGACGAGCAGAGCCTCCAACCGGTCCACCACCTCGCCTAACCCACATGACGAAGTCTGGCCATAAGTTACGCCGCACCGTTCTTGTACCAGCAAAGTAGTCGCGTCAACTAGACCAGGGTTCACGACAACCGGTCGGCCGGCAGCAAGAAATTCTCCGATCTTCGTGGGCATCGCTGCGAGCAGACTCACTCCGGCATCGTCCCGGCAGACACTCAACCCGAGATGGCATGAGGCCACCAAATCCTTCATCTCATCCGGCGTAGCTGAGACACGAACCGCCTCCACTGCCGACAATTCCGCTTCCCAGCCAGTATCGCCGGGTGAAGCAACAATGAACTCGACAGGCCGACGGCGCCGCAACTCGGCAACTAGGTCGAGCATCGATTGAAGATCGTAATATCGATTGAGCGTTCCGGAGAGTAGAACCCTCAGAGGCATAGGAGGCATTGTTGAAGCTTGGAATCTGTCCAAATCGGCGCAGGTTGTGATAACCGTCGCCTTCGGTGAAACCACGTAGTTGTACCGCCTGTCAAGTTCAACGATCGCCGACTCGGTGAGCGCTATCGCCGCCGAGCACCGGATTGCGGCCCGGTGTTCTATTCGACGCATGATGAGCTCCTGCATCGAACCGGCTCGTACTACTCCCGAAGCGATCTTTTGGTCAACCCAGAACGACCGAACGTCCCAGACCCATCGATCAATGCCTGCCAACACCACCGCTCCCGCTGCCATATCACTGCGGGCATGCACCATCCCTGCTCCCATGATTGATTGACGCGCGCGCATAACTCGTCCCAGACCGCCGGCTGACCCATGACGGCCAAAATCCTGCGGCCTCCATCGCACTCCAATACGGGCCAGGCGCTCCCGGAGATCGAGGTCGACGCGGTGCTCAAAGGTGACCAGATCCACGTCAACGCCTCGTAGCGCTAGCCGTTCCACATAAGCGAGTACCTGCGATGATCCGACGGTGCTAGTAAGCGGATCCATTGAGAGATAGGTGAGCGTCGGGAGGTCTGAAACGGTCTCCGTTCTCAAATCCATCACAGAGACTCGAGCAGTAGGTACCAGCGGCAGGCCAGAGATTCGTCGGAATACGCCGACAGGGCTGTTGCCTGACCCGCTTCTGCTATCGCCAGCCTCTCATCAGGCCGCTCGTGGAGACGCTCCAGCGCACGCCTCCAATCATCGCTGGTAGTGCAGAGAACCTGTCCGTCTATGCCGGCAAGAGATGCCGCTCGCGTATGCGCCGAACTTGCAGAGGCCACAACCGGTAGCCCCAACCTCCAGAAGATACGCATCCGGTTCTCCGGCTTGCCGGCCGCCATCGGATCTGAAAGGTCAACCGGTACGACAGCTATATCACACCTGTCGGCGACCTCGGACAGCGTGTCTAGGCTCCACTGGTGCAGCCTCACATCAATACCCCAATTGGCCACGAAATCTTCGGTCAGGCAGGTATGAAACCGATTCATATAGCGCTTGTACCGAAGATCGGTTACCAAGTGCAGGCGAAGTTCGTATCTACTGGATAGTGACTTAAGAGCTGGAAGTATCTGTTGAATCGCCGGAAGAGTTACGGCCAATCCTTCCCAGATGATGTCAAGCCCCACGCCACCACTGGTCATGGGCCTACGTACTTTAATTTCGCTGTGTAAATCCAATATGGGATGCACGTTGGCCGAATGCTTCGAGATGTTTAACACCTGCTCATCCGTACTGCACACCACCGCATCTGCCCGTTCCAGCAGACGCTCCATAGCCCGGCCATAGTTAAAAGTAGGACGACGGGATTCACCTACCGCCCATTTCGCCAACCCTCTGAACGAACGTCGTACGCCTCGACGCTCGTCCAGGTAGGAATCCGGTAGATCCACCACGATTCGACGGTCGGATGGCGCATCGACCCATCTGGTCACATCGGCCGAAGGCGAAAGGACAATGATGTCGTGATCCTTCCAGTCGGTAACCGACCGGAAAGACAGTCCTCGCATCTTCGCGTAGCAGGGAAACCGTCGGCGATCGAATGGTCGCTCAAGTCTTGTCCCATGGGGGACGTAGCCGATCTCCGACCACGTCGCGTTATCTGCGGTCACGTGTCGAGCCTCCGTAACTCCCGATTCGTCCAGATCCCCGAGATGATCGCCAATACCGCATGTCCTAGTAGGCATGCATATGCCGCTCCGCGCATGCCCCACACCGGAATCATCACCAAATTGAGCAACACCGCCACCACTCCACCAAGGACCTGGGGAGGGCCTATCCCTCTCGGCCTGCTGAACCCAACCAGGAGTGACTGGTACATGAAGTAGATAGACAGCACCATCTCGGCAATCGTCACTATTGCGAGGACGCCTAGAGCCTCTCTGAAACCCTCACCAAACACCGTCAGAAGCAGCGTCGAACCGACTACGGCTGATACGCCCAGAATGAGAACCTGTGCGACGACAAAGAGCCTGGCGTAGCGCCGCACCGCCTTTATTGAATCGACGCCACTACGGCCACGATCTGCGATCACCTGACCGAATGCCTTCGGAACAATCCGAAGTGTCTCGGGGATAGCCAGAGCGACCACATACAACCCGAGCGAATCGGCACCTGCGACCGCAGCCAAAATAATCCGATCAGAACGAAGGGCCACAAAGATCGATACCTGCCCAAGCATCGGATAGAAGCCCTCGGCGATCAGGCTGCGCCAGTGGGTCGTTAGGCCAAGCCCGGCCTTCTGTCGGACTTGTACAACTGGGCCGATTAGCCAGCTAGCACCTAGAACCATTCCCAGAGCCATCGTTAGGACGGCCGAGGTCGAGTTGAGTTGTCCGCTCCTCAGCAGACCAACGACTACGACAGCTTGGCTGACACCAATAATCACCTCGGCCGTTAGAACCTTGCTATACCGACGAAGCCCGTAGAGCACCGCAACCGTGGAGTTGAGGAGCATTGTGGCCAAACTCAGGGCAACGATCGCCAGCGAATACTCCCAGGTCATGTAAAAGGAGGTCAGAGAAATAACTCCGATCGATGCAACTACTAACAGCGCCTGAAGCGGCAGAAGTGCGATTGTTAGCGAGATGACATCTCGTGGCCTTACTGGGTCAGCGGGTCTGAGAAGCCTTATACGACCGCTAGTGGACGTCCCAACATTGGCGATATGCGTCGCCGCCCAAGCAATACTGAAAGCGAGGGCGATTTCTCCTCGACCAGCCGGTCCAAGATGTCTGCCGGTGATGACTACGAACCCAACACCAACACCAGCATTTGCCAGACGCGACAGAAAGACGATCAAGACCTCGCCTCTGAGTCTCTGGAACCAACTTTCTAGTGTCTCACCACCCAACCATCGGCTTATAAGGCTCACGACGTCCACCCACTCGACCGACCAGACCCCCAGAGGCGAGTTCGGCGACCAAGGCGACGAAACAGTGCACGAACCGGCAACGTGAAGACTCGCCGCGGGTCACGGCGAATAGAACGCCATAGGTTAGGAAAGGCGAATTTCACCTGGCCGCGCTGCAAATACCAATATCCAATATGGGCGGAAAGGTTGGCTCGGCAGCGCCGCTCAAAGGACGGACTTTCTCCTCCAGCAAAGACGCGATCGTAGAGGAGGTGCACATCGCTAACCAGCCCGCCTATGTTGCGATGCATCTGCTGTGCGTGGATCCGGTATCTAACTAGCACCTGAGGCAGCGAGTCGATGTGACCAACATCTGCCATCCGGAGGGCGAAGTCGAGGTCGGCTGAGACGGAAAATTTCGAGTCGAAGAGACGCAACTCATCGAGCGCCGGCCGGCTGATAAGTGCGGCAGAGGCCAACGCTAGACCGTTTCCCTCCAGCGACATCCAACCTCTTAACGCCGCCGAACCATCCCTTACACGCACTAATCCGGTTCGTCGACCAGTTCGATCGTCAAAGTACTCGAAGCCGCAGGTACACATAGGTGCGCCGCTGTGCTCCAGGCTTGCAACCTGCAACTCGAGTTTTCGTGGGTGCCAAAGGTCATCTGCATCCAGTAGGGCAATGAAAGTCCCTGTCGACTCCTCAATGCCTATGTTGCGCGCAGCAGCCACTCCGCTATTGGTCGTCTGAAGAAGTTGTACTGGTTTCTCACTACCAGCAGCGAACTCGGCGACGATCTCTGCACCCCGGTCTGTCGATCCATCGTCCACCACAATGATCTCAAAATGCGGATACGTCTGATCAGACACCGTGGCCAAGGTCTTATCGATCCAACTCGCTGCCTGAAACATGGGAATCACGACAGACACGAGGGGACGATCATCTCCAAAAGGGTTCATCGGCTGCCCTGACTACGCCAACCGACCGCAACCCACCAGGGTGGGCCTTCCGCGAATACAACATTCTCCAGGCCGGCGGTCTCGAGGAGCAGACGAACATCGTCACGGCTGTAGCGCTTCTCCAACCGAGTACCGAACCTGTCCAGGGCATCATTTCGCATCACGTAGAAAGATCGTCGTCGATACTGGAACAGGGGAACCCAAGACGGATCTCTTCCTGCCTTCTCCAACAGTTTGGCAAAACGAGCTAACGGCCAGTAGACGAGAACGCCTATGACATCGGCAACCAGTAGTCGAATTCTTCGCGGAAGGCGCGCAACTACATGACGGATGGCAGTGACCACAGCTAGCAGCAAGCGTTGTAGCGGCCCGCGATTATCCAGGTCGTAGTAGAGGTAGACAAGAAACGGTGCTCCTGGCTTGAGCTTCTGCACGCATTTGGCCGTAGCAAGCTCAGTGTCAGGAATGTGATGGAGAACTCCCAGGGAGTATCCGAAATCACAACTATCGTCCGGGAGTCCGAGTTCACAAATATCTTGATGGTGGAACACCACATTGGGATGTTCAACAAGAGTCCGGCGTGCAATTTCGAGTGCAGCATCGCTGGCATCGATGCAATGAAGCAGACCTACTCTTGGCGCAAAAAAGGCAGCCCAGCGCCCGGACCCACAACCGGCGTCAAAACCTACTGCGTCCTTGGGCAGGTCTCGCCATGGGAATATCGCCGCGTAGAGCTCAAACATTTCCTGCAACTCATGGGCTGACAGCGCTTGGTTGGTGAAACGAGACCACTCCTCGCCGAATCCCCTTACGACCCGTCGACTCAGATCGGCTGATTCAGACCCAACTGAAACCTGGTTAGTTTTTTTCGAATCATCGATCTCGTCATTCTTCATGAGTTCTTGAACACGCGTCCGCCTAACCAAGGACCAGGTACAACTCCAATACCCGGGTGCTCCAGAACGAAACAGATCTGCCCTATGAATCGAGTCTGCACCTTGCCACTGTAGGGCCACCCTGAGCCTTCAAATGCGGCTATGACTGCCTTCTACGATGAAAGGCTCCTATCGTTCACTAGCGGTATCGATTCGCCACCAGCCTCTAACTCAGCAATCTGGATGACCTGGTACGGCGCAGAGAGAAGCGTGTTTTGAGGCCTCCGTGTAACCAAGATGGTCATAGATCTCGCTTACGATCAGCCACCTCTCCGCATTCTCGTCTTCGAGCGATAGCGATCTCGTGCCAAGAGCTTCAAAAATTGCCAGTAGTTGCTTTGCTCTCTCCTCACTGCCTGTCAAGGCGAAGAATCCTGCCGCCTCAACGAGCACACCAGATCCGTGGGGATCCAGTCGGACGGCCTCCTCGAACCATTGGCCAGCTACTTCCAGCTGGTTCACCCGAATTGCTGCCCTGGCAACCTGGACCGCTGCGAAAGCATTCCCCGGCTTGAGGCGGGCAATCTCCTGGCGCTTTGCGAAGGCGACATCGTGTATCTGGTTCTGTTCATGCAGATCTGCTAATTGTTCTAGATAGGCGCTGTTCTGAGGCTGCAGGTTTGTCGCTTTCTGGAACTCCTCGATGGCCAACCCTGGGTTTCGCTCGTTCCTGGCCTCTTGACCCCGGTAGGCGGCCATGTCGGCTCGCAGTGGCGCCGAGAGCGGCCCAAGGGCAAGGAGAAACACGACAATGAGTCCGGCTCCCACCACCCGCTGGCCGTTACCAACAAGCTGTCGCCGACTCCACGGCAACTCCAGCACCGGCAGGGATTCCCTCACTCCTCCAGCCAGGAGAACCCCTCCAAGGATCCACTGCGTGAAGATGAGCCCGGGTACATCAATCGAAACGCTGGCCTGGATCTGATATCCGAGCCATGCAGCCAAGACGGCCCCAAAAAATAGTCGGGACTCTGTCTCGGACCTTCGGACAGCCTGAACCCCGTAATAGCCGACTACGAGAAGGATCCCTACGTAGGCAATGGCCAGGATGACGCCACCACTGCTCAGGATGCCGAGCAGGACGCTGTGTGGTGAATCTGCATGGGAAGTCTCCAGGCTGACGGCCCGTTCAATCGAGCGGTGTGCAGTGAAGTAGTTCGGGTACGTCTCAAGGCCGGTACCAACTATTGGGCTCGTCTTGAAAACCGAAAGGGCTACCCTCCAATACTCGACACGGTTGGAGAGGCCGCTTTCGACACCGTCGAGTATCCGACGGAAAAGGAAGATTCCTGAAACCACGCCGACGGAAAGCGTGGCGCCCAGCCACAGTCGACCCGACCCATTTCCTGTGCGGTCGCCGTCGTCTAGGACGGGCACAGGTTGGTCTAACTCGATGGCGAGCCTGGCGCAGCCGGCCAGGAGAGCCATGGCACCCAGAAGAAGACCAACTCTGGGCTCATCGAACAGGATCGGTAGGCCACCAACAACCGCCGCTACAGGTAGGGC
>CAWVUB010000035.1:0-19827 GCA_963933065.1 uncultured Acidimicrobiaceae bacterium | reverse complement strand
TCAATTGGACCACCGGTCCTAACCTTCATAGAGCACTCATCCAACGACAGGATGAGAACTGTTGTGGCTTTAACTTCTTTATCGTGCGCCGGACGTATTTGTTTGGACCGACCAGGAACGGTGTGCTCGACCAGCCGGTCCAAGGCGGCCACTTTCGCATCAGGATCTGTTACCTCAGATGCGCAGCCCATAACAACGACCGATCGGTAGTTCATTGAATGATTGAGACCGGAACGCGCTAGGACTAAAGCATCCAAGAGGGTGACGGTCACACATACATCCCGGCCACCTTTTGCGTTGCGAAGTAGGCGACTAGCCGGTGAGCCGTGCAGGAGCAACATGTCACCGTCACGTGCGTACAGCATCGGGATCACGATCGGGTGAACATCTGGAGTGTCGCCGGCAATAAGCCCGACGTGTGCCACCAGCCCCTCATCCAGCACCGCATAGATGGCGTTACGGTCGAACACTGCCCGTGACGGCTTGCGATTAAGCGCTGTTTTGGCGTTCACACCAGCAGATTACCGCGGGCCACCGTTACCGCCTGACCGGTCAGATAAACCCGGTCGCCCACTAATTCGACATCGAGCTCACCACCGCGAGGTGAGGCTTGTTCCGCTCGGAGTTTGGGACCAAGCCGAGCAGCCCACCATGCCACCAAGGTGGTGTGTGCCGAGCCGGTGACGGGATCCTCGAGGATTCCGACCTTCGGAGCAAATACCCGAGAGATGATGTCTATGTCAGCACGGTCGGTGCACACTGCAGTCACAATTACGCTTCGGTCGGCAAGACTGGCAAGCAACCTAAAGTCAGGCTCACATCGACGGACGGCAGCTGCTGATCCGAGTTCCAGCAATAGGTCGGTAGATCCAGTTGCCGCAGCCTCCACCGTGCAGTTGACGGCTGCCTCCATGGCTTCGACCACAGGCACCGTGAGTAGGTGGTCCGCTGGAAAATCAAGTCGGAGGCCATGGTCATGTTTCAGGGCGGTCAACTGTCCTGACCGAGTATTAAACGTGATTTCACCAACTATGTGGTACTCGGTGGTCAGAGCGTGCGCTGCTGCCAGTGTTGCGTGACCACACAGCGCCACCTCCGCTATAGGTGTGAACCAGCGGAGGTCCCACTCCCCTTCTACTGAACTTGACGGATAACAAAATGCAGTCTCAGAAAGGTTCATCTCAAGGGCAACCGCCTGCATCCAGGGGACTTCAGCTGGTCCGTCAAGGACCACGACGGCAGCGGGATTACCAGCGAAGGGTCGATCAGTAAACGAGTCAATCTGAAAAAACTGCAAACCCGTCATTTCGTTTTGCCCCATCTCTTCAATCCAGGATGGGCAATTCGGAAGATGCTCGGCGCGACAGCATCTCAGGCCCATCTGCCCTGACCACCAAGTTCTCTTCGTGCACCATCATCCGGCCAGGCGCCCAAGTGAGACCCGGCTCCAGGGTTAGCACCATGCCCTCCTGCAGAACAGTATTGTCATCTGCCGTGTTGGACGGCCATTCGGTTACCTGCATCCCGAGGCCGTGGCCCAGGCGTCCAACTGAGTTACCAAGGGAACCGCCGGCATCGAGTACGTCCGCCATGGCCCGCCAAAGGTCACTTGTGGTCGCCCCAGGACGCACCGCTGCTAGACCAGCTTCCGTGGCCGCCCAGACAGTCGAGTAGGCCCGCTGTGCATCCGCATCGGCCCGCCCAAAGGCCACGTATCGATCGAAGTCGCTGGAATACCCGTCATACAGCGAGCCGGTGTCAAACATCAATAGATCACCACGTTCGATAACCCGATCGGATGGTTGCTTGATGATGTCATCGAAGCCAGGCCCCGATGCCCCTACGAGATAGGGAACATCGTCAGCACCTCGTTGCAATAGGTCTATACGGAATGACTTGAACGCCTCCCGTTCGGTCATCCCAATCGACAGGAGGTCCCCCAATCCCTCAAACGCTCCGGATACCACGTCACAGATATGAGCCATTTTGGCGATCTCACGGTCAGATTTCACCATCCGCAGAGTCCGGACCACTTCAGTAGCGTCAACAAACCTAGCTGGCGCCACCCGTTCTCTGAGAACGTCTAGGTCGGCAAGTGGCATTCGTACGTGAGTCTCGTGACCCATGGGCAGGCCAATAGAAACATTTTCGTTAGAGGAAGTTTGACCTACCAATTCAGCGAGTGTCTCAACTAGTAGACCTAGGCCGTCGTCAGATGGTCGGGGTGAAGGCCAGGTCCGAATGTCGTTCACCCAGGTGGCGTTCATTGCTGATGCCCCAATACTTGGTATTACGGCCACTGGTCGCCCTTCAGCGGGCAAGACCACAAACCAAGGTCGAGTTGGGCTTTGCCAGAATGGCGTGTGGAAACCGGTCAGGTAGCGAACTTCAGGTTCCGTACAGACCAGGAGGACATCCAAACCAAGGTCGGCCATCAGGGCTTGGGCACCGGCAGCCCGAGCTTCGAACTCACTGTCGGGGAAGCCGCGCTCCGGGAGGCTCACCGCTCGGCCTCTGGTAGGCCGAGCGAGTAAAGCCGCCCAAGGCCACCCAACCTGTCGTCAATCCCGGCCAAGCGAAGAAGATGCCAACCGAAGGCAAGATTGCTCGACAACACTGGCATACCCAACTCCTCCTCGAGTGGTCCAGCCACGCTGAAGGCCCGGAGGCTGGTGCAAGACACGAAAACAGCGTCGACTTGACCGGCCACATCCTTCACGACCGTTCGTACGGCATCGGAAACGGCTTTCTCGGTGATGCGTGCAACGACGGCGTCACTCTCCTCGAAGAAGGAACCGATAGTCAGAACCTCGAGGCCTCCAGCAGTTAAGAGATTGGCAATTCCTGAGGTGACTTCAGCGTTGTAAGGCGTGACAATGGCGATCCGTCGGGCCTCGAGCGCAGCAAGGGCTGCCCGAGTAGCGGTGATCGGATTCGTGTTGGGTGTCTTGGGGTGGGCACAGCGAATTGCTGTCGAAACCCGATTTTCGCCTATCAGGGTCGCGCCAGAAGTGCAGCCGTAGCCGATGACATCAAAATCGAGGATTTCCGGAAGCAGGCCTGCAGCCTCAGGGATGCGAGCCTCCATTGATAACAGGGCTTCTGGAGTTACCCGGTCCTCCATCGGGATACGTGTGACAAAGGCAGTCACTCCACTTGGCCACAGTGAGGCCAGTTCAGCTTCCACCGTCTGATCATTCTCTAAGACGACGAGACCGATGCGAGCCCGGTCACCGAAACCATTGTCGGTGGTGAAAGCTAACTTCTGAAGATCTAACCCGGTCACGACTTGGATCCGCTTGCCTGCTGTTCAAAGAACGATGCGCCGGTCGGTTTCTCACCTAGCGCCATTTCATAGGCCGTTGCGCGGACCCGACCTGTAACTGAACCCCGCACTACTTCTCCTTCGTTGACACTGGGTAGATGGTTTGGGTGCAAAATTCGGCTGTCCTCCGAGCGGTAACTGAAGATCGAGAGTGTCCGCTGCTGATCAGAAAGGTTCGGCCGGGATCCGTGGACCAGTCGGGAATGCATGAGGCACGCAGACCCAGCCAATCCATGGCAGGCCACCGGACCATCCAGTCTTTCTAGGACGTCGTTCGCGATAGTTCCCGTGAACTTTCCATCCTGCCAATGGTCGTGTATTGGGCCGCGGTGAGTACCTGGGATGACTTCCAGCGGCCCGTTGTTGAGGGTCACGTCGTCTACAAACAGGAGCACGGCTACTAGATCGTCATTACTGTGGGCCTCGTAAGCAAAATCCTGATGGAATCTCACCGCAGTATCGCTCCCAGGCTGTTTGCAGTTCGTCTTGACGTTGTTCACAGCCAGGTTTGGGCCCACTAACTGTGCTGCTGCATCCACCAACGGACTGGAACGCATGATTCGGCGATGGACGGCACAGACCTCTTGGGGTGACGCCACCCTGCGTAGGGTCGGATGTTCGAAGGTGTGTCCCGGCTGGATATCAAATCGGGGTCTACCGTCTAGTGTCTGGCCCCAAGGCTGGGTGTAGATTCGACTTTCAGCGACCCAGTCTCCGATGACTGCCTGCAGGTCGAATAGATCAGCAGGTGTAATGGCCTCACCCAGCATGACGTAGCCATCAGTCCAAAAGGCTTCGATCTGCTTTGCGGTAAGCGGGCCCGTCGTTGGTGGTTCGTTTGCGTTCACTTGATTTGTTTAGTGTCCGTATTGATCCGCTCGTAGTGCTCGATGGGCGGCGGTTCGGATCGTAGGTCGTCGATGGCACGTCGAACATCAACGATTGCTGATTCGAGGTGATCTGCAGCACTGTTGCGACCGATTCCGAACTGCAATTCATCAATCAGCAACCCGAGGCGGCCCATTCCTCGCCACGCAGCGTGGCGGGCCCACTCAGTGGCGAGGACTCCAGGATCGTCAACGCCAATCAGATCTCGAGATCGTGACTGGTCGTCAACCCGGCGATCAAGTCCTACGTAGCCATTAACCATCGTGATTCGCTCAGCGGCTTTCGTGAGCGAAGCGCCACGGTGTACAACCATGTTGCCATGAAGCGCAATAGCCCATCCGGGACTAGGAAACTTGGGCCTGAGAACTCGGTCAGCCGGTGGCTGTCGGCCCTCGGCAGCCAGAGCTGACGCTTCACCCTTTGTGCCAAGGAAGATTTCAAAGCGCCCCCCGGGCAAGTCTGCTGGATCGGTCACCATCATCACGTAGTCCAGCGCCAAGGTGTCGTGGTGCCACTTGTCCACTGGGTCTCCGACGGTTGTTGGTGCAAAGTTCATGTGGCCTAGGTGAACTGGCATGGAGTGTGGTGCAACCGCAACACCGTAGATACTCGCCATAACTTCAGTCACCTCAGGACTCAGACATAGGTCGCGTAGCCAGCGGGATCGATAACAACCCCCTCGCACCATGTTTTCGATCCGCTCTCGTGCTCGTGCCTTGAATGGTTCTAGTCGGCGAGCGGTATCCAACATCACAGAAGCGCCCAGTGGCGACAGCACCCGAAATGGTTCGGAGAAAGCAATTGGCGTGGCTGTTGCAGCAATATCGGTTTGCTTATATCCAAGGTCGGTCAACCACGTAAGCACCTTCGGTGGTTCTATGGCTAGATGAATCCCCGGATCAAAGACCGGTTCGTCGTCCAACCACTCGTAGCCCGAGGGTTGCTCAGATGGAAACGGCACAGCCAGATTCGCCATTATCCCACCCGATCAGAGATGCTGGAGCAGGCGGCGGGAATCGAGCAGGGCTGAGGCCACGTCCCGGCTGGCCACACAGTCTCCTACTCGATAGACCAAAGGCTCTGGCCAGGCACCAGAGGAAAATACTGCCTGTGGTCGGCCGTCAGAAAGTGCATCAAGATCGATTATTCCATCGTTGAATGACAGACTGCGCAGAGACTGATACAGGTCGTCGTCTGGCACGACACCGTGTTCGACAATCACTGCGTCCACTTCTCGCACGATCTCTTCGCGGGTGTACTCGTTGCGCATCACGGCCCTCAAGGTCACATCAGAATCGACTTTACTCTCATCCTTGGACTCACCTTTCCTCACCTTAACCAACCGGTGATCTGGCGTCATGGCCACTTTCTGTCCGTAGAGCATGCGCAGGTAGGCCGGTCCAAGTGGAGTGGCCAGATCAAATCCAGCGTGTCTATCCGGCGTAACAAGTTCCAGGGTCGACACCCGTCGCGCAGTCCTCTCCGTAGCCAATAATTCCAACACAGAAAGGCCACGTTCGGCACCGTGGTCATCGTAAAAAAGAACCCGACCTTCGGGTCGGGCGTGTCCACCTAGGACATCCCAGGCTGTCACCACTAACTCGGCTCCGGACTCCATGTAGCCCACTTCAGGCCAACCACCGGTAGCCACCACGACCACATCGGGCGATTCCGCCAGCACGCCCTCCATGTCGATTGGCGTATTCAGTCGAACATCAACTCCGATCAATTCCACCTCGGCAATCAACCAGTCGACAAGCCCTGCCACCTCCTGTTGGCGTTTGGTAGCACGGGCCATGAGCGTTAACTGCCCACCCAAACGATCTTGGGCCTCGAACAGAACCACGTCGTGGCCTCTCTCGCCGCAGGTACGCGCCGCCTCAAGGCCCGCTGGCCCACCCCCAACAACAACGACTCGGCGTCGGGGTCCTGAAGTTCGTTTTACGAGTTGGGGTACCGAGCCCTCTCGTCCGGTTGCCGGATTCTGAATGCATACCGAGTCAAGGCCTAGATGTAGCCGATTTATACACAGCGATGCACCAACGCAGGTACGAATTCGGTTGGGTTCACCACGCTCTAATTTTTCAACTAGGTGCGGGTCAGCCATGTGGGCTCTCGTCATCCCCACCAGATCGACTGCGCCGGATTCAATGGCATGTCGGGCTGCGGACAGATCGTTAACTCGGGTGGCATGCAGGATCGGAATATTGACGGAGCGACGTATAGCGGCCGCCATGGCCAAATAAGGCGAGAACGGTGTTCCAGCTGGTGGTATCGCCTTGGAGAGGCCGTCGTCCGTGGCGATCGCTGGCCCAGCGACGTTAATGAAGTCCAAGAGGCCAGTGGAAGAAAGGGTTACGGCAATCTCGCAGCAATCACTTTGGTCGAGCCCCCCAGGCTGGTCCTCAGTTCCTAGCATCCGGAGGCCTATGAGGAGTTGTCCATCAACTGCGGCCTGAACCGCTTCGAGTACCTCAATGGTCAGCCGAAGTCGGTTATTCAATGACCCTCCGTACTCATCTGAGCGGTGATTCACCAGAGGCGACCAAAACTGGTCAAGTAGATGGCTGGTTGCCAACAACTCGATTCCGTCGAGACCAGCGGCTGCTGCCCGACGGGCTGCGGCGGCAAAGTCTGCAACGACACGGTGAAGATCGGACAACTCCGCCTGCTTTGGCCAGAAGCGATGCATGGGCTCACGAAGGGGTGACGGGGCGATTGTCGGTAACCAGTCACCGTCGTTGGAGACGTTACGCCGACCCATATGCGTGAGCTGACACATGATGGCAGCCCCGTGGTGATGAACCCTGTCAACCATTCGAGCCAATGGGACGACTATCGCGTCAGTGGTAAAACTGAGCTGCCCCCATAAGGAGGCTGAATCACGAGAGACGTTTGATGAGCCGCCGATCATGGTCAGGCCTATTCCACCAGCAGCCTTCTCTTCGTGATATCGGATGTACCGGTCACTTGGCGTGCCATCTACGTTGAAGCCGGGCGAGTGGCTGCTCGAAAAGATTCGGTTGCGAAGTTGTAGACCTGCAAGGTCGAACGGCTCGAGCAGCGGATCTAGCACGATCTCAACTCCGCCGTATTGTCAACAGGCCAGGTAATGAAGTTCCAACGAGGCATCCGCTACTCCTCCCCAGATAAAGCATCTAAAGATAACGAATGTAGAACCTGTGTCACGCACACTTCCAGAGGTTGACTTGTATCAATACGTAGATCGGGAGCAGCAGGTTTCTCGTATGGGGCTGAAATGCCAGTGAAATCAAGAATTTCGCCAGATCGGGCTTTCGCGTAGAGGCCTTTTACATCACGTTGTTCGCAAACTGCTAATGGCGTGTCCACATGCACTTCAGTAAAGGCCCCTGTGGGGTGGATGGCTCGGACGCCATCGCGGTCAGAGCGGTAGGGCGAAATGAACGCCGTCAATACCACGAGTCCCGCATCTTGAAACAGGCAGCAGACCTCGCCGATACGGCGAATATTTTCTGAACGCTCTGCCGGCGAGAAACCGAGGTCCCTGTTTAGACCCATACGAATGTTGTCTCCATCAAGAACGTAAGTTGCTATACCAAGCCCAATCAGAGCCTGTTCCACGGCGAACGCCAGCGTTGATTTACCAGATCCTGAAAGGCCAGTAAACCAAATAGTTTGTCCGACATGACCGGTGACTTCGGCCCGCTGGGTTGCATCCACCTTGCCGGCGACACGACTGATGTTGCGCGACACCTCCCTGCTAGATGCCGGATCAGACATTTAGTATTCCTCGACTTTCGAGCACGGCCAGAATCGAGTCCACGCATTCGTCCACTCCCTGAACCGATGTGTCTAACCGTAGGTCCATGTCGGTGGGCCGCTCGTACACGGCTGATACCCCTGGGAACTGTTGTATCTCTCCAGTCTCGGCTTGTTGATACAGCCCCATGGGGTCACGATCACGACAGACATCCAACGGGGTATCAACAAACACCTCAATCCAGCGATCAGTGCCCACTAGTTTGCGTGCCCTTTCCCGTACATCAGCCTTTGGGGCAACAAGGGCGGCTATCGCTATCAGACCCTGATTATTGACCAAGCGAGCCACCTCGGCCACACGTCGGAGGTTCTCAGACCGATCTTGCGCACTAAAGCCGAGATCGCGACTGATTCCGAGACGAACATTCTCACCATCAAGGCGCACAGTTGCACGACCACGATCAAAGAGTCGCCGTTCGAGTGCCGTGGCTATCGTCGACTTGCCGGCTGCCGTTAGCCCAGTTAGTAAAACAGTGACCGGGAGTTGGCCGTAACGTGCCGCCCGTTCGTTGAGAGCAATTTCCGATGACTGGCGAACCAGCCCAGCATCAGGGCGCCGCTCCCAACTTGACGAAGCTCCAAGAATCATTCCACCAGCCAGAGTGGAATTATTCATCCTGTCGATAAGAACGAACGATCCAGTCTGACGATTTTTTGAATAGGGGTCAAAGACCAGAGCCCGGTCCACCGTGATGGCGCAGCAGCCGATCTCGTTGAGAAGTAGTTTGTCGGCTGTTACGTGCTCAAGCGTATTTACGTCAACCCGATAATTGATTGTGGTGACTGAAGCCCCGCTAAGACCACTGACTGATTGGAGTAGGTATTGGCGTCCTGCTTCTAGTGTCGGTTCGGCCATCCAGACGATCATGGCGTCGATGTCGTGAGAAATATTCGGTTGATTTCCTACTCCGACAAGCAGATCGCCGCGACTGACATCGATTTCGTCTGTCAGCGTGACAGTGATTGCGTCCCCCTGCCCTGCTTCATCTCGATCGCCAGCAAAGGTCACTATTCGTTCAATTTTGGACGACACGCCTGATGGCAGTGCCACTACCGTATCTCCAGGGTGCATCACGCCCGCGGCCACCGTGCCAGCAAATCCTCTGAAGTCCAGATCTGGGCGGACCACCAATTGAACAGGGAACCGTAGGTTCTCGAGACCACCTGCCGTCCTCACCTCCACTGTCTCGAGGTATTCCATCAAAGGCGGCCCGTCGAACCAGGTGAGATGGCCACTTGACTCGACAACATTGTCTCCCAGCAGTGCTGACATCGGCAAAAAATACGTGTCGGCAAGGTCCAGTCTTTCCGAGAACCGCCGGTACTCGTCTCTGATTTCGTGAAACCGCTCAGCGGACCAGTCGACTAGGTCCATTTTGTTGATAGCCACTACCACGTTTCGGATTCCCAGCAGACTCGCGATGCAACTGTGTCGACGAGTCTGATCTAGAACTCCGCTGCGGGCATCAATCAGAATCACCGCTAGTTCACAGTTCGACGCGCCAGTCGCCATGTTCCTCGTGTACTGCTCGTGGCCAGGCGTGTCCGCAACAATGAACTTGCGGCGAGTTGTGGAGAAGTACCGGTAGGCCACATCAATGGTAATTCCTTGCTCGCGCTCTGCCTTAAGTCCGTCCATAAGGAGTGCGAGGTCGAGGTGCGCCCCCGCTGAACCCGTAGCCGCCGAGTCAGCCGCCAACCCCGCCAGTTGATCCTCATAGATCATCCTCGCGTCGTGCAATAAGCGTCCAATGAGTGTTGACTTTCCGTCATCGACACTGCCACAAGTGAGAAACCGTAAGAGGTCCTTGCGTTCGTGCTCGGCAAGGTACGCCTGAATATCGGTGGCAATCAGGTCCGAGGAATGCGACATTAAAAGTATCCCTCGCGTTTCTTCTCCTCCATGGAGTCGGACTGATCATGATCGATCACTCTGCCTTCGCGCTCAGAGCGGGTAGCTAGGAGCATTTCTTGAATTATTTCAGGAAGCGTTACCGCTGTTGATTCCACTGCACCTGACAAGGGGTAGCAGCCCAACGTCCGAAACCGCACGGAAAGCATCTCTGGCTCTTCGTTACCTAGGAACTGGAACCGGTCATCGTCAACCATGATGAGGGTTCCCTCTCGCTTCACCACTGGACGGACGGCTGAACGGTAAAGCGGGACGATCTCAATGTCCTCTAGATAAATGTATTGCCACACATCCAACTCGGTCCAGTTGCTAATTGGAAACACCCGAATGCTCTCGCCTCGCTCAACTCGGCCGTTGTAAAGGTTCCAGAGTTCAGGACGCTGCGCCTTCGGGTCCCACCGATGGTGTTGATCTCTAAAACTAAATATCCGTTCTTTGGCCCGGGCCCGTTCCTCGTCGCGACGGGCACCGCCGAATGCGGCGTCATATCTACCGATATCGAGCGCTTGACGTAGGGCCTGAGTCTTCATGATGTCCGTGTAGTTCCGGGAACCATGATCGAACGGATTGATTCCGGCCGCCACTCCTTCAGGATTGGAGTGGACAATCAGTTCAACACCCAAGTCGGCAGTAATTCGATCGCGGAACTCGATCATCTCTCGAAACTTCCACGTGGTGTCTACATGCAGCAAAGGGAACGGTACAGGGCCCGGTGCGAATGCTTTACGGGCGAGGTGCAGGAGAACCGAAGAGTCCTTACCAACGGAGTAGAGCATCACCGGGTTATCGCACTGAGAGACGACCTCACGCATCACGTAGATGGCCTCGGCCTCCAGCTGGTTTAAGTGGGTGCGTGACACGCCTAAGCCTCCACCAAGAGGACCGGTTTCACAAACTTCAGCCAACGTTTAAATACCCCTTTGTGCGAGAAGTTGGTCCGAGGCAGTGTCTGTCCGTCAGTCTCAGAGCTCTTTTTTAAATCTGACATGGTTCCACCCACCCTCTACCTGAATAATCGCCCAATGCTATGGCGTGGCCCTTGGGCTACCTGAATCCGCTGAACTCAAGAAATACAGCTTCACCTACCGCTGTTCCCGCTTCCCTTCCGCCCCCCTCACCTCCGTAAGGTCACTGCTATGGCAACCGCAACCGATCACCAATCGGAATACCCAGCGTCAGAGGGTCTAGAGGGGATCAAGGTGCCGGAAGAGCATTTTGATGTCCTGATTGTCGGTGCCGGCATCTCGGGTATCGGTGGTGCAATCCATCTCCAGAAGCGTTGCCCGAGTGTCAGTTTCGCCATCCTGGAAGGCCGGCCTGCGCTTGGCGGCACGTGGGACCTCTTTCGCTACCCCGGCGTGCGTTCCGACAGCGACATGCATACTCTCGGCTACCGGTTCAAGCCTTGGAAGCACGAAAAGTCAATAGCTGACGGGTCAGTGATCCTCGAATACCTAAACGAGGCGGTAGCCGAAAACGACATAGGCCGGCATATTCGGTTCAGCCATCAGGTGTCCAAGGCTCACTGGTCCAGCGCTGAGGCTCAGTGGACAGTGACCGCTGATGTCACAGACTCGGCTTCAGGAGTGGTTAGAAGCACCACGCTTACCTGCGGTTTCTTGTTCATGTGTTCTGGTTACTACAGCTATCGAGCGGGTTATACCCCAGCATTTACTGGACTAGACAATTTCCAAGGGACAATTATTCACCCTCAAGATTGGCCGGAAACTCTTGATTACGCTGGTAAGCGTGTAGTCGTCATCGGGTCAGGGGCTACGGCCATGACCCTGGTCCCCGCCCTAGCGGAGACTGCAGAACATGTGACGATGGTCCAACGTTCTCCTACCTACGTAGTGGCCCGCCCGGCTAGCGACGTGATAGCAAATCGTCTTCGAAGACTCCTCCCCGATCGACTCGCTTACGCGATTGTCCGACGGAAGAACATCTTCAACCAAGGCCTCGTGTACCGCAAGACGCGTACAGATCCCAATAAGGTCAGGGACCTTTTATTGGCAGGAGTCCGTGAAGGCCTCGGACCAGATTATGACGTTGACAAGCACTTCAACCCCTCCTATAACCCATGGGACCAAAGGCTCTGCCTCATTCGAGATGGTGACCTGTTTGAGACCATTCGCCTGGGAAAGGCGTCCGTGGTTACGGAGGAAATCGACACGTTCACAGATCGGGGTCTTCGCCTCAAATCTGGACTCCAACTGGACGCCGATCTGATTGTCACTGCAACCGGATTAAGCTTGGTGACGCTTGGAGAGATGGACTTCTTCGTTGATGGTCGGCCGGTCGACTTCAGCCGCACCTGGACTTACCGGGGACTCGGGTATTCGGATATCCCAAATCTGGTTTCGACTTTTGGTTATGTCAACGCGTCATGGACTCTCAAGGCCGACTTAACTTCTGAGTATGTGTGTCGGTTGCTTAACCACATGGCCGCAGTTGGAGCAACCCGTTGCACCCCAAGGCTGCGACTCGAGGATTCAGAAATGCCAGAACGGCAATGGATCGAAGACTTCCCAGCCGGCTACATGCAACGCTCCATGCATTTGCTTCCTCGACAGGGAGACAAGGAACCATGGCTTAACCCCCAGGACTACAGGCAGGATGTCAAGATGATCAGGCGCGGAGCAATTGATGACGGAGTCATGTCGTTTGACGCTCCCAACTTGACAACCAAGCCCGCTGAGTAGGACCAAATGGAGGCCATAACGAATGCGTATAGCTGCTGTTCAGGACTCGCCAACCTTTCTCGATCGCTCAAGCACGATTGACAGAGTGTGCGAACGTATCGCCGAGGCTGGTGCCGGTGGAGCCAACCTGATCGCCTTTCCCGAAGTTTTCGTAGGCGGTTACCCGGTATGGCTTGATCTGACAAACGCCTCTGCTTGGGAAGAACCAGCCCAACAAGATGCTTTCGCCCTATACCTCGACCAGTCTGTCGACCTTGACGGAGACGAGTTCGCTTCCGTGGTTGATGCCGTTCGTGATGCCGGCGCCTTTACCTACTTGGGTGTTGTCGAGCGTGCGGCCTCAGGAGGATCTGTTTACTGTTCACTCGTGGCTATAGATCCAGGTGCCGGCGTGGTCGGGGTTCACCGGAAACTGAAACCCACCCACGGCGAGCGCCTATTATGGGCCGACGGGGACGGAGCTGGACTCGTGGCCCATGAACACATGGGTACCCGGGTTACTGGTCTCAACTGCTGGGAGAACTGGATGCCTTTGGCCAGGACCGCTATGTACGCAACCGGCTCACAGGTCCATGTGGCTGCGTGGCCTGGTTCGGTAAGTCTTACAGAGGATGTCACGAGGTTCATGGCGAAGGAGGGGCGAATGTTCGTAATTAGTGTCGGTGGGGTCTACGACTCCGACATCCTTCCTAGCGACTTCCCTCTTCGCGACCAACTGCGGGCGGAACAGGAATACCACAACGGGGGTACCTGTATCGCCGGTCCAGACGGTAGGTGGATCGTGGAACCGGTTCGAAGCAAAAAGGGAATTGTTTGGGCTGAACTTGACTTAGGTGAAGTACGCCGTCAGCGTCAAAACTTTGACCCCACTGGTCACTACAGCCGGCCCGATGTCCTGCGCCTAGAGGTGAATCGCTCCCGGCACCCAGCCTGACGCCATCAGTAGCACTTCGTTCCTCGCGGCGTATCCAACGAGTCGAGAGCCAGCCGAATACGGACCCCGATTCGGGCCCCGGACTGGTATTTCCCGGCCACTTTCAGCCGGGAAATACTTCCTCCATTGGGCTTGGTTAACTTGGTTAAGTTCCCGGGGCGCGATAAGCGACTGACCGGGCCATCTCAGCAGCAACATCGAGATCTGTCGGATCGATTAGGGGAGTCATCCTCACTCGAACCTTGCCGCTCGATGAGACTGCCAAACTTGCTGCAGCAGCTGACGCATCAGTTGGCATCTCACAGATGCCAACCACGTCGTCACTCCCCCACACGAAGTACATGGACTCGAGAGTGCCACCAAGGGCTCTGATCAGGGCCGACGCCTCGGTGATGCGACTACTTCCTCCTTCTGATACGAGTCCCGCAGTCCCGGCGGTGTTGTAAGTGCCTTGGATTAGATAATGCGGCATCAGTTCTCGCTTTCTTTCGTATTACTTGCGGGCAAAGGATTTAATAGATCGCAAGCAGTTCCACTATCACGAGGACCGCAGAAAATACTATGCCCATAACTCGCATTGCTCCGATAGGCATTTTGGCCCAGTTGCGTCCAAGATTCGATGCAGCAACGCTCTCGCTCATGTCCTTGGTCAGCGCGTCAAAGTCCGCAAAGACGGAATCAAGGTTGATGACCAGCCAGAGGGTTCCAATTACCGTCGATGCCGCCAGGGCTAGTTGCACACTCGAAGCGTCTAGTGCGGCGCTCTCAAAGGCGATTATCACCAAAACCACACTGTGGAGAATTACATAGGGAAGGGTGAGCGAGTTCCCCGCTCTACTCCGAGTAGCCATGATCGACGCCCATGTGGATTCCTGCATTCGTAGTTCTCCCTTGTTAATCCTGCCGAACTATTTGATCGGCCCGCACTAAAGGTAGACCCCGGCTACGGTCATCAGATGGAACTTGTTGTGACCGCCACTGCTCGTGATGGTGCAGGAATAGCTCGGGCCAACGACGGGCGCGTGGTGTTCGTAGAGGGTGGACTCCCGGGTGAAGTAGTAACAGTCCATCTGGAGCACACGGACAAGCGTTGGGCACGTGGGCGGATTGAGCAGGTGCTTGAACCTTCACCGCACCGAGTCGATATTTTGTGTCGCCACCGAACTTTAGGTTGTGGCGGCTGCGATCTACTACATGTCGCCAAAGACCATCAAACCACCATGAAGCTGGGCATGGTCGTGGACCAACTAGAGCGCTCTGATGTTCTTTCACCTGCACCCGAATTCCACGCACTAGTGAATGATCAGGGCCGAACTACCGTGCAAGTAGGGGTAATCGATGGCCGAGCCGCCTATCGAATCGCCGGCTCTAACGAGCTGGTTGTCCCAGAAGACTGCGACGCAGTTGATCCCCTCTTGGAGGAGTTGCTTGTTGAGGGCCGGTTCGGCGATGCGTCCGGGGCAACCCTTCGGGTCGGCGCCCGGACCGGTGAACGGCTCGTGCTTGTGGATGGCGACCCTGCCGGCCTTACAGTCCCCTCTGATGTTTTGAAGGTCAGCAAAGCAGAACTTGCTGGTGGAAAACGGGCTTGGATTTATGAAGAAGCCGCCGGGCGGCCTTGGAGGATCTCCGCTCGGTCCTTTTTTCAGAACCGGCCTGCAGCCGTAGACGCCCTAGTCCAGATTGTGGAGCAAATGGTTGGCGACTTCGGTTCCGATGGGCCGTTGATTGACGCCTATGCGGGGGTTGGGATATTCGCAGGCACGGTCGGAACCAATCGACGAGTCACCGTCATCGAACGCAGCAACGACTCGCTTGCTGACGCCCGAATAAATCTGGCGAGTAGTGATGCTCGTATCGTGGGTTCGTCCGTTGAAAGTTGGAGAGCAACCCCGGCCGCAACCGTTCTGGCTGACCCTGCCCGAGCAGGCCTCGGCAATGCCGGCGTTAAGGCCCTGCTCGCCTCCAAGCCGGACCTGTTCGTCTTGATTAGTTGCGACCCTTCTTCGTTCGCTCGCGATGCCGCCTTATTGAGTGCGTCCGGCTTGGCTCTCACTCAGTTGACTGTTGTTGACCTATTTCCCGATACGTCTCATGTGGAGTCTGTTGGGGCGTTCGTGCGCACGTAGGCCCCACTTATTGCCTGGGTCTGGTGTAGTACGACACAGTCAGACCCTCGCCACGACACACTCTCAACGGACCAAACCGACCCCACCCTTAGTCTTGAAGATGAGGAAGACCGTTATCGGTAGTAACGAGTCACATGACGTGCCTCCTTCGACCAGTTCTTCCGGGACACCCACTCTGATGACTCAGGACCTGCGGTATCGGGCCAAAGCGAACTCGCTGTTGCCTAACGTCAGAACCACGAAACAAGCAGAAGACTCTACGGAGTTGGGATGGAAGTAATCGCGCCCACAGCCTCTGTCGGACTCCCGATCCGGTCTCAGCACCTGCAACCGGGGACGACTAGTGGTCAGTGATGCTTCAGATCAACCTTCAGTACCGTTCATCACACGCCAGACCCGTTCAGCGGTAACTGGAATGTCGACGTGTTGAACTCCGAGGTGAGCCAGAGCATCAACTACTGCATTCTGCACTGCAGGGGTGGCGCCGATAGTGCCAGCCTCGCCAATCCCCTTAACACCAAGGGGGTTTAAGTCCGTGGGTGTGACGTGCTCGACTCTTTCGAATGAAGGAAGTTCAGCGGCAGAGATAAAGCCGTAATCCATGAAGTTTGTCGTCATGGGTGTGCCATCTTCTGCGTACCGGAACTCCTCCATTAGTGCTTGGGCAATTCCGCCCGCCACTCCTCCGTGTACCTGCCCGTCGACGATTGTCGGGTTTACGATCACTCCAGCATCGTCACAGGCAACGTGACGCAAGATTGTCACCCCACCAGTCTCTCTATCCACTTCGACAACGCTGGCGTGAACCCCAAATGGGAAGGTCGCTCCGGAAGGTTCGAAATCTACCTCCGCAGATAATTCGCCTCCACGCTGTTCCACCTCGGCTGCCACTGCATCCCATCCGATCCGAACCGATGGCGACCCAACAACTGCGAATCCTCCAGCATCCCGGTCCCGGATGACGTCTTCTAAATTTGCCTCCAACAAGTCGGCGGCAATGCGTCGTGCTTCGTCAACGACCACCTCACTCGCTTGGTTGACAGCAGATCCCCCAACTTGAACGGACTTTGAGCCACCGGTCCCACCACCACGGGGCACCTCATCGGTATCGCCGTGGCGAACTTCTATCTGGTCGAATGGAATTCCGAGCGCGTCTGCCGCCAGCTGGGCGAACGTGGTGTGGTGCCCTTGGCCATGCGCTGAAGAGCCAGTCAGAACCAATGCTGACCCATCTGGGCGGATCACCACCCGGCCAAACTCAGAGTTCTTTAAGGGATTAGTGATCTCGACATATGCGGAGTAGCCAATACCAAGAAATGGTTCGCTTCCGGAATCGGTCCGGCGTCGGGCTTGCTCTTGCCTTAGCGGCTCGATATCCAAGACCTCTAAGACTGCATCGAGCGCGTCAGCGTAGGCGCCACTGTCGTAAACCTGACCGGAAAGAGTTGTATAGGGAAACGCCTGCGGTGAAATGAAGTTCCGGCGACGTAACTCGGCAGGATCCATACCGATTTCCATAGCGTATCTATCAACAATTCGTTCAATACCGTGGGTTGCTTCTGGGCGGCCGGCACCTCGGTATGCACCCATAGGGACCGTGTTGGTGACGTAGGACGATGCGGTGAACTCGACTTGTTCAATGGTGTAGGACCCAGTTGCCATCATGTAGCCAAACATCGGAAGGACAGCCCCGATTCCGGGATATGCCCCACCGTCCTGGTCTATGTGGAGTCGGTAGGTAGAGAGGATTCCGTCTCGGGTTCCCCCAAGGGTTGAAGTGAGTCGAAGGCCTCGCCCGTGGGCGAGGTTGAGCATCGACTCGGATCTGGTCTCAGTCCAACAAACTGGGCGTCTGATTTCTCTAGCAGCCAGAGCGACCACAATGTCCTCGGGGTAGGCCCCGTTCTTAGCGCCAAATCCGCCACCAACTTCCGGAGTAATCACACGAACTTCTGCCGGAGTTACCCCGCAGCCGACAGCTAGAGCCTCCTGAGCCCGGTGAGGGAATTGAGTGCAGGACCACTGTGTGAGCCGGAGGCGACCATCAGATTCGGACCAGGAAGCAACCGCGGTGCGGGGCTCTATAGGGGCACCGCTTAGTCGGGGGTTGTCAAAGGCGAGGCTCACCACGACCTCGCAGTCAGCAAAGAGCTCGCTGTCGGACTCGCCCCCCAGCGTGAAGCACTGGTTCGTACCAGCCGCCGGATGGAGCAACACCTCATCTTTGCGAGCAGTATCGACCCCTACTACTGCCGGAAGTGGCTCCACTTCCACGACCACTAGTTCGGCTGCATCGGCCGCAATAGCCAATGACTCTGCCAATACGACCGCTACTGGTTCTCCCACAAAGCGAACTCGGTCAGTCGCCAACGCACTACGGGTCATAGCCTGATCAAGTCCCGGCAGCGCCGGAGCAACTGATTGAATCCCCAGCGTGTTGGCTGTGAATACCGCAGCAACCCCCGATAGCAGACAGGCATCTGCTGTATCGATAGCCCGGATCTCACCATGAGGAATGACGGAACGCACGAACACTGCGTGAAGAGCGCCATCTGGCGTCACGTCACCCACGTACGTTCCAGAGCCCACCAGTAAGGCTCGATCTTCTGTCCGCCTAACTGGCGATCCAAGCAGTCCCACGATTGTTACCTACCTAACTCTCTTGAGTCAGAACTCTCTTACTGATTCGACCCTCGACTGGGTCGACCCGCAGCAGAGTATTCAAAGTGGCTGGCGAATAGGCCTCGACAAACACCGCCTCCTCTTCGCCGTCGACCACTAGCCACCGGACCGACACTCGGAAGCATACCAACCGCCCACTAGCCCGATCTTCACGTCTCTTGCCCCACACTCGGTGGTCAATCACACCAAACCCTCTCCCATTTCCGTGAGCACCGGCCTGGTTGCGCTGAGGGAAGATCACGGCGCCCGCAACACAACGGACTAAGTGCATACTTTCTTTTAGTGTCCATTATCTTTGCGCTTCTCTCCACGTGTTCAATCGGACTGAGCGACTTCTACGCGTCTAATGTCACTAAGCGGACCCGTGCCAATGAGGTCAGTTCCACGGTGCTGTTTGCCGGACTCCTAGTGATGGCAGGCAGTTCCCTGTTCTGGACCGGACGTCCGACGAACTCTGACTTTGTCCACGGGGCCTTTGCTGGGGTGGCTAACGGAGTTGCCGTCCTCTTGTTGTTGTTCGCATACTCACGCGGGTCGCTCGGCTCCACCGCACCAACCGCAGCGGTAATCATGTCAAGCGTGCCGGTCTTATGGGACGTCCTGGTTTCGGGCACCTCGCCTTCAACTATTACGTCCATTGGTCTCGTGTTGGGTGTGATTGCCATTGCGATGACGTCATACGAGCGTGGAGGCTCGGGGTCGAACCGAGGCGGCCTCATCCCCGCGGTTTTGGCCGGCATCGTTTTCGGTATTCTGTTTGTGGAGTTGAGTTACATCAGTGAAGATGCCGGTGGAACACCACTCTTGATCCAGCGTGGTACGGCTTTCCTGGTTGCAATGGCAGTCACCCGGGCTACCGGGCCCCGAATTTTCCCGGCGAAACGTCGCGACTTCTTAGTTTCCTTCGGGGCTGGGATCTTCGCTGTTGCCGCCGTGATCCTCTTTGTCCTCGCTCTAAGGGGTGGCAGCCTCGCCGTCGTAAGCGTTCTAGGCTCACAGTACGCCGCTGTTGCGGTCCTTCTTGGGGTGCTGTTTCGCGGCCAACGACTCTGGTGGTGCCAAGGAGTCGGACTCGCCGGCTCCAGCGTTTCAGTAGCCTTGATCACTCTCGGTTGAGTTGGGTAAGACAACTCGATATTCCACTAAGTCACTGGCTGAAGATACGAGAGGGCATGACAACGAGTCGACAAGACAATCGTGAGACCGACTCAACGCCGCGTAGCCGTTTTACTTTTGGGCGCGTCCTTGCCATGGGTCTCCTATTTGCCCTGTTTGCTGTAGTGGGGTCAGGTTGCGGTAGTCCTACCGATCTCCGAAGTCTCCAGAGTGAGGTTGTGGACTCGAGGGGTCCAGTTGGTACATCGGCCGAGTTAGCAGAAACAGCAGACAAACCATTTGCCACCACTACATCTACGAACACCACTACATCTACGAACACCACTACATCTACGAAC
>CAWVUB010000034.1:0-19894 GCA_963933065.1 uncultured Acidimicrobiaceae bacterium | reverse complement strand
ACCCTTCGAGTAGAGAGACAGAACCCAATGCGTAATCGACGGACCCGTCTGCTGGCGGCCCCGCTTCTCACCCTGCTGGGTGTCTTGGCCTTCGCTGGCCCGGCACAAGCCTCGGGCGAGAGTGTGGGCGCTTGCATGGCAGACCATCTAGAAGAGTTGGTGGATCAGCACGATGGTGATCTTCATGACGTCCTGCATGACGAGCACGTGCAAGACGAGCTGGAAAAGTGCTTTGAGGCACCCAATCCGATATTGCCAGAGACAACGGAAATTATTTGGGGCGGCGCCGCCTTCTTGATTCTGTTCGTGGTGATGGTCAAGAAGGGTTTCCCGGCTGTGAAGGGTGCGATGGACGCTCGGGCTGAGAAGATTCGTAGTGATCTCGATGCTGCTGACCAAGCTAAAGCGGACGCCCTTGCTGTGCAGTCTGACTATGAGGCTCGACTGGCAGACGCTAAGTCCGAGGCTTCGCGTCTTATCGACGAGGCCCGAGGTGCGGCTGATCAGGTTAAGGCAGATCTGATGGTCCGCCACGAGACGGAGATGGCAGAGCAGCGCGAGCGGGCAGCAGCTGAAATCGAATCAGCGCGAACCCAGGCTATTGCTGACCTGCGGGCCGAGGTGACTGATATAGCACTTGGCGCTGCTGAGCGCGTTGTCCAGTCCAGTCTTGACGCTGAGGTACAGGGCCGTCTGATCGACGCTTACATTGACGAGGTGGCCGGCACCAATGGCTAATTCGACGGTGACCAGTTATGCCGAGGCGTTGTTTGCCATTGCCGCTGCAGAGGGTGACCTCAGTGGAGTAGAAGAGGAGTTGTTCCAGTTTGCTCAGGCATTTCGGTCCAACGACGAACTGAGTTCGACTCTGGCCGATCAGAGTGCTCCGGTTTCTGGACGCCAGCAGGTCGTCGAAGACCTGCTAAACGGGAAGGCTTCGACTACCACGACGGCGCTTGTTTCGATGATGGTAGGCGCTGGTCGCGCCGCCGAACTGCCGGACATTGTCGACGCGCTAGTTGAGCGCAGTGCCGCTTCGCGAAACAAAGATGTAGCAACAGTCCGGTCGGTGGTGGATTTGACTGCAGACCAAAAAGACCGTCTGGCAACTGCTATTAATACCCGTACCGGGAAAGCTGTCGAGATCAAGGTCGTGATTGATCCCACAGTGCTCGGTGGCGCAGTGACCCAAATTGGTGACGAGATTATTGACGGCAGCGTTCGGCGCCGTCTGAACCAGCTCCGCGAGAGCTTCCGCTAGGCCTCGGCCAGCCAGAGACGAGAGAGACCAATCATGTCCGAACTCACCATCAATACGGCAGATATCGCTGCAGCGATCCACAAAAACCTTGAAGGTTTCGCCCCCAGCCTGGAACAAAGCCAGGTCGGTCGGGTGCTCGAGGTTGGCGACGGCATAGCCCGCGTATCGGGACTCCCTGATGCGGCGGTAAACGAACTGCTCCAGTTTGAAAGTGGCACGTTCGGCCTCGCCCTGAACCTTGACGAGGAATCCATCGGTGCGGTGGTTCTCGGAGAGGTCGACAACATTGAGGAGGGCCAGACGGTCCGTGCTACCGGTGATCTCCTGTCGTTGCCCGTAGGTGATGGCTTGCTGGGCCGTGTGGTCAATGCTCTCGGAGAACCCATCGATGGTAAGGGTCCGCTGACCAACACCCAGCCCCGCCGAATGGAGATTCAGGCGCCGGGGATTATGGGCCGTAAACCCGTGCATGAGCCCATGCAGACTGGGATCAAGGCCATCGACTCGCTAATCCCGATTGGTCGTGGTCAGCGTGAGCTCATCATTGGTGATCGCAAGACAGGCAAGACGACGATCGCCATGGACACAATTATTAACCAGGCCGGCCAGGGCATGAAGTGCGTCTACGTCGCTATCGGTCAAAAGGCCTCGACTGTGGCTCAAAATGTGGCTGTGCTCGAGTCTTACGGTGCCATGGAGTACACCGTTGTGGTGGTAGCCCCAGCCTCCGATCCAGCACCATTCAAATACCTTGCTCCTTACGCCGGATGCGCGATCGGGCAGCACTGGATGGATAACGGACAGCACGCTTTGGCTGTCTATGACGACCTATCTAAGCAAGCCGAGGCATATCGCCAGATGTCACTGTTGCTTCGCCGTCCGCCAGGTCGCGAGGCTTATCCGGGAGACGTCTTCTATCTACATAGCCGCCTGCTGGAGCGGGCCGCCAAACTCAGCGATGAGTTGGGTGCCGGTTCCATGACGGCCTTGCCGGTCATCGAGACCAAAGCCGGTGACGTATCAGCGTTCATCCCGACCAATGTGATCTCGATCACGGATGGTCAGATCTTTCTCCAAGACGACCTTTTTAAGTCAGGAGTGCGACCGGCGGTGGACGTCGGTATCTCTGTGTCGCGCGTTGGTTCAGCCGCTCAGATCAAGGCTATGAAGACGGCTGTGGGCACACTCAAGTCTGACCTGCAGCAGTTTCGTGAGCTCGAGTCGTTTGCAGCCTTTGGCTCAGATCTAGATGCTGTGTCTCAGTCGCAACTAGACCGGGGCTATCGCCTTACCGAGCTCCTCAAGCAGGGCCTGAACTCTCCGCTACTGGTCGAGGAACAAGTGGTATCAATCTGGGCCGGGACCCGTGGCCATCTCGACAGTGTGGACGTTTCCGACGTCAGCCGTTTCGAGGCCGAACTCCTGGAGTGGTTTCGGACTCGTCACGCCGATGTGCTGGCTGACATCAGAGAATCAGGCAAGGTAGCCGACGAGGCCTCATTTGAGGCCGCCATCGGAGCGTTCGCTGAGCAGTTTGAAGGTTCGGTGAACGTAGATTCAGTGCCCGAAGCGGAATCAACTGGCACTAATTCGAACATTGTCGATGCCGGTACAACACTCCCCGAAGAGGACATCTCGGAGACCAAGTGACCGTTATGACCTGTTTGTCAGACATCTCTTCCTCCTGTCGTAACTTGGATAGAACGCGTCCATTTAGGAAGGCAGCGTGCTGTGGCTGGCGGTAAGGAGCGGGTCCTGCGGCGCCGTATCAGCAGTGTCCAGAACACCAAGAAGATTACTCGAGCCATGGAACTCATAGCGGCGACTCGGGTGGTAAAGGCTCAGCAGCGAGCTCGAGAGGCCAAACCTTATGCTGAGCAGATCACTGCTGTGATTGAGAATCTCGCCGCAGGTGGCGCCGAGGTCGACCACCCACTGCTCCGCCGAGCCGACAAGATGGAACGGGTTGGCGTAGTCGTGATTTCTTCAGACCGTGGCCTTGCCGGCCCATACAACACGGCAGTCATTCGAGCGGCTGAACGCCAAGTACAAAATGCTCGGGCTGAGGGAGCAGAGTACTCGCTGATCGTGATCGGTAAGAAAGCCCGCGACTACTTCGCTTTCCGGAACTACACCGTTGACTCCTTCACCGACGGGATTAGCGACAACCCGACCTATGAAGATGCCCGTCAGGTAGCCGAGACAGTGGCATTGATGTTTATCGAAGGTCGAGTAGATCGTGTAGAGCTGGTATACACGGAGTTCGTCAGCATGGGTAGCCAAAAGGTGGCTACTCGCCGGTTCTTGCCTCTGGAGAGCACTCAGACCATCGCCGCCGAGGGTGGTGGCGATGCCGGAGTCACGGGATCGTTCGAGTTTGAGCCTTCACCTGAATCTGTACTCTCTGCTCTTTTGCCCCGATATGTCGAGGCTCGCCTCTTCGGTGCCTTACTGGAATCGGCTGCTTCTGAGCACGCAAACCGCCAGCGGGCCATGAAGGCGGCTACCGACAACGCTGAAGAGTTGATTACCAAGCTCTCCCGCGAGATGAATAGGGCCCGGCAAGATTCAATCACCACTGAGATCATGGAGATCGTCAGTGGTGCCGAGGCCCTCGGATCTGATGACAAGACCAAAATTCAAGAGCCCGTCGCCGTTGGCGTCGAGGCCTGAACCCGTAAACGATCGAAGGACAGCCAGGAGCAATCATGACCGACACCGCGCTCAAAGACGGCCGCATCGTTGGCATCGCTGGACCGGTGATCGACGCGGAGTTCCCCCAGGGTGAACTCCCGGAGATCAACACGGCCATCGAGTTCGACGTTGAGGTCGACGGCCAAACCATAACCATCGTCGCCGAGGTAGCCCAGCAGATTGGGGATAGCCGAGTGAGGGCCATCGCCATGAAGCCGACCGACGGCCTCACGCGCGGAACCACCGTGCGCAATACCGGCGCTGGAATCAGCGTGCCAGTGGGAGACAGCACTCTCGGTCACGTTTTCAATGTGACCGGTCAGGGGCTCGACGACCCGGCTGCTGGCCAAGGCGCAGAGCGTTGGGAAATCCACCGACCTCCCCCGTCGTTCGATTCGCTGGAGCCCAAAGCCCAGATGTTTGAAACCGGCGTGAAGGTAATTGACCTTCTCACTCCATATATGCAGGGCGGAAAGATCGGACTGTTCGGTGGTGCGGGTGTGGGTAAGACAGTGCTCATTACCGAGATGATTAACCGAGTGGCGACCAATCACGGCGGTGTTTCTGTATTCGCTGGGGTAGGCGAGCGAACCCGCGAGGGCACGGATCTCATGCTAGAGATGGCGGAGTCGGGCGTGTTGGAAAAAGCCGCCCTTGTATTCGGTCAGATGGACGAGCCACCTGGGGTCCGGCTGCGAGTCGCCCTCTCTGCGCTGACCATGGCCGAGTACTTCCGTGACGAACAGGGTCAAGACGTACTGTTGTTCGTCGACAATATCTTCCGGTTCGTGCAGGCTGGGTCAGAAGTATCGACACTGTTGGGTCGGATGCCATCAGCTGTTGGCTACCAGCCCACATTGGCTGATGAAATGGGCGACCTGCAGGAGCGGATTACCACGACCCGCGGTCGGTCAATCACCTCGATGCAAGCCGTTTATGTGCCTGCAGATGATTACACGGATCCAGCACCGTTTACGTCGTTCACGCACTTCGATGGTACGACTGAGTTGAGCCGGGACATTGCTGCCCTTGGTATCTACCCGGCTGTAGATCCGCTGGCTTCGACGTCAACGATCCTCACTCCGGAGGTCGTCGGGCAGAAGCACTACGACACGGCGCGCCGTGTCCAGGAAATCCTCCAGCGTTACAAGGAACTTCAAGACATCATCGCCATCCTCGGCCTTGACGAACTCTCTGAAGAAGATCGAATCACTGTGTCCAGGGCACGTAAGGTCCAGCGATTCCTCTCCCAGCCCATGAACGTGGCTGAGATCTTCACTGGTCTGCCCGGGGTGACCACCCCAGTTGACGACACAGTTGACTCGTTTGCTGCACTGGTAGACGGGGAGTTAGACGAACTACCAGAGCAGGCTTTCCTAAACGTTGGCGGTGCCGAAGATGCGCAACGCAAGGCCCGCGAGTTGGAGGCCTGAACTGACCATGACGTTCCAGGTTGAGCTGGTTTCTCCGGAGGCCATCTCTTACAGCGGCGAAGCCGAAATGATCATCGCCCGAACTCTTGAGGGTGGCGACATTGCCTTCCAACCGGGACATGTACCGTTTATTGGGGTACTAGCTGTCTGGTCGGTCGATGTAATTCGGTCAGATGGTGAACGGGACACCATCGCAGTGCACCAGGGCTTTATTCAGGTAGCAGGCACGAAGGTCAGCATCTTGTCCGATGTATCCGAATCGGCCAGCGATATTGACGTGGATCGGGCTGAGTCCGCAAAGTCGGCTGCTGAAGAGTCGCTGGCAGCCAACCGGGACGACGTTGACGCCGCCGAGGCATTGTCTCGTGCCAATCTTCGCCTCCGGGTGGCTGGAGTTTAGGACCTCACCCGCCGTTAGTGGGTAGGGGACCGTCGGCGGTCTTTCTTGGATCGTCGATAGAAAGTCAGTAAGCTGAAGAAAATTCCTCAAGTTTGTCCAAGGCGTGGTGGGCATCGATCATACGAACCGTCCCCGATTTGGAACGCATGACAAGCGATTGAGTATGTGCCGCTCCTGAGGTGTAGTGAACGCCCTTGACTAAGTCTCCGTCAGTAATGCCGGTTGCTGAAAAGAAACAATTGTCGCCAGCCACCAGATCGTCAGTTCCAAGTACTCGGTCGAGGTCGTAGCCGGCTTTGATCGCAGCGTGCCGCTCGGCCTCGTTGCGAGGCCATAGTCGGCCCTGGATAGACCCACCCATGCACTTGAGTGCGGCAGCTGAGATCACACCCTCGGGTGTGCCGCCAATACCAAACAACACGTCCGCACCTGAGTCGTCCCACGCCGTCGAAATTGCTCCTGCAACATCCCCATCGGGAATGAGACGAATACGTGCACCGGCAGCCCGGACTTCGGCAATCAGGTTGTTGTGTCGGTCCCGGTCCAAAATGACTGCTGTGAGATCGCGGACATCTTCGTTCTTAGCCTCAGCGATCCGCTGCAGGTTCTCAGTCGGGGAGGCAGTGATATCGATGACAGCGGCACACTGCGGTCCTACCGCGATCTTCTCCATGTATACGCACGGCCCTGGGTCGAACATGGTCCCGCGATCGCTAACAGCGATTACTGCAATGGCGTTGGCCCGGCCAAGTGAGGTCAGTGTGGTGCCATCGATCGGGTCAACGGCGATATCGGCAGCTGGGGGTAGGCCAGTGCCGATCCGCTCGCCGTTGAAGAGCATTGGTGCCTCGTCCTTTTCTCCCTCACCTATGACAACGATTCCATCCATGCTTACGGTGTCGAGCACGTGGCGCATGGCATCAACCGCTGCACCATCGGCCCCCTCCTTGTCGCCTCGCCCCATCCAGCGCGCTGCGGCTAGAGCAGCGGCCTCGGTTACTCGGCAGAGTTCAAGGGCAAGGTTGCGGTCAGGTACCTGAGCATCGGTCATAGCTTGGAAACTTACTCTGATGGCCGGGGATGTGGGAGACCGGCGGTGGTGGCAGGATGCTCGTATGGCTTGGTGCTTCCAGTGTGGAACCGAATACACCCTCGGTGTCGAAGACTGTGTCGAATGCGGTGTGGCCCTAGTGGCTGAGATGCCAGCCGACGCTGCCGAGGTCGGTCTTTCAGATGAGGACCAGTTGGCTTACGAGTTGCATGAGTGGGCTGGTGAGAGTCGTCGGATCCTGGACCAAGACTTGGTTGCAGCAGGTATTGCCCACGCCTGGCAGGGGGCCACATTGGTGGTCCGGGTTGCCGATGAGGATGCGGTGGACCGACTAGTAGTTGGTGCTGAGGATGCTGGAGGCCTGGCTTTGGAACCGGGTGTGGAAACGGTGGCTTATGAGGTGGATGGCTGGGCGGCCGATGAGCAATCGGCGTTCAGCGATCTATTGGTTCGGCTCGGCGTCCCCCACGAGTTCGATGCTGAGGGCGATTTGGTAGTGCAGGCAACTGACGAGGAGGCCGTGGAGTCGGCACTGGACGCGTTTCAGTCTGGCGGTGACGAACGGCCGGAACTCGAAGGCTTGGAAGCAAATAGCCTGTTGAGTGAGGTATTTGTTGCCTGTGACCGCCTACGTCGTGATGCCCGAGATCTAATCGGTATCGACCGGTTGGTTGATTTGGCTCCGATCTTAGTGGGGCACAGGCCTCCGTTTGGGATCGATGGCCGGCTCTGGAATGCTCTTGGTGAACGCACCACTGGATTAGTTGGCTTGTTAGGTACGGGTGACCCTGACCCCACGGCAGTGTTGGATGAGGCCCACCAACTGTCCGAGACCCTCCGCCAGTTGACTTGATATTGCCAGTCCGTAAACAGCATTTGTTGGCTAAGAAATTGCGTAAATTCTGGGTTCGGGCGAGTATCTGATTCCGTTTGGGACAGCCCCGAGCGTTGTAGGTAGGAGATGGGGCCATGCGGTTCATCCAGATCATTGAGTCCGAGACAGACCCGGCAGAGGAGTTGGCTGGCGTGCGTGGCTACGCCGAGCAGGCGGGTAGTGACGTCACTGTTGAGCGCGTAACCGTTTGTGGTGATCGAGATCGGCCTGGGGTCACTCTCATGATTGCTGAGTTTGCTTCGTCTGAAGCGGCCAAACAGAACGATGAGGCAGAGATCACACAAGAAGGGGCGGAGAATGCTTCGGACGGCACTTCTTACCGGAACCTAGACGTTTATGGCGTAGTGGAGTTGTAAGGCACTGGGCCAGAGGTCGTACGGAGGTTTAGTCGGCCCGCATGGTTCGCCATAGTGAGCGGTAGGACGACCACTCCAGTTCGCCCACGTAGCCATCGTTGACCAATGCGGCGTGCAGATGCGGCAGGTTGCGGTATGGCACCCTCATGTCAACGTGGTGTGCCAGGTGGTACCCCACACTGAACGGCACCATCACCAGATGGGCTAGTCGCGATTGACGTACGTGGCGAGTGGTGCGCCGACGGTCGTCTGAACGCGTCATGCCGCCGTGTTCGGCAATGGCTCGGAGCCGGTTCAGTACCTGATAGAGCGTGGCCCAAGGAAGGACCCAGAGAATTAGGTACAGCCACGGATGCCCCAAAGTCCAAAAGGCTGTAAATACCAATGCTTGTCCAATTATGAAACGGTAGGTAAGTCGTCGGTGGCTTTGCTGTCCGAGGCGCTGGAACCGGGGCCGTACGACCCGGAAGGCCGAGATGCCGGTTAGGTCACGGAAGTGTTTACGTCGCATTGATGATGCACTGATTGGGTATTGCGAGTAGAGGAGGAAGTCGGGCTCCTTTGGCCCGAATTCGTCTCGATGGTGGTGGATGTGGCCGACCCGATAGCCGTGTCCGCCGGTTCCAAAGGTCAGCCAACCAATTAGGTTGATCCCAATCAAATCATTGATTCGACGATTAGAGAACAGCACCCGGTGGGCGGCCTCGTGATGGAGAATAAATAGCCGATTTTGCGCGATGGGCATAATTAAGAAGGCCGATAACCAGGAGATCGGATGGGCAGCGGCCACTGCGATGGCGACCACGGTTACCGGAAATAGGACTGCCACTGCCACGGTCAGGACGTTTCGTGCGTTGGGAACAGAGCACAACTTGTCACGAAAGTGACCTTTCGGTCTTCCATCTGGGTGTAGGCGAGCGCTACCGGCAAAGGCTGGTGGTGTAGGCGCCATACCACCGGTCAGCGAAACCACCGAAGACGAGTGCAACTTTTCAGCATCCACTGTCACCGTCGGTTTGGGGCGTTCCTCCATGAGGTGAGCGTACCGATAGAGGTCCGCCGGGGCCAGAATGGAGTCACGGCTATCATCAGCCAGTGTCTCGCTCTCAATCAGTATCTGGACTTTTCCTCACTCCCGGGGCTGGCAGCAACCGTGACCATCCAGGTCTGATCGCCTTAGAGGAACGCGTGGACCCGCTTCCGGTTGAGCGTGCAGATTTTCCCTATCGAAAAGCTGGGAAACCTTTTCCAGACCGGACGCCGGTACTCGTGCAAGCTATTCGTGACGGTGTCGAAGCCATGGCTAGGGAGCGGGGTCTGGACTCGAACCAACTGGTGATGGGTGGAAGAAGCATGGGTGGACGCATGTGCTCAATCGCTATCGCTGAGGGCCTCCCGGCGGCTGGTCTAGTACTGGTTTCCTACCCGCTGCATCCACCGAATAAGCCTGAGAATCTGCGGGTCGACCATTTTGCATCTATAAACGTTCCGTGTTTGTTCGTATCTGGCGACCGTGACGAGTTCGGCTCCCCCGAGGAGTTTGATGTTCAACTAGCAGCTATTCCTGGATCGGTCACCGTGGTACGAGTGCCGGGTAAGCGCCATGATTTGAAGGGCTCAGACGAGTTGGTATGTGATGCCGTCCAAGAGTGGTTGACTCGACTCTAGAGAGGAGCATCGCCGGGATTGAGCGATTCGAGTTCAACACGAGCTGTCTCAGGAAACCATCTAAGCACCAGTACGGCTGCAAGAACTGGCCCAATCGCGACAATGGTGAAAGCCGGTCCGTAGGACCCAAAATGGTCGCTAAGTATTCCAACAACTAGTAGTCCTGTGGCGCTACCAGTCACCCCAAGTGTTACCACTAGTCCATTAGCTCTGGCCCGGTTCTTTGTTGAAAATAGCTCTGGTCCGTATACGCCGAGTGCCACGGTCAGCGCACTGATCACTGAACCAGCAAGTGTTGATCCCCACATGAGTGTCCCGGTGGCGTTGTATCCAATCACTATGAAGGCTGTGCCTCCAAGGAGCCCTATAGCGGCGACCCCACGTCGACCCCGAGTATCGGCCACTCGACCGGCTAGAAACAGGCCGATGCCCGCCGGGGTGGTCGTTAGAAGGGTGAAGAGTGTGATCCCCGAGGCGCTGAAGCCACGCTGGTCCTTTAAGAAATCGTTCTGGAACTGGCTGGCGGGTGCGGCAAAAACTAGAAGCAAGAAGGCGGCTCCAGCCAGTAGCAGTAGGCGTCGCTTCTCCTCTCGGCGTTGACTTTCGTGTTCCGGCAATCGGTTTGCTTGGTTGGAAGGATCTTGATCAGTGGTGTTGGCAGTGAAACGACGGGATTCGGGGAGTCGTCGCCCCACGGCAAACAATCCGGGGAGCGCTAGGAGTGGGACTAGATAGATGGCCCGCCACGCTCGCGGGTCTAGATCCGCTACTGGTAGTACCCAGACGGCCATTCCAGCGCCGAGGGCTGCACTCAAAGCTAAGACGCTGACTCCATAGGCTCGAGCGCCCCGGGGGAGTTCTTCAGCGGCGAATACACCGATAAGAATTCCCATTCCGGTGGTCAGTCCACGACCTATCAGCTGGGTGCCACCTAGGAACCAGAGTCCAGGTGATAGTGCACCTAGAGCCGTGGCGGTTACGGCCAGCACCGCAGTGGCTATCAGTAGTCTCCGGCGTCCCTGTCGATCAGCAAGGGCTACCACAGCCAGGGTTATTACGATCCCTAGCCGTATAGCAGCGAGAGTTACTCCTTGGGCAGTATCGCTCCGACCGAATTCGTCGCTGGCGAAGGTAATGGTCTGTGAAATAACTGTGCCCAGATAGCCGTCCACCACTTGGATGCAGGCCAGCAATGACAAAACAGTGGCAGCCCGGGTATCGAGACGGTCCGGTGGTGCCCACCAAGGGTTCCGCCGATGACGGACTGCTCGTCGAAGAGGCCATGCAAATAGGGGACGCCAAGGTCCCACGGCTGCCCGGTACCGAATGGTCTCGGTGGCCCGGTACCGACCGTCTCCGGCCTCTTTGACCTCGAGCCAGCGTTCCCACCGGATGAACGGGCCGTGGTAGCCGACAAAGTAGTCCGGACTGGCGTCGTCGGCTCGTTCACGGACGAGATCGTTGCGGGGTGTCCTTAGTTCGGCGAGCCCATCGGTCTCTAGGTTGTGGACCTGAACGGTCGACGTGGAGCGTTCAGGGTTCAGTTTGCTGATATTTATGGCTGCCCTCCGGTTGCGGTAAGAGCCCACCATACTGAGGGGGTGGGAAGCGAGGTTGAACCTGTTCAAGACGTAATACGTGTTCGCCAGTCGGGTCCGCTCGGTGGAGTGGTCCAAGTGGCTGGCGCCAAGAACTCAGCGCTGAAGTTGATGGCTGCCACGGTTATGGCACCCGGTCTCCACACCCTGCGGAACGTGCCGAGGATCGCTGACGTTGCAACGATGATTGAACTACTGGAGCACATGGGTGTCACTGTCGATTGGCTTTCCGTTGATGGTGTGACCACCAACTCGTTGACCATTGAAGTGCCAGACATGCTGGTTCCTGAGGCGCCGTACGACCTCGTGGAGAAGATGAGAGCCTCGATCGTGGTGCTGGGCCCGTTACTGGCACGGTTTGGTGAAGCACGGGTATCGGTCCCCGGCGGCGACGACTTTGGACACCGGCCCATTGATATGCATCTCAAGGCTCTTGAGGAGTTGGGCGCGATCTTTACCACTAGCCACGGGGTCATCCAAGGTCGAGTTGAGCAGTTTGTGGGAGCGCGGATTCTACTTGAGTACCCGAGCGTGGGGGCTACAGAAAATCTGCTTATGGCATCAGCGACAGCGAAGGGCACCACGATTATCGATAACGCGGCGCGCGAACCTGAGATTGCCGATCTGGCAGGCCTCCTTGTTGGAATGGGTGCCGAGATATCGGGCGCCGGTGGATCGACTATCACGGTAGAAGGCGTAGGGCAGCTCCATCCGGTCGAATACACCGTGGTGCCTGACCGGATAGAAGCGGCCACCTACCTAGCCGCGGTGGGTTTAACCGGTGGAGAGATCACCATTGAAGGGGCCCGGGCCGACCATATGGAGATGCTGCTCGACAAACTTGTAGCGATGGGCCTTCGGTTCGATGACGGTGGTGACCGACTGCATGTTGTGGCACCGGAGCCTCCGGGTCGCCTCACTTCGGTGGACGTGTCAACACTCCCGTATCCGGGTGTGGCTACTGACTACAAACCGCTACTAGTAGCACTGTTGTCAGTGGCCAATGGTGTGGGAATCCTGACTGAGAATGTATTTGCCGGGCGGTTCCGGTACATCCCCGAGTTAGTGCGAATGGGTGCTGACATTAGGGTAGAAGGCCACCATGCAGTAGTACGGGGTGTTCAGGCGTTGTCCGGAGCACCGGTCAGGGCGCCTGATATCCGGGCTGGAGCGGCACTCGTGGTGGCTGGACTTGCCGCTGAGGGTGAGACAGTGGTGGCCGATGCTTACCACGTGGCCCGGGGCTACCAAGACTTAGTGGGGAATCTGGCGCGACTGGGTGCGAATGTCTCAATGGGGACATAGGGCGCGTCCTAGAGCCAAAGTCACTTAGTTCCAGGATTTTGGGGTGAACTACTTTTACTGGCCCGACGGTCAGCAAGCCAGAGAAGAGCGGCAATCACCGTTAACGGTCCGGCTACTAACGCAATCTCGTCCCAGCCGCCTTGGTGACCCGTAACGAGTAGTCCGATAGACATCGGTTAATCCTATGGTTTGGTCGTCACTTTGTCCCAACGTCTAGCAAGGGGTGGCTCTAGGTCCAGTTGCTGCGAGACTTAGGAACATGTCGATCGATGTGGCCCCAGATACGGACACTGACGGCTTGCGGGCTCGAGTGGAGAAGGTAATCGAGGTGATTCGACCGGCCATTCAGGCCGACGAGGGTGACATCATTCTCCATGATGTTAATGAGGCCACTGGTGTGGTATCTGTCGAACTAGTGGGAGCCTGCGTGTCCTGTCCCGCTTCTGATCAGACACTCAAGGCGGGTATTGAGCGGATTTTGAAGGACCGAGTAGTCGGGGTGATGTCGGTTCAGAACGTCGGCGTGACGGCAGTTGGTGATGGACCTATCGGTGCCCCCGATCCGGATGTAACCGAATCTGACCCAGGAACCCCCGTTAGTCTTTAAAGCCCTGCTTTCCGGAGAGTCGAACTAGGTGGATACCCTCCGGCGATGAATAAATTATTGCCTCAAGAGTACTTAAACGTCGAACACCGAGATGACGGTGTGGTGATCGCTACTCTTAACCGTCCGAAGGTCAACGCCCTAGACACTAAGTTGTTGCGCGAGTTAGAGGCCTTCGCCTACTCATGCAACGATGATCCGCCAGGTGCCGTGGTCTTTACCGGGGCTGGTCGGATGTTTGCCGCTGGAGCGGAGTTGGCGGTGTTTGCTGACCCGGTACTGCGGCCTGGCCAAGCTGACGCTTTCCGAGATGCTTTTGGTGCTGTGGAGCGGATCGTCTGTCCAACTATTGCCGCAGTTAATGGTTTGGCTCTAGGAGGTGGAGCCGAGTTGGCTTGGTGCTGCGACCTTCGGATCCTCGGCGAGGGTTCGATCTTTGGCCAGCCTGAAGTGCTCCTGGGCATCATTCCTGGCGGTGGTGCCACCCAACGCTTGACCCGTCTGGTGGGTCGTCCGACGGCTAAGCGACTGATTTGGGGTGGCGCTCAGGTGAAGTCGGTCGAAGCGCTGGCGCTGGGTATGGCAGATGAAGTCGTGAGCGACAACGAGATTCTGGATCGGGCGTGCGAGTTGGCCGCGACCTACGCAGCGGGGCCGAGGTTGGCTATACGGGCAGCGAAAAAGGCTATTGATGACGGCATTGACATGTCACTGAGAGAAGGCGTTGATCTCGAGTTGGACCTCTTCTTAAAGGTGTTTGATAGCGATGACGCCCGGCGGGGAGTCGAGTCGTTCTTTGAACATGGACCCGGAAAGGCCCATTTCACGGGAGCCTGAGTTCGTTGGTTTATAGACGTCATTGCCAGTCCTCTCCCGGGTGTAAATTGCCGCTCAATGGATGACTCCTTTCTGAAAGCGTTGTCTGCGTTTGTTGACGCCGAAGGGATGCGTGACCCGGAATTGACGCAGTCCATGGAGGTGTTGTCTGTCGCTCTCACCCGGTTGACCACTGGAGATGAAGGAATCGTGCAGATCTCCCAGCCGGTAGTCGATCAACACCTGAACGATGCGTTATCTGACGGGGTGGGCGCGCCGGTTGACCTCATCCGGTCGGTGGTTGGGTCAGTGAGTTGGATGGTTCCGTATCCGGATTACGCCGGAGAATCTGACATGGACGCCATGCGGGCCAACTACGCCTACGCGCCACTGATCGCCAGTACACAAAATCACGCGTTTACAGGTAGCGCAGTCTTGGTTCCCTACTTGAGTCAAGAAGTATTTGTGGGTCTGGTCCTCCAAGGACCAAATTGTGACTATCCGTCCCACGTTCACAAGTCCGAGGAGGTCTTTTGGGTGGCCTCCGGGACAGCAGATTGGCAGCGAGGTGATGATTGGCGGGTCGAGAGGCCCGGTGGGGTAATCCATCACGCGCCTGGGGTCCGACACGCCACAGTCACTCGTGATGAGCCGTTACTAATGTTGTTTGCGTGGGTTACCGACCCGGACTGCATCCCAGTCATTGTCCGGCGCTGACCGACGTGCCTAACGCTCCAGATCTTGAAGGATCAATACCCGATAGCTGCCACCGGCATCCTGACAACCGGGCCGGGGTGCGTTGTCAGAGGTGTGAACGGCTGATTTGTGCGCTCTGTATGCACACAGCGTCAGTGGGATTTCATTGTTCTGAGTGCGTAGCCAAACCGGCGCGGCAAAGTGGTGCCCGACGTAACTCTGAGCGCTCGTATCGTCGCCAGGTTAAGAGTGTGGTTATGGGTCCGATTGAAGGACCACCGGCAACCATGGTGCTAGTTGCCCTAAACCTTGCGGCGTTTCTAGTCGTGGTCTTCCTGGGAGGCAGCACCCGAGGTGGAGGGATCTACGATCGGTTTGCCTCTGGTGGCGGCACATTTACCGTGGAGCACGGCCTGCTGGGAATTGGTCGCTCAGGCCCACGGCTCATTGGGGTAGCTGAAGGAGAGTGGAGCCGTTTATTGACCGGCGGTTTCCTTCACGCAGGATTGCTTCACTTTTTGATCAACATGTTCTTACTCTGGATGCTGGGGCGGCAACTGGAGATGGTTCACGGCCCTATCCGATACGCCGGCCTGTACCTAGCAGCGCTTTTAGCCGGATCGTTCGGTGTGATGCTGCATGACCCCCAAGCTTTGACCGTGGGCGCATCAGGCGCAGTCTTTGGCCTAATGGCTGCGGCGGTAGTCAACCAACTTCGGCAAGGGGTTAGCCCCTGGGGTACCGGCTTGGGTGGTTTGTTGTTGGTAAACGTAATTTTTACGTTTGGTCGTCCTGGCATCAGCATCGGAGGTCACCTGGGTGGTCTGGCTGGCGGAGCGCTGGTGGCTTGGCTGATAGATGGGCTCGACCGTCGGGGTACATCTCGGGTTGTGGTGACCGCTGTGCCCTGGCTGGCGGCAGTGGTCTTTACCGTGGGGGCGGTCTGGGCGGCTAGCCGGTGGTGGGATCCGATACTGGGTTGATGTCAACTATGGGAAACGATGCAACCATGGATGAGGACTTAGTGAACCAGTCTGTCGACATCGAGTTTTTCTGGGATCCGATCTGCCCCTTCGCTTGGCAGACCTCTCGGTGGCTGCGTCGAGTTGCCGTTTTGAGAGAACTGACCGTTGACTGGCGGTTTATTAACCTGTCGATCCTCAACGAAGAGCGTGACTACGAAAGTGAGTTACCTGCGGGCCACCAAGAATCTCATGATCAGGGTCGGCGGATGCTCCGGGTAGCAGCGGCAGTGCGAGCCGGTGAGGGGCCAAAGGCGATGGGGGCCCTTTACCAGGCGTTTGGTGAGACCATATGGCATCGGCTGAACGGTGAGAGTGCAGATCATCGGGCGGCGATGGCCACGCCTGAGCATCTGGCTAACGTCCTGAAGTTGGCTGGTGTAGATGGTTCGTATGCCGACGCGGCGACTGATTGTCAGTTTGACGAGGTGCTGCGGGCCGAGACTGCTGAGGCCGTCGCTCGCACTGGATCAGACGTTGGGACGCCGATTATTACTTTCGGGCCGCCAGAGGGGCCATCAATCTTTGGGCCGGTCATCTCGACGGTGCCCGAAACTGACGAAGAATGCTTAGCCCTTTACGATGCCACGCTTACGTTGTGTCAGTTTGAAACTTTCTCTGAGTTGAAGCGGAGCAACCGGCCTCGCTTAGATCTCCCGTTCTTCAGCTGAGACCCCGGACAGGCCAACTAATTAGTTCGCTGCTGCGTCTCAAGGATGTCGCTTTGCCGCCATGTGCTCACGTGGGTGGGTGAGTCTTCAGTGAATGGGGTGTTGCGCCAATCCTCGGAGCGGCCGATTAGTTCTAGACCTGCGGCGATAGCCATATCATCGAGTTGTTGTGGGGTGGCGTAGCGCAATTGGTATGGAAAAAATCGATTGCCCAGAGTCGTCATTTCGATTCTCTGTCCGGTGATGGTTTGAGTCTCCGGGTCGATCGCAACCACGTCCAGCATCACCCGGTCGATTGAGATATCGCGGACGGTGACTCCATTGTGAGCTTCGGGTGTCGGGACAAATGCTTCAAGAACGAAATAGCCATCGGGCATCAACAGGTTTGCAACACCGCTAAAGCAGGTCTGCTGGGCTGCTTCTGAGGTGAGGTTGAACAACGTATTGAACCCAATCAACACCACGTCAAAACTTGAACCACATGTGCTTGGATCGGCCATGTCGCCGAGAACTAGTGTGAGGCGCTCAGAACCCTGTTTGGATTTCAGACGGTCCAGCATTGACGGTGAGGCATCCAGACCAGTTACGGCTAGCCCTCGGTCAGCCAAGGGGAGCGCGAGCCGACCGGTACCGACCCCTAGTTCGAGAACTCTTCCAGCCGATCCGGCCAAGATGGCAATTTGATCGGCTACCTCGTTGGGGTTCCCGATCCTGGTAAGGGTCAAGTCGCCGCCGTCGCCATACCACTCGTCGTACACCTCGGCGATCCGCTCACCGTAAGTAGTGCTGTCGTAGCCATCCATTCCACAAGTCTTACGGATTGTCAGGCGGCTCCCAAACAAGTTCTGCCATAGCCTTAGGATCGTGAGCAAAGAGTTGACTACGAGTGTCTACCTGGACCATGCGGCCAGTACGCCGGCCCGACCAGAGGTGGTCGCTGAGATGCTTCCCTGGTTGACTGATCACCCAGGCAACCCGTCGGGTGGCCATGCAGCGGCACGGGCAGCTCGCCGGGCTATTGACGATGCCCGTGATTATGTCGCGACTCTCGTGGGGTGTGAGCCTGGTGAGGTAGTTTTCACTTCCGGAGGAACTGAGGCTGACAATCTGGCGGTCGACGGGGTGGTAAGGGCTACTAGCGGCTTGCCAGTTTGCAGCGCAGCTGAACACCCCGCGGTGCTAGCTCCAGTGAATGACGCTGGAGGAATAGTGATACCTACCAACGTTGGTGGGTGCATCGACCTCGAAGCACTGGCTGTGGTACTGGATTCGGTGGACGACGTCTGCATTGTGTCGACCATGGCAGTCAACAATGAGACCGGTGTGGTTACCGACTTGGAAGCGGTGGCTGACGTGATAGCCCAGTACGCCCCCCAAGCCCTGCTGCATAGCGATGCCGTGCAGGCAGCGGCTTGGATGGACTTACCCAAGTCGGCCCACAGGGCTGAACTAGTCAGTGTGACCGGCCACAAGTTTGGTGGACCGAAGGGTGCTGGTGCACTTATTGTCAGGGCTGGAGTCTCACTTGATCCAGTCATAAGAGGGGGTGGCCAAGAACGCGAGCGACGTAGCGGGACTCAAAACGTGCCGGCCATCGTGGGTCTTGGTGAGGCTGCTCGACTGGTGGTTCTGGAGCGTGAAGCAATGATTCAGCGTGTGGGTGCTTTACGGGATCGGCTCGAAGAGGGTTTGTTGGCGAAGATCGTTGGTGTCAACCGGACCATTCCCAACGGCTTTGCCCGCACCCCCGGGGTCTCTCATGTCTGCTTTGAAGGCATCGAGAGTGAAGAGCTCCTCTTTCTGCTGGAACGAGAAGGCATAGCAGCCAGTTCTGCTTCGTCTTGCGCCAGCGGTGCCCAAGAACCTTCTCATGTGTTGGCAGCCATGGGGATCGACCGGGTAACCGCAAGCGGCTCGTTGCGCCTTTCGCTTGGTCACGCCAGCAGTGATACCGACGTGGATCATGCACTAGTTGCTATCCCTCCAGCCGTTGAGCACTTGCGGGACCATGCCCGCTCGGTGCAGTCCCAATGACCAGCAATACGCGGGCCCCGGTCATGGTGGCCATGTCTGGTGGCGTTGATTCCTCGGTAGCCGCCGCTCTGCTACGAGATGATGGTTATGAGGTCGTGGGAGTGACCCTGCGCCTATGGGGCGGCGAGTCCGATACTGGGTGCTGTGCGGTTTCAGACGTAGACGATGCTCGCCGGGTGGCAGATTCTCTCGGCATCGAACATCACGTCTTCAATCTGGGTGATGACTTTGAACGCGACGTGGTAGCGCCGTATGTCGCTGATCATGCCATGGGCCGTACTCCAAATCCGTGTGTGGAGTGCAACCGACACCTTAAGTTTCACCGACTCAGGAATCGTGCTGCCGCTCTGGGTTATGACCGTATAGCTACCGGGCATCACGCCCGAATCGTGGAGCGGCCTGATGGGACCCGACGGATAGCCCGCGCATTGGATACAGCCAAAGACCAGTCTTACGTCCTACATATGCTTGATCAGGTGCAGATGGCCGGTCTGTTATTGCCCATTGGTGACCTGACCAAGGACGAGGTACGTCGACATGCAGCGGCTATTGGGCTACGCACTGCCAATAAGCCTGATAGTCAGGACGTGTGCTTCATTACCCGGGCCCGTGGGCGCGAGGACTTTTTGGGTCAACGCATGGCCCTAACCCCAGGTCGAGTCGTAGATGCCTCGGGGGTTGAAGTTGGCACAGTGGATGCGGTCGAACTCGTGACTATCGGTCAGCGCAGAGGTCTCGCCCTCGCCGGTGGAGCGGCGCCTCGATATGCAGTGGATGTCGATATGCCGACGGCGACCGTCACCGTGGGGTCAGCCGGTGATCTGCTAACCGATGAGACTTTGGTAGACGGCTGCACATGGACCGGTACTTCTACTTCTTTTCCTCCCGTCAACCTTTCTGTGCAGACCAGCGCCCATGGAGCAGCCGAACCGGCGACTTTGGTTGGGGAGCTGAACCAACTCACCGTTCAGTGGGCACAACCTCATCGACGGGTGGCTCCGGGCCAAAGTGTCGTTTTTTACGAGGCTGATGAGGTGGTCGGAGGGGCGACAGCCTGCTGAGGCCCGGTATTAGTTGACTGGGAGGCGACGACGGGCGGCTTCGGCAAGTACCACGTGGGGTCGAACCGGTGCACACAGAAAGGCCTCGATGGAATGGACCTCGGCTCCCAACCGAGACCCAACAGATAGGACTTCGTGGGGCTTTCTGCATCGCACCTCAATGGCTAGGCCCCGAGCCTGTTGCGTGAAGTCATCGGCCTTGGTGTCAACTGGGGCTGCACCCAATTGGGTTAGGCCAGAGCGCTGTAAAAGTGTGGGCTCGGCTAGAGAAAGGTGGTCGTGTAGGACGAAACCGGCCGGGACGAGGACGATCCACCGAAGGGCCAGCC
>CAWVUB010000033.1:0-20002 GCA_963933065.1 uncultured Acidimicrobiaceae bacterium | reverse complement strand
GACCAACGAGTGTTTCACCGCTGGTCCATTCAGCGAACTGGCGTGCCAACTTAGTGGGATCAGGGGCGGGGCGGGTTTGGCTCATTTCACAAACGGTATCGGCAAGGTCGAAAAACAGCGGAAGCCGGACCTTTCGGCCCGGCTTCCGTTGGCCCTCCGACTGAAGTCGAAGAGTGATCCTAAGGGATCTCTACATCATGCCGCCCATGCCGCCCATGCCGCCCATGGGATCCATACCGCCACCTGGCGGCATGGCTGACTCGGGCTCGGGCTTGTCAGCCACTAACGCTTCAGTGGTGAGGAGTAGCGCTGCTATCGAAGCCGCGTTCTGCAACGCCGCCCGGGTCACCTTGGCTGGGTCGATTACCCCGGCCTCAACTAGGTCGACCATCTCCCCTGTAGCTGCGTTTAGCCCGGTCGAGCCAGAGGCTGACTCAATCTCACGGACCATGACTGCGCCTTCAAGACCGGCGTTGTCAGCGATGAGTCGGGCCGGCGCATCCAGCGCCGCGTGAACGATGCGAGCACCAGTTGCCTGGTCTCCATCCAGACTCTCAACCACAGCAGTCACCGCGGGACGCGTCCGTAGCAGAGCAGTACCACCGCCGGCCACTACACCCTCTTCTATAGCCGCACGGGTTGCCGATAGGGCATCCTCAATCCGGTGCTTTTTCTCCTTAAGTTCCACTTCGGTGGCAGCACCGACTTGGACAACGGCTACGCCGCCAGCCAACTTGGCTAGGCGCTCTTGGAGCTTCTCACGGTCCCAATCGGAATCGGTCTCATCGACCTCACGCTTGATCTGTCCAATGCGACCCTCAACATCAGCGGAATCGCCAGCGCCATCAACAATGGTGGTCTCATCCTTAGTGATCACTACCTTGCGCGCCGAACCCATCATGTCGAGGCTGACACCGTCGAGCTTAAGGCCAACTTCCTCAGCAATAACCTGTCCACCGGTGAGGATGGCCATGTCTTGGAGCATCGCCTTACGCCGTTCACCAAACCCAGGGGCCTTGACGGCTACCGAGTTAAAAGTTCCACGTATCTTGTTGACAACTAGCGTGGCTAGAGCCTCGCCCTCAACGTCCTCAGAGATGATCAACAGCGGACGACCCGATTGCATGACCTTTTCGAGTACCGGAAGCATGTCCTGTACCGAACTGATCTTGCCTTGGTTGAAGAGGATGTATGGGTCCTCAAGAATCGCCTCTTGGCGTTCTGGATCGGTCACGAAGTACGGCGACAAGTAGCCCTTATCAAACTGCATGCCCTCAACGAACTCGAGATCCATACCGAAGGTATTTGACTCCTCGACGGTCACTACGCCGTCTTTGCCCACCTTGTCGATGGCCTCCGCTATGACTTGGCCAATGGTCTCATCGGCAGCCGAGATGGCAGCCACGTTGGCTATCTGCTCCTTGGAGTCATCAACTTGAACTGCCTGATCAGCGATGGAGTCCACAGCGGCAGATACTGCCGCCTCGATGCCCTTTTTTAGGCCCATCGGGTTTGCGCCGGCAGCCACATTGCGGAGACCTTCGCGAACTAGTGCCTGAGCCAACACGGTGGCTGTAGTGGTGCCGTCACCAGCGATGTCATTGGTTTTGGTGGCCACCTCTTTGACAAGTTGCGCACCCATATTCTCGAAACTGTCTTCGAGCTCAACTTCACGAGCGATGGAAACACCATCGTTGGTGATAGTCGGGGCGCCAAACTTCTTGTCGAGGACCACGTTGCGGCCCTTTGGACCGAGAGTGACCTTGACAGCATCAGCCAGCTTGTTCACACCAGCCTCAAGACCGCGACGGGCCTCTTCGTTGAACTTAAGTATCTTTGCCACGGCGCGACTACTTAAGGATGCCGAGGACGTCGCGGGCGTTGAGGATCAGAAGGTCCTCACCGCCAACGGTGATTTCGGTGCCGCCGTACTTGCTATACACGACAGTGTCGCCCTCAGCGACATCCATAGGCACAAGTTCGCCGGTCTGCTCAGAGCGACGACCGGGCCCAACAGCCAGGACATCACCCTGCTGGGGCTTCTCCTTGGCGGTATCAGGTATTACTAGACCAGAGGCCGTAGTGGACTCAGAGTCGCTCGGACGGACCACAATGCGGTCCTCGAGTGGCTGGAGATTCATCGAATGATTCCCTTTCGAGACAACGCCTGACCGTGTGGTCGATGGCGTTTGGGTGGGGGTTTGGACGTTTCGCCAGGGCATGACAACCAATTGGCAGTCTCCCTATGCGAGTGCTAACGATAGGGGTACGTCGGGCCGCGACCAACATGGCAAGCAGCGGTTTTCCCGTGACATGGAACCAATCAAGCATTAACCAAGCAAGGACAGGCCAAGGTTGGGATCAGCGCTGGTGTCCAGCGGACTCGGGCCGTCTGACATCAGCCGCCACCAACCCGCCGCTGCGACCATGGCAGCGTTGTCGGTGCACAAAGCCCGGGACGGCAGAAAAGCCCGTACCCCTGTCGCTGTGCACATGTCCAAGAAGCGCTCTCTTAGGCGAGAGTTGGCCGCTACCCCACCTCCAAGACATGCCCCCTTCGCCCCAGTTGACTCCACCGCCCAGCGAGCCTTGACGACCAACGCATCAACTACTGCCTCCTGAAACGAAGCGGCCACATCAGCAGTCACTGCACCGGGATCAGAGCGCACGTGGTTCACTACTGCTGTCTTCAAACCACTAAACGAAAAGGCGTACCGGCGGTCGTCAGGCAGAGTCGCCGGATTCTCCCTGACCATGGACCGGGGGTAGGCGTATGCCCCGGGGTCGCCCTCCTCAGCTAAGGCGTCCACTGCTGGGCCCCCCGGGTACCCAAGGCCCAGGTAGCGGGCCACCTTGTCGAAGGCCTCACCGGCGGCATCATCCAGAGTGGACCCCAAAAGACGGTAACGCCCATGGCCCTCCATCAGAACCAGCATCGTGTGACCGCCTGACACCAGCAGAACAACCAGTGGGAGCTCCAAGTCGGGCTCTTCCAGAAACGAGGCGTACAGATGAGCCTCAAGGTGGTTAACTCCCACGAACGGAACCCCCCACACCAACGACAGTGCTTTGGCGGCGCTCATCCCCACTAGCAGCGACCCAACCAGACCTGGACCAACGGTGGCGGCCACAGCATCTATGTCCTTGCCCTCAACTCCCGAAGTGGCCAACGCTTCGGCCAGCACGGGAACAAACTCTTGCACGTGGGCTCGTCCGGCGATTTCAGGTACCACACCACCGAACTCGGCATGCTGGTCTACTTGGCTAGAAATCACTGATGAACGGACCACTGAGGCCCGCTCAACAACGGCGACTGCTGTTTCGTCACAAGACGTCTCGATGCCCAAAATCATGTCGCCCATCAGAACTCAGCTCCGATCAATCCAAGAAACACCGTGTCATCGACATCATGCAGCCACATCACCAGAGCGTCGGTGGCGGTACCGTCCGGATCACAATAGTAGGAGGGCCGTATCCCCGCAGGTGCAAATCCAAACCGACGGTAGAGCGAGATAGCCGCCTCATTCGACGTCCGGACCTCAAGAGTCATCGCCGTAAGCCCTCTGGCACACGCATCGCGACAAAGTGCTGCCACCAAGCGAGTCCCAACCCCCTGGCGCTGACAGGTCGGTACCACCGCTACAGAAGTTATGTGGCCCTCGTCGGCTACCACCGCCAGCGATCCGTGGCCTACAACAATTCCCATATCCGTCTCCACAACTAGATTGGTATTGGTCTCTGGGCGCTCCAATTGGTCTCGAAGAAAGCCTTCAGACCACGGAGACGGTTGAACCAGCACATTGAGGGCCCGGACAGTGGCCACGTCGGAATCGACCATGGGCCTAAGCCCGACCTTTGGAGCACCTACCACAGCCATACCTAATTAGTTCGAGTTGACCAGTTGATCTGAGCATCAGGTTGCCGCAGGTATACCGGCTCGAGCTCCCAGGGCTGAACAAACTCCTCGCGCATAGCCCGTGCGTGAGCCAGCTGCACTAAGGAGCGAGCGCTGGGGTTGGCTAGGCCCTGTTCAGCCATCTCAGTGCCCCGGAGTCCAGTGAACACCTCTGCGTAACGCAGCGCACCATCTCCTAGCAACAAAGCGGGCTCGTCAAGGGCCTCCAATTCAGCCGACAACTCGTTGGGCGTGCAAACATTTGCCTCGCGCACCCGCTGAATGCCGCCCGGGACCTTACGAAACAACGCCGTAAACAACTCACCACGACGGGCATCAAGCGCAGGCACAATGAGGCGGGCCGTCCAGCGAGCCGGGAAGGCCATCAGGTCGAGGCTGGGAACGGGGATCATAGGAACGCCCAAGCCATACGCAAGCGCCACCGCTGTTGCGATACCAACTCGCAGACCTGTGAATAGGCCTGGACCCACATCAACAGCCACCGCACCAACCTCCGACAACTCGATCCCAGCCTGCCGGCGGACAAAGTCAATCTGAGGGGCCAACGCCTCAGCGTGGCGGCGACCCCGGCCAGAATGTGCCGAAGCCAGTACCCCTTCGTGGCCACCCACCGCACAGCCCACTTGAGCACCGGCACTCTCGATACCCAGTATCAGCATTAACTCGCACCCGACTCGTACGACTCGAGAGCCAGTAAAGCCACCTCACGGTCAGACCAGTCGACACCCACCGTTCGTAGTTCCAATATCCGGTCGTCGGGACCATCACAAAGTATTAATCGAACCTCAAGGTATCCCCCTGGGAGCGCACCGGCGATGACGTCACCCCACTCAATCAGAGTCACCGACCGATCATCGACCAATTCGTGGAGACCGAGGTCCCGGACTTCATCAATGTGCGACAACCGGTAGACGTCAAGGTGATGGACAACAAGTTCAGCCCCCTCGTAACGGTTGGCAAGTGTAAAAGTCGGCGAGGTGATGGGAGTGGTCACACCGAGAGCCTGGCCAAACCCCTGTGTGAAAGCCGTCTTGCCGGCTCCAAGGTCGCCACACAGGACCAGTAGGTCACCGGCTTGCGAGAGCCGTGCTAAGGCAGCGGCCACAGCCTGGGTACCTAGAACTGAGGAGGTGGTCAAACTCCGGATTGGTGGATAGTCAGTCATGATGCGATCAACTCCCGGGCCCTCCCAAAGTCAGCCCGCATGTTGGCCAGTACCCCCGCACCACCACGCAAGGCAGCTGCGGGATGAAAGGTAGGCACCAGATGACGGAGCGGGTCACCGTACTGGTACTGGCTACCCCTGAGCTTCGTTATACCAGTGGTGGTTCCCAAAAGAAGCCGGGAAGCAAAGTTGCCCAATGTGATGATAACTGTCGGATTCACTAGATCTAGTTGACAGGTCAGGTACGGGCGACAGGCAGCGATCTCTTCAGAACGCGGGTCACGGTTATCAGGCGGGCGGCACTTCACTACGTTGGCGATGTAGACATCCGCCCTCTCAACGCCCAACTCCTCATCTAGTAAGCGGTCCAGTAACTGCCCAGACCGACCCACAAAAGGTACACCGCACTCATCCTCACGAGCACCTGGCGCCTCACCAACAAACACCACGTCGGCATCGGGTGCACCGGCTCCAAAGACGACCTGTGTTCGCCCCTTGGCCAGCCCGCAGGCCCTGCAAGAAGCAGCCTGGATAGCCAAATCAGCCAAGTTGTAATGGGCGAGAGTCACTCCGGAATATTACCGAGGGAACCCCCATGGGGGTGGCGATCAGCAGGCCTGAACAATAGCCCTTTCGACAGCGGCGACAGTCAGCACTCGTAGCACGTCGAGGTCTGGAGTCTCGCTAACGGCACTGGCACCTCCGCCCGCCGAACCGGTAGCGGCCACCACAAAGGCGTCACCATCAGAACGCATATGGGGCGGGAACACTGCTCGAGCTAGGCCGTCGTGGGCCGACTGGGCCATGAGCAGGCAGTCTCCCTTATTCAAGGCGGCGTCGGTGATCACTGCCCCGATCGTCGTGTTGCTTCGCAAACCCAGTCCTCCAACCGCATTAACAGCAAACGGGTCGAGCCGCTCCGGCCAACCCCCGAATATGCCGTCAGCCACTAGGGCGGAGGTGGCTGAATCGCCAACATCACCCGCCGCGTTGACTGCCACCACGGCGGCCACTGTCAGACCTCCATGACCGGTTACGGCCACCCCAATGCCACCAGGGCGAGCATGGTCCCGTCCCCGCCATGTTCCAACTGTGGCTCCAGTCCCGGCTCCTACAGAGCCAGTGGATACCGCCACGTCGATGGTCGGCATCGCTGCCTCCGCTGCAACTCGACCGTCAGCAGCCCCCGGACGAACTGAGCTATCGCCCTCCAGTAAGTCATAGAGAGCCAGACCAACAACAATGGGCACCGCTCCACCATCAGTGGGAAAGCCGATTCCAGCGTCGACTAGGTGGGAAACCACCCCATCGGCGGCGGAGAGGCCAAACGCTGAGCCACCTGACAGCACTAGGGCATCAAGGCCCTGCACAGTACGCTCGGGGGCCAATAAATCGAACTCCCGAGTGGCTGGAGCTCCGCCCCGTACCTCGCCAGAGGCCACTGTCCCCTCAGGAAAAAGCATCACCGTGCAGCCGGTAAGGGCCGCTGTGTCAGTCCAATGACCGATCCGCAGGCCATCGATCGGAATCTTCATACCAAGAGACGCTAGTCCCGCCTGCGACAAGGGAATCCAGCCGGTTGTCGTAATCGTGAACCACGGTCCTCCAGTCGAATCTCCGTATGGCCTCGTCTAGTCCAATCACCCGAGCTCGCCAACCCTCGATGTCGACCAGTACATCCTGCAACCGGGCCCGTAACCCGGCAGCCGGATAGAGGGCGCCATCGGCCCACGCCCCCACCAACTCTGGGTAACTCTGACGAGTTGGGAGAACCGGTACGCATCCAGCAGCCATGGCTTCCACCACCGCGATCCCGAAAAACTCGTGCTCAGCGGCGCTGACTACCACGTCAGCTCGACCTAGTAGTTCGACGTAGTCGGGCCGGTCCAGGAAGCCATAGGCCACTACTCGCTCACCCAAGTAAGCCCGGGCCTCAATGAACTCCCTAGGATTAACCCGCTTGTTCTCCCCTACTAAGGCCACCTGAAAGGCCACGCCAGCGTCAGCCAACTGGATCAGGGCATCCAGTACCTCCTTTGGATTCTTGTCGTGATCCCACCGCTGGTTCCAAAGCACTAACGGCACCCCTGGGGCAACGGGCACCCCGCTATCAGGTTCAGCGCCCCCAAGCACATCAAACCTAGGAATATCGGCAAGGTCTACGCCAACAGGCACCACATGGCATCGCTCAGCCACCGCTGGCAGGAACCGAGCATGGGACAAGTCGGGTGCACGTCCCAACAAAGCTGGCAAGGCGGCTAAGAGGCTCTGACGTTGGAAGGCCGAATTGCACCAAACTTCATCCGCAGCCGCCATGGCCATCCAGTTTGATAGTGGAAACTCATCAGATCCGGCACCCTTCTGGTTAGGGCTGTCCGGGTATCCCAACTGGTTCTCGTGGAGATACAACACAACCGGTGGATCCCCCAAAAAACGACGGGTAAGCCCTAGCCATCCAGCAAGATCGACCATTCCCGAAACCACCACAACCTCAGGTAGACCGTGCTCTTCGACCGCCAACTTGGTGGCCTCAGCCAGGGTTAAGGCACCACCGCGCATCCGCCATCGCCATGCATTCGCCGGATGCGAGACGGTAACCACCTCGTGGAGACTGTGACGAGCCAGACCATCAGCCCACGCACCATGAGACCCGCCGTGGAACGGTTCGATAAGCAGAACCCGAGCCACTGGTTGGACCTACGAGTAACGCCGGGGTGGGCGGTGGCTGAGCGAACACAGCACCTCCCAAGGGATGACGCCGATTGCATCAGCTACCTGGTCGGCCCTGATCTCTTCTTTTCCCTGGCGTCCCAGTAGAACCACCTCATCCCCCAGCGCCACCGAATCATCGACCTCAATAACAAGAGCATCCATTGAAACCGCACCACGCAGGGGCCGCCGCTGGCCTCCCACTAGAGCCTCCCCGCTCAGTCCCCATGCGCGAGCCAAACCGTCGGCGTAACCCATTGGAACGGTCGCAAGACGAGTCTCTTTGTCGGCAATCCAGCGCTGACCGTACCCAACACCTTCGCCGGCTGGAACGACCTGCAGGTGGGTTACCTCGCTACGAATAGACATGGCCTGACGGAGACCAAGATCGCTACATGCATCGGCCATGTCAGGGCTCGGTGATACCCCATACACACCAATACCAATTCGCACTAACGATCGATGAGTATCCGGGCGGGTCAGGGTGGCAGCCGTGTTGGCTAGGTGAACCACCGGTGGCGCAATGCCCTCCAAAACCAGATCGGCCAGCACGGCATCAAAACGATCTACCTGCACACTGGTGAATGGATCCGACGGCACATCAGCCATCGAACAGTGGGAAAACACTCCCTCAAGAAACAGGCCTGAATTTTGAACTTTGCGCGCCATATCCACGGCTAGGTCTGGCCGTACCCCCACCCGATGCATACCGGTATCAACCTTCAGGTGGACTGGGAGCCGATCTGAGGCGCCCGTTTCGGAGGAAGTCATGTTCCCTGCAGCCTCTGCACAAGCCTCGATACCAAGAGAGGTGTAGAGGGTGGGGCGCACACCTTCTAGGGCCACTACCTCAGCCATCTCATCGGGTCGAGGTTCAGACAGCACGAGAATTGGGGTAGTCAAACCAGCAGAACGCAACTCGGCTGCCTCCTCGATAAGGGCAACGGCCAACCAGGTGGCACCGGCATTGACTGCTGCGGTAGCAACCGCTGGAGCACCGTGGCCATAGCCGTCAGCCTTCACTACTGCGCAGATATCGGAATCACCCACGAGGGCGTCAAAGACTGACACGTTGTGGGCTACGGCAGTCAGGTCGACCGACACCCAAGTGGGGCGCATCAGCGGGCCCCGCCGGAGATGTGGCCATAAGCGGCAGCGTCGACAGACAACTCTGTTAGCACAGCCACCAGCCTCGCCGCCAGATCGCTGGCAGCCACCCCAGTGGTAAACCCATCACCCATCCCCATGCCAGCAGCTAGACGTCCGTGCACGTGCGCTGCTGCTGCAGCAGCAGCGAATGGTTCGGCACCACGGGCGAGAAAAGCCCCGATAATCCCAGCCAACACATCCCCAGCGCCAGCAGTAGCCAAGCGGGAATCACCTGCTGCAGCCAATAGCACCTTCCCGTTGGGCGCTGCCACCACGGTGGTTGAGCCCTTCAATAAGACCACGGCACCGACATCAGCGGCTAAACCTCTGGCCGCCCCTAGGCGATCGGGACCGGGAGGCCGACCCACCAGTCGAGTGAACTCACCGTCATGTGGGGTGAGGACTAGCGGACGGGCCGGCGTCAGGCTGACGCCGGCCAAGGCTGTTAAACCATCACCATCAACAACTAGTGGTGGACCCGGAGAAACCACCAGAGACCGCACTGCGTCGGCCACCTTGGTTGTCGTCGAAAGCCCTGGCCCGATGACCATCGAGGCGAAACGGGTCTGATCTTTTTCATCCCAGACACCCAGTTCCAATTCTGCGCTTACCGGCGTCCGCACTACTTCGACGGGCGCCATGGGGTCACAGCCGCCGAACATCGAGAGCCTTACATAGCCTGCACCAGCCCGGAGCGCCGCAGTTGCCACCAACCCGGCCGCTCCCTCCATGCCAGGTGACCCAGCTATCACCCAGCAGGCGCTCAGCCACTTGTGGGCGTCGCGTAGACGGCCCGGGACCATGTCAGCGATGTCGGAATCTTCTATCAGGTGGGTGACTATTCCAGAAAGGTCAAGGCCGAGATCGGCCACCTCGCATCGACCAGCCAGCGCTGGGCCATCGCCGAGCAGTAAGCCCGGCTTGAGCGCCCCAAGCGCCACGGTCCGACAGGCAGTGAGTGGTCGTCCCCGGGCCTCACCTGTTAAACCATCGAGACCTGATGGGAGGTCCACGGCCAACACCGGAGCACCAACGGTTGGTGCCACAAATGGGCGGCCGAGACCGGTCCCGTAGGCGGCATCCACCACTAAATCCACGGCGTGATCTCCGATTGCTGGCAGACGATCGCCCAAGTCTGCAGCGTCAATAACCGCCGTTCGCGCCCCCCGACGAGCGAGGCGGTCGGCGGCCACCCGACCATCGGCCCCGTTTAATCCCTTTCCAACTATCACAGCGATCCGGCGACCGTAACCACCACCCAATTCGCGCAGCGCTGCGCGTGCCACTGCAGCACCGGCCCGGGTAACCAGTACGTCGGTGGGCTCAGGTGCTAATGCATCCACCGAGGCCATCTCATCGGGCGTACAAACAGGTATCACGTCAGACCGAACTCTCAGAGAGCAACAACAGTCGCTTGAGCGACTTGGTCGGTATGGCTCAAGGTAACTAACCAGCGAGTTACTCCAGCGGCATGAGCCACCGTTACCGCCTCGTCATGGAGCACCAGCGACGGTGGGCCGAGGCCGTCACGCACCACTTCGATGTCACGCATAGCCATGCCACCAAGACCCAGGCCCAGGGCCTTCAACGTTGCCTCTTTAGCGGCGAATCGCACGGCATATCGTGCTGACGGATCCACATGAGCATCGGCGTATGCGCGCTCGTCAGGACGGAACAAACGATCCCGCAAAGATGGCGTACGCTCCAACAAACGGCGAAAACGCTCGACGTCGACCAGGTCCACCCCAATACCAATCATGACCCGTGGACCACCAGTCTCATATCCGGAGCCGGTTGGCGATATCCGACACCGAGTCGGTCAGCAAGTCGACTATCGGTACCGTAGCCAAAAGGTCCTCGCGTAGTTCAGGCTCGGTCTCGCAGACAGCATCACGCACCGCTGCGTATCGATTCCTGTAGCCCTGCAACACGCCTCTCAGCACATCTGGGGGGAGGCGATCACGAAGCAGCACGTGTAGCAGCGTGATCCCCACCGTCTCACGGTCCTTAACCTCGGGAACGAGAACAATAATCCGATCATCGCGGGTACCCCGAGTGACCAGCACGTGACGATCAACAGCCACCCGATGCTTTGTGCCTCGTAGCGTCGGATCTTGATCAGTCCGAGACTGAATACCGGTGGACACCCCACCCCGACCCTCGATAGCCAAGATTGGAGACGGCCCATCTAGACCATCGACCCGGTAACGGGTGTAGCCGACCACATCGGCCACTGCTGGGTCCAGTGACACCAGTGCCCGGAGGGTGCGATAGCTAAGAGCATCACGTGGCGCCCCAGCCTCGATCACCTCTTGCGGTAATCGGACATTCAGTAGCGTCTCATCTGCTCGGGAAATGCCTACCGTGACTGTCTTGGCCTGATGCTTGATGGCGTCAATGGGGCGGGTGAGTTCCTCGATGGCCGCAGTCAAGGCAGTGGCCAGATCGTCAAGAACTAGAGCTGGTGTACCGACCCGACCGAACTCCAATTGGTAGGACTCAAGCGGCACCACGCCGAGGGCAAACCGGAACAATATAGATAGCCGCACCGCTGTGGAGGCCTCCAAATGGCCGTTAAGGCGACCACTCCGCAATTCGTTGGAGAAGGTACCGGCTGCCGCTCCAAGTTCGGCGACGAGCTCGCTATTCAGTTCCCCGAGTGCCACCAGTTCATGCACGGTGGTGTTGGCCACATCTGCTGCCAAACGCCTCTCAGCCTCAGCTTCTATGGCTGCATGGGCAGACCGCAACGGCAGGGCCTGGGCGTCGATGGCTCGGGCTGCCTCATATCCGAAGAGGTGACCCACCATCGTCGAAAGCAGGAAGGCTAGGCGTGGGTGAACTGGCGGCACGGACACCACATCACGTGCTCCAGCGAACCTCGATGATCCACTATCGGCCACCACCACAGGTAGCGCCTTATGCGCCCGATAGATGGCCACCTCCTTGGCCACATCGTCAGCGGTCGAACCGACCAGACCCGCGGCGCACACCAGGATCAATGGCTCTGAGGAGAGATCGATGTGCTTTTTATCCTCGGTGGCGTCCGCTGCTATCGACTTGTAGCAGAGTTCCGAAAGCTTGATACGGATCTCACGAGCCGCCACCAAGTTCGGTCCACTCCCCACCACAGCCCAGTAACGCCTCCCAGGTCCATGCTCGCTGGCGATAGACGCCACTTGGTCGCGCATAGCCAACACTTCCACCATTGCTGAGGGCAGAGCCCACAGTCCGGCCAGCAACTCGGCCCGATCTGGGGCACCCGCAGCGCCCGCAGCATCGGCTACCGCCACAGCCAACAGAATTCCCGCCACCGACTGTGCATAGAAGGCTTTCGTGGAGGCCACGCTCATCTCCACGTCTCGGCCGTCAGACGTGTAAAGCACTCCGTCAGCCCGATTGACTAGGTCGCTATTTCGTCGGTTAACGATGGCCACCACCCGAGCGCCACGGGTCCGCACCAGGTCAACTGTCCGGTTGGTGTCGGTGGTCGTTCCTGACTGGCTTATAGCCACGACGAGGGTCTCAGACATGTCGGCGCTCAAGCCGAAACCTGATAATTCAGTAGCAGGCAGGCCCTCAACATTAATTTCTCGACCAGGCTTCAGGCTGGACAACTCGGTTTCCAACGCACGAACCACTGATTCCCCGGCTACCGCTGCGGTACCCTGGCCGATAACCAGTATCCGTCGAATTGAGCCGTCAGCCAGACTTGAGCGCAACTCAGAATCCAGGGTCTCCTCGCCGAGGCGAACCTGCCAGTCAGGGTCTCCATGAGCACCATCTGTTGGAAAGAGCCGGCCACGCAAGGTCGCCCTGACTGACTTAGGCGACTCTCCGATTTCCTTGAGTAGAAAATGAGGGTGGTCACCTCGGTCAATGTCTCGCGTAGTGATCTCGGCACGTGTCAGGTCTTCAACGGTTATCGGAAGTAACCGGCCGTCATAGGACCGCCGGGTCACCCCCTCCAGAGTCCCAGCCAGCGCCCCATCTAACTCGATGATCTGGCCTCGACTGGCCTCTGGACTTTCCAAATCAGCGGGTGTTTCCCCGTCCATTCGGACGAAGTCGGTCGCCACCTCTACTACCCCGTAGGGCTCAGACGCCACCACGTAGGCATCCTCAGCAATACCGAGGTAGAGGCCTTGGCCACTTCCTCGCAAAGCGAGCAGCAGACGGTCTGGAACGTCACCAGTCGCTGCACCAATAGCCAAAGATCCTTCAAATGCGCTGACCGTCCGGCGGAACGCCTCAATTCGGTCGTGGCCGGCAGACAGATGGGTGGCGCACAGGGAGGGAACCACCTTGGCATCAGTAGTGATCTCGGGAGCCAGACTTAGACGCTCTGACACCACCAGATCGTTGTAATTGTCAACGTCGCCATTGACTACCGCAGTGACAAGTGGGCTGACCACACCATCGGCGCGGGTGGAATCCACTGGATGGGCATTGGATTCAGAGATCAGGCCTACGCTCGCCCACCGGGTGTGCCCAAGAATTGAGCCCTGCACATCGGGAGCAGCTAACACCCGAGCCAGCAGACCGTCGTTGGCCAACGCCCGCCGCATGGCGGCCGTGTTGTCCCCCAGCTCGCCGATCTCCGCAGCCGCCTTGAACACGATTGCCAGGCCTCCACCTTCCAATACCCGAACACTGCCCGTCCGGTGTAGACCATCGGTGGCCCGACTAAGTACCTCCGAATCGTCAGTGGCTAAACCATGGTTCCAGACTGTCACCTGGATACCGGCCGAGTCGCGACCTCGCACCTCAAGGCGGTCGATCGCAGATAGGGCCTGTTGGATTGACAACAAGACGCCAAGACCAGCGTCACTGGGGACCGTCAGAGTCGAACGCATCGAGAGAACCCCAGCGTGAGTTCCCAGTCGGTCACGGGCAACGGACCACGTAGTATCGAGGAGGTCAACAAGAGTCGCGTTTGCCGCCTCTACATCTTCAGCGGATCCCGGCTCACCCTCAAGCGTTTCCCCTAGGGCGGTGGTCTGTATCGACAGTTCTGACAGCACATCAGCGACCCTCACGGCCAAATCAGGATCACGATCGAGGGCTAGCAGGCCCGGAAGGCCACGCAGTAGGCGGTCGGCGTCACCCACGCGGCCAGCGGCCTCAGCCACTTCGTTGGCTACCAGCTGACCACCGCACTCACCCAGTAGCGACGTGGCTTCAGAAAGCAACTCCAGAATTGACTCACTGGTTGGGACATTCCGGTTCGAACGACGTCGGAGGATTGCAATGATGCCGCACATGTGTCTATCCCCCTTCTATGAACAACGAATCAGGCTTGTCCGCCTCAGGCCGCAAGTCTAGGAATCGTAGAGGTTCAGGTCCGGTCAGCCTGACGAACGGCATCAACCAGTCGATCGGCAACCGCGGCCGCCTCAGCAGCATCGAAGGCCTCGACCATGACTCGAACTACCGACTCGGTCCCAGATGGGCGAACCAACACCCGTCCCGCTGTGCCCAACTGAGAAGAGGCTTTATCAACCACGTCAGCCAACGCTGCCACTAAGGCAGCGCCGTCAGCCGAAACGGGCACGGCATGCAACACCTGAGGAGCGCGTACCATCAGCTCAGCTGCTCGGCCGCCAAGCGTCCGACCTGCCCGACCCGCTGCCACCAGAGCTTGGATTCCAGTGAGTAAGCCATCACCTGTGGTGGCCATGGAACGAAAGATCACGTGTCCGGACTGTTCCCCACCTAATACCCAGCCGTTGGCCTCCAGCGCCTCAAGTACGTACCGATCCCCTACCGCCGTTTCATGCACGGCAATGCCGTGTTCTGCAAGAGCCCGGCGCAGGCCTAGGTTCGCCATAACAGTGACGGCTACCGTCCCTCCGGTCAACAAGCCCCGATCCTGAAGGTCGGTGCCACACACGGCCAGCAAATCGTCTCCGTCCAATAGGACACCATTGTCTCCCACTGCTATCACCCGATCACCATCGCCGTCGAAGGCAAGACCCGCATTGGCCCCTTCAGCAAGGACTGCGTCCCGTAGGTCATCCGGACAGGTCGAGCCGCAGTCCCGATTGATATTGCGGCCATCCGGCGATGCGTGCAACACCACTACCTCGGCACCAAGGCGGCGCAGAACATCCGCAGCAAACGCTGAGGTGGCACCATTGGCGCAATCCACAATGAGCGATTGACCAGCCAACGAGAACTCGGTGGCCACCGAATCCACTAGCGCATCGGCCCAACGACGTCCACCCCCATTTAGTTCCTCAGGATCAGCCCAACCAGCCATCTCTACCGGCTGATCAAGGCGCGGAGAAACATCCCACACCTGCTGAACCGCCGACTGCACTCGATCGTCTAGTTTGCGCCCACCAGCAGAAAATAACTTTATTCCGTTGTCCGACCAAGGGTTATGAGAGGCGGATACCACCGCTCCAGCGGTCCCGTCGAGCTGACACTCGTATGCCACGGCGGGTGTGGGAACCACACCCAAGGATTCCACGTTCAGGCCGCCAGCCACCAGACCCTCGGCCAGAGCACGGGCTAACGCAGGACCCGATTCACGAGTATCTCGACCAATGACAACCTTGGTAGCGCCCAGATGGGCGGCCGCAGCCAAACCGAGGGCGCGCACTGCAGACTCGTCAAGAGAAACGCCTACCCGACCGCGGACACCATCAGTTCCAAACTGCAGTGCCGGTAGCCCACTTCCTGTCATCGTTAAGCGGCTTGAAAAGCGACTAGGGAACAATCCCCTACGTCGAATTGCCGTTTAGCGTTTGGAGTATTGAGGAGCCTTGCGAGCCTTGTGGAGCCCATACTTCTTTGACTCCTTTTTGCGATCATCTCGGGTGAGAAGCCCAGCCTGCTTAAGCGCTGGACGCCGCTCAGGCTCAAGGGCCTCGAGCGCCCGGGCAATGCCGAGGCGCATCGCTCCAGCCTGACCGCTCACTCCACCGCCATGCAACGTGGCATCGATGTCGTAGGCATCCTCCGTCGCGGTTACCCGGAGAGGCTCCATAAATACCAGACGATGGCTCTCCGACGGGAAGTAATCTTCAGCAGTACGGCCATTGACGGTCACTGCGCCAGTGCCAAGGCGTAGTCGTACTCGAGCGACTGACTGCTTCCGACGACCGGTGGACTGAATAAGGGGGCTAGACATTAGGTGTTCCTCTCGAGGCTCGACGATCAGGCCGTGCGGGCCCGGGCGTGGTCAATAGCCAGTGGTTGGGGCCGCTGTGCCTCATGCGGGTGTTCGGCACCTCGGTAAACTTTGAGTTTGGTCAACTGCTGACGCCCCAGGCGATTCTTTGGGAGCATGCCCCTGATAGTCCGACGAACGGCCTCTTCTGGTTTATCGGTGAGAAAATCACCGTAAGCCCGAGTTCGGAGTCCACCGGGATATCCCGAGTGGTCGTAAACATTCTTGTCGGTGGCCTTGGCCCCTGTCAGTACTACCTTGTCGGCGTTGACGATCACCACGTGGTCGCCCGTATCAATGTGAGGGGCGAAAGTTGGCTTGTGCTTGCCTCGCAGAATAGCGGCAACCTCAGATGCCATTCGCCCGAGGATGAGGCCCTCGGCATCAACGACATGCCAAGAACGCTCGATCTCGCTAGCCCTGGGGGTGTAGGTGGACACGTTTGACCGCCTGTACTGGATCGGAAACTGGATGGGAAAGCCGCTGACACCCTGCAGAGATATCCCTGAGGTGCGCGGCGCGACCGGGTCAAGGCTACGGGCGACCCAACAACCCGGCAACCCGGCAACCCGGACTAGGGCGCGCGCCACACCAGGCATTTCTCCTAGTTAGCAGACATCAGTTGTACCGCACCGACCAGAAGATGAGGCCCTGGGGTGGGGCGGAATCGGCAGCAGCCCGCCGATCCATTGCAGCCAGCACGACCGGAATCTGATCGGTGGCCATCTCACCCCGACCGATGGCCACCAGCGTGCCCACAATCGTGCGAACCATCCGTTGGCAGAACGCGGATGCTGAAACCTCGAACTCCAAAAGATCCGCACCTGATAGGCCATCGGCCACTCGACGCCACGACGCGGCAGTTATCCGGCGGACCATCGTGGGCAACGAGCCGTCAGACCGGGGATTCTGCTGCAGGCAAAACGACGTGAAGTCGTGCAGACCCACGAGATCGGCTGACGCTGTCTCCATAGCCGTCAGATCCAGCTGGACAGGTACATGCCAAGCACGTGAGGCGAGTAACGGGTCCGGCTGTGGCCGATCCAAAATCCGATATCGATAGGTACGGCCAGTGGCCGAGAACCTGGCATCAAAATCATTGTCTACCCGCTGGATAGCCGTCATCAGGACCGATGGTCCTATCCGACGATTCACGATGCTCTGTAGTGTCTCAAGGTCCAGATCCGAGCGCTCAGAGAGATCGAATCCCACCACCTGGCCCACAGCATGGACGCCCCGATCGGTCCGACCGGCACACGTTAGGACCACGTCATCTCGGAGGATGCGGGTCAACACCTCGACTAGTAGACCAGCCACGGTAGACACACCATCGTTGGCGGCGAACCCATGAAACGGCGCACCGTCGTAGGCCACTGTCGCCCGGACCCTCATGACCCGTCCCGGATTTCTTGGAACGGGGATATGCCCCGAGAGGGACGGATCAGACGAGTTCGATGCGGGCCATCGGCGCGTTGTCGCCGTGGCGGGGGCCAACCTTGAGAATACGCGTGTAACCACCCGGTCGGTCCACGTAGCGAGGCCCGATCTCATCAAAGAGCTTGGTGGTCATTTCTCGGTCCCGAAGAAACGACACCACCTGACGATGGTTGTGGACGCCGCCCTTACGAGCCTTAGTAATCATCTTCTCGGCGACAGGGCGCAATGCCTTGGCCTTGGCTTCAGTCGTGGTGATGGCCTCCGCGGCTATAAGCGACGCCACCAGATTCGCCATCATTGACTTCTGGTGAGCGGCACTACCGCCGAAACGACGCCCCTTCTTCGGAGTTGCTGGCATGACGTCAGCCTCGAACCCGTAGAGAAAGGCCACGCTCGTCGAGTTTCTCAATAACCTCGTCTAGCGACTTTTGACCGAAATTGGTGACGGCCAGGAGATCATCCTCAGTCTTTTCGAGTAATTGACCAACTGTGTCAACTTGTGCCCTCTTAAGGCAGTTACGCGGACGCTCAGACAAATCGAGATCCTCGATTAGCAGATCAAGATCAGGAGAACTACCACCCACTTCTTCGGCTTCGCCTAACTCAAGACCGCGCGCATCATCACTCATATCCTCAACCAACTGGACGAGGGTCCGCAGCGTGGCGCCGGCTGAAGCCAGGGCATCACGTGGGGTGATGGATCCATCGGTGGTGACATCCAAAATCAGGCGGTCCATGTCTTGGGCTTGACCAACCGAAACTGGTTCTACCTCAATAGACACCCGACGCACCGGCGAGAACAACGCATCAACGGGGATCACCCCAATAACGGCGTCACCACTGGAGCGGTCCGAACCGAGATAGCCGCGACCGATTTCGACAGTCAACTCGAGAGCCAACCGACCCTTTCCGGTCACCGTGGCCAGATGCAGATCAGGGTTCAGTATCTCAACCTGCTCGTTGGTCTCGAGCGCCGCCGCAGTCACCTCGGCGTCGCCTCGCATATCAATCCGCAAGGTAACGGGCTCATCGCTGTGGCACCGCAACTCCACATCCTTCAAGTTCAGCACGATGTCAGTTACATCTTCGACGACTCCGTCGATAGTGCCAAACTCATGGAGAGCATCATCGAATTTGACCTGCGTTATGGCAGCCCCCGGAATCGACGAAAGCAGTGTCCTCCGCAGGGAGTTGCCAAGCGTATGACCGAAGCCAGGTTCAAGTGGCTCGATTGAAAAATGCTGACGATTTCCGTCAGCATCGGCCACCGCGGTGACCGTGGGTCGCTGAATGACCAGCATAAGAATGTCCTTCTTGCGTGTCGGGATTGGGTACTGGGATGGCGCCGAAAACTAAAGCGCCTACTTGGAGTAGAGCTCGACGATTAACTGCTCGCGAACAGGAATATCGATTTGCTCGCGAACAGGGAGTTCACGGACCGTAGTTCTATGACCATCGTCATCAATGTCGATCCACGCCGGGGCCTGACGGTCCAGGACGTCGATGTTCCACTGGACAACGACCATTTTCCGGGCCTTATCACGAAGGGTTACAACGTCACCCTTCCGGCAGCGGTAACTAGGGATGTCAACTCGACTGCCGTTGACGTCCACGTGACCGTGGTTGACTAACTGGCGGGCTTGGGGGCGGGTAGCGCCCATGCCTGACCGGTACAAGACGTTGTCGAGTCGCAACTCTAGGTATTGAAGCATGTTCTCGCCAGTCACGCCTTGCCGGCGGTTGGCCTCCTCGTAGAGACGGCGGAACTGCTTTTCAGTTAAGCCATAGGAGAATCGTGCCTTCTGCTTCTCCTGTAACTGCATGAGGTACTCAGACGGGTTACCCCGTCGACGAGTACGTCCATGCTCACCGGGTGGGTAAGGGCGCTTATCCAGCGCGACAATCTCACCCTTGGTACCAAAGATGTTGGTGCCCAAACGTCGAGAGACGCGTGCGCGAGGTCCTGTATAACGAGACATCAGTCAGACCCTTCGCCGTTTGGGTGGTCGGCAACCGTTATGGGGGATTGGGGTGACATCCTTAATGCCCGTTACCTCGATACCAGTGTTCTGGATTGTCCGGATCGCAGTCTCACGACCAGACCCTGGGCCACGTACTACCACGTCAACTTTTCGAACCCCGTGTTCCATAGCACGTCGAGCACACTGCTCAGCTGCCATCTGGGCCGCAAAGGGCGTCGACTTACGGGATCCCTTAAAACCGACATTGCCGGCGGAGGACCAAGCCAGGGTATTGCCACCCTGATCGGTGATGGTGATAATTGTGTTGTTGAAGGAACTCTTGATATGCGCAACGCCGTGGGGGACGTTTTTGCGCTCCTTCTTACGGGGTCGTCTTCCCCCGGCGGCCGGCTTTGCCATTACTTCGTGACCTGCTTCTTGTTCGCGACCGTCTTTCGCGGTCCCTTCCGAGTTCTGGCGTTGGTGTG
>CAWVUB010000032.1:0-20032 GCA_963933065.1 uncultured Acidimicrobiaceae bacterium | reverse complement strand
AGCCATCGGGACTCTTGAGCGTGCTCTTATTGCTCCCATCGATGATGTGACGTCTGCTTACTACTTGAATTTGGAAGTCGATGACCGTTCAGGCGTATTGGCTGCTGTAGCAGCAGTTTTTGGTGAGCACGGGGTGTCGATCCGCTCTATGGAACAAGAGGGTCTTGGTAGTGAGGCTCGACTGGTATTCATCACCCACGACGCATGTGAACGTGATGTGCGGGCCACCCTGACCGAGCTTCGCTCGTTGGAAGCGGTCCGGGCTGTAGGCAGCGTTCTGCGGGTCATCGGCAATTAACGTTCAGCAACAACACGGACCTCAGGAGGAATAAGCCATGCGGTATGTGAGTACCCGCGGATCGGCTCCGGTCTTGGACTTTGGCGAGGCTTTGCTGGCGGGCCTCGCCGACGACGGTGGGCTCTACGTCCCTGAGGAATGGCCAGTGCTGGCCGCTGGTGGACGGGGCGACTACATCGAGACGGCCGTTGAAGTGATGATGCCGTTCGTGGACGGGTCAATCGACGAAGATGACTTCGCCGGCATGGTGACTGACGCTTATGCCACCTTTGAGACCTCCGATATAACGCCACTCGTGGAGTTATCTGATGGCGTTCAGCTTTTGGAGTTGTTCCACGGACCGACGTTGGCTTTCAAGGATCTGGCCCTGCAACTGGTCGGCCGTCTATTTGATCACGAGCTGTCCCGGCGAGGAGAGCGAGTCACGATCGTGGGCGCCACGTCGGGCGACACTGGCTCGGCAGCCATTGAGGCGTGCCGCGACCGTGATGCCGTTGACGTGGTCATCCTTCACCCGTCAGGAAGAGTGTCTGAAGTTCAACGCCGACAGATGACGACTGTGACCGCCACCAACGTGCACAACGTGGCAGTTGATGGCACGTTTGATGACTGTCAGGACTTAGTCAAGGCCATGTTTGCCGATGTGACGTTCCGCGATGAGGTTCGACTCTCGGCGGTGAACTCCATCAATTGGGCTCGGGTGATGGCGCAGGTCGTCTACTACGTGGTGGCCGCTGAACGTCTCGGTGGGCGGCACTCACCAGTTGCTTTTTCGGTGCCCACTGGGAACTTTGGCAATGTTTTTGCTGGGCACGTCGCCCGGCTAGCCGAGTTGGATGTGCGTCAGTTAGTGGTGGGCAGCAACACCAATGACGTCCTCACCCAATTTTTTACTGAGGGAACGATGGGTATCACCGAGGTGGTGCCCACCACGTCGCCCAGCATGGATATTCAAGTGTCGTCAAACCTTGAACGGCTGCTGTTTGAGATGAATGGACGAGACGGTGCGGCCCTAGGTGCTCAGCTGGACGACTTCCGGGCCACGGGGAGCTTCCAGCTGGACTCGGCGCTACGTGCCAGTTTGGTTGACGGGTGGGCTGGTGCTCGGTTTGTCGACGATGCCGTCCGGGCCTGTATTGCAGATGAGGCGGATCGGTCGGGGATTCTGCTCGATCCTCACACGGCGGTCGGTCTGCTGGCTGCGAGAGCGTGTCGGCGCGATAGTTCAATTCCGATGGTGGCACTTGCTACTGCTCATCCAGCCAAGTTTCCAGATGCCGTTGAGGCGGCGACCGGTGTTCGACCGGAGTTACCAGACCATCTTGCTGATCTCTATGAGAGACCTGAGCGGCTAACCGAGCTACCGGCCGACTTGGCCGTGATAGAGGACTTTGTGCGGGCCCACAGACGGTAAATGTTCGTCGCCCTGGTGAATCGGAGGCTGTCGTGTCAAACGACCAGTGCGTAGATCGGTTTCTCGTAATGGCTGGTACTGCTCGGTCTGGAAGAATGTCTTACCTATGGATCCACAGATAGAGCAAGCGGCATGAAGCACCGTTCATGAAGTACGTCATCTGCGTCCCTGACGGTTGTGCAGACCTGCCGGTACCTGAATTGGATGGACGGACCCCGCTGGAGGTGGCTCGTACTCCGATTCTGGATGCACTGGCCGCTCGTGCCGAGGTGGGACGGGCAGCAGTAATTCCCGAAGGGATGCCGCCGGGCAGCGATGTTGGGAATATGTCGATAATGGGTTTTGATCCAACTCGTTTTCACACTGGCCGGGCCCCTATTGAAGTGGCAGCCATGGGACGCACGCTGCGTCCTGACCAGACAGCTTTCCGGTGCAATTTGGTGGTGATCCGCGACGGTGTAATGGTCGATTATGCGGGCGGCAACCCGACTAGCGAGGAGAGTTCTTCAGTCATCGCCGCCCTCCAGGCCGAGGTCGCTCCAGACCACGCTGAGTTAGAGTTTCTCGCAGGCGTGGGCTTTCGCAACGCCATGATCGCGCCCAAGGAGTGGGTTGAGGCTGATTGCACGCCACCCCACGACCTGTCTGGTGGCCCCGTCGTGTTGCCTACCGGCCCAGCGGCAGGACGGCTTGTTGAGGTTATGGAGGCATCTCGTGAGGTCATGGCCCGATTCGATATTGAGGCTGACCAGATCTGGCTTTGGGGTCAGGGGTTCCAGCCACAGGTGCCGTCGTTTAGCGGCCTTTACGGAGTTGAAGCCGGGCTGGTCACGGCAGTTGATCTGGTTCGCGGCATCGGTGTCTTATCCGGTATGAAGATTTGCGACATCTCTGGGGCAACTGGTTGGTACGACACCGACTATGAGGGCAAGCGCGATGTTGCGTTGGCCGAGTTGAAAGCGGGCCTCGATCTGTTTGTCATCCATGTCGAGGCCACTGATGAGGCGGGCCATGCAGGTGATGTGGCCGAGAAGGTAAAGGCTCTCGAGCACTGGGACCGTCGGATCTTGGCTGGCCTAGTGCCAGCGTTGGACAGTATGGGCGCGTGGCGCCTTCTTATGCTTCCAGACCATGCCACGCCCTTAACAACTCGCACCCATACTCCAGACCCCGTGCCTTATCTGCTAGTTGATTCCGCCGTCGACGGTCCGGGGGGCACCTTCACCGAAGCGGGGGTAGTTAACTGCGATCCAGTGCCTGGGCACGCCCTGATGGGTCGCCTACTTAACGGCTAAAATCCTTATTTCACAAGGAATCTAGGAAACCTCACTCCGGAGATGTTGCCTTCTTTCGCGCTACATCGTTAAAGTGGAGGTGTCGCTGGACGGGCGATGTGTTCTCTGGAAATCTCGTTTCCTCCTCGCAACCTTCACGTAGTGAAATGATTCGCGTGGATCGCGACGGGTCCGGAAGTGCCCTCCACGACAAACCCTTCATCTCGGTTTCCCGTGATGAACGGTGGTTCCTTGATTTGTGCTGATCCTGGTATGGATCCATTCAGTGGGCACACGCCCCCCGAGAAACCCGAAGGGTCAACGACCCTCGAGAAAATAGGTGTTGTGAGCATGGACTCCAACCAACTAGAACGCGGAACATTAGAGAGCAAGGACCGCGATGAACTGACCACTATTGCTACGGCACTTGGTGGTAAGCCTGGATCGCGGGCCCGAAAGGCAGAGATTGTCGATCTTATTTTGGACTTGGCTGTCGGAGGTAACGGTTCTGCTGTCTCGAATAGTGGCCGTTCTGGGGCTACGGATACGACCGAGACGGATTCTCCTGTCGATGTTCCAGCCGAAGAGCTCGTACTGGATGGCGGGGATGGAGAGCCACCTGCCGAGTGGGAGGTAGCTGCCGCTGCTGACGAGACTGCGTCTTCCGCTGCTGATGGGTCGTCAGAGAAAGTTGTTACTGCCAAAGACACTGACCAGTCCGGCGACCAGAAAATGAGTCGAGATCAGGGCCGTGGTCAAGGTGAGCAGAATCGTTCGGGCCAGGAACAAGGTGGTCATAGTCGCGACCGGCAAGGTGGCCAGAGTCGCGGGCAGCAGGGTGATTCTGACCCAGGCAACCGCCGCCGCCGGCGTCGTGGTCAGGGCCGCGATCACCAAGGTGCTGAAGAGCAGTGGGATGGTGAGCCAGTCGATGTCGAGGGTCACCTCGACTTGCGTGATGAGGGCTACGGCTTCTTACGTACGGTTGGTTTCAAGGCATCAAAGAAGGACGCCTATGTCTCGGTGAAACAGGTTCGCCAGCTTGGGTTGCGTCGGGGCGACCACTTGGTAGGTGCGTCTCGTCCGGCCAACCGCAGCGAGAAGAATCCTGCTTTGCTTCGTATCGATACGATTAACGGAAGAGATCCTGAACTGGCCAAGAGTCGACCTCGGTTCGAGGACCTCACCCCGCTATTTCCCGACGAGAAGCTCCAAATGGAGGTTGATGGCGATCCGAACAACATGACGGCTCGGATCATTGATTTGCTTTCACCAGTAGGCAAGGGACAGCGCGGAATGATTGTGTCACCCCCAAAAGCGGGCAAGACCACGATCATGAAATCAATTGTGCGGTCTATTGAGACCAACCACCCCGAAGTCAAACTCATCGTACTTCTGGTCGACGAGCGGCCCGAAGAGGTAACTGATATGCGTCGCTGGATGCAGCGTGGTGAGGTCGTTGGATCAACTTTCGACCGACCTAGTGACGAACACACCCGGTTGGCCGAGGTCACCATCGAGCGGGCAAAGCGGATGGTGGAGTACGGCGACGACGTGGTAATCATGCTGGATGGAATCACCCGCCTAGCACGCGCCTACAACCTTGCCGCTCCGGCAACCGGTCGAATCATGTCTGGCGGTGTCGACAGTGGTGCGCTCTACCCACCCAAGCGGTTCTTCGGTGCAGCCCGGAACCTTGAGGAGGGTGGTTCGTTAACCATTCTTGCTACAGCGCTCGTTGATACCGGATCCAAAATGGACGAGGTGATCTTCGAAGAGTTCAAGGGCACTGGAAACATGGAGTTGCGTCTAGACCGCCGCATCGCTGAGCGTCGCATCTATCCGGCTATCGATGTGGACGCCTCATCGACTCGTCACGAGGAGCTGCTGTTTGAGCGTAAGCAACTCAACCAGGTCTGGAAACTGCGGCGAGTACTCAATGGTCTTGCTAACGACAATGACAATGGTGCGGCGGCTGGCCTTGAGCTGCTAACCGACCGTCTCAAGACCTTTAACAATAATGATGAGTTCCTGGTGGAGATCGCCAAGGGACCGAGCATGGGTGCCTGATTGCTGATGCCGAATTGTTACCCAGCCCCTCGAATCGTGCTCTATTTGGGCGCGGTACCCCCTTCACGCAGGTTGTTGAACCTTGGATTGCGCCGCAGACTGGAACAGTTATGAAGCAGGACACACACCCGACTTACCGACCCGTTGTCTTTCAAGACCTTTCAGAGGGGACTAACTTTGTTATCCGCTCGACGGTCGAGACCGAAGAGGTGATCACTTTGGAAGACGGTGTGGAGTATCCGTTGGTCAAAGTGGAAATCTCGTCGGCTAGTCATCCGTTCTTTACCGGCACGATGAAGATCGTGGACACCGCTGGGCGAGTTGAGCGCTTCGAACGCCGGTACGGCCAGCGTCGGAAGAGTTGAGGATCTCGACGGTTTAGAGTTATCTAGTGACGGGCAATCCGTGGTTCTAGATATTGAGCGTGGTCAGGCCCTACGAGGGGTCAAGTTGCGTGCGTTGGTGGACGGAGCGTTGCGTAAGGTCTCCGGCGCTGGTCTCGACAGCGGTATCTCGACTGAGGGTGACTACCTTTTTGACGGTGTTCGCCTCTGGACGTTGGCGTCTGATGTAGTACCGGCAGCGGCTCTAGGTAGTGGCCTGTTCCGGGCTGGTCTGCATGGCGACGCCACGCCTTTAACTGTTTGCTTCGACGATGCCGCAGAGGCTGCCGACGTCGCTCGTCGCGTGACAGCACTTGAACCATCTCCCGAGGTCTGCCATATCGACGGTAAATCGTTGGTTGCCGTCGTAGCGCGAAGAGCCCCTCTCCTTAGCAGAGACGATTACCCGGCGGATTTTGCTGGCGAGTTTCGCGATCTGTGCCGTTCCGGTGGAGTAGAGCCGGTGCTCGAACATGGCACGTGGCGTGGGGAGGTCTTGGGTCTGGAGGTGGTGCGCGCAGTAGCCCAATCTCAGATAGGTGGGAGACCGCTCATCGAGGTGGGCGTTGGGCGGTTTGACCGTGAGGCTGGAGTCTTGATGCGGGGTGGCAGCTCTGACGCTGAGGCGCTGGTCGCAGCGGCCGATCTGGTGCGGGCCCAACGCCACTCGGGTGCCGGCGTCCATCCGTTAGCTACCTTGGCTCGGGAACGGTGGATGCGGTGGGACGTTTGTGCCTGTCCCGAGTCGTTGGGTCTAAGTGACTTGGTCCCCATTGATCCGGCTGATGAGCGGCTCAATCTGCGCGATCCGGCCCCGGCCCCAGCCATCGGCAACGATCCTGAAGGAGGCCGCGTTCTCGTGGTGTGCTCGGTGGGGGTCGATCCTCGCCTTATCTCGGCGACCGCCGAACTAGTCCTGCGCGAAGCGCCCGACCAGGTGGTTGTGGTCTTACCGGTTCGAGACGTTATAGCGCCAGTGGAGCGGGTGGTCGCCCGCCTTCGGATTCCGGCCTCAGTGGTTGGTCTCTGCGGTAGTTGGGACGCCTGAACGAGTGCCATCGGGGTCCACCCCGACCCGTCGCTAGCCTTAGGCCGATGCTGGAGCAAGTAAAGGCCCTTGAGGTCGAGTACTCCGAAATCGAGTCCCAACTCGCAGATCCAGAGGTGATCAGTGACTCTGATCGACTCCGGGCTGCTGGCCGCCGATTCAAGGAGTTGGCGGCGGTCCTGATCGTCGGACGGCCGCTATCCGATGCTCACGGTGACCTTGATGTTGCTCGAGAATTAGTTGATCTGGCTGAGGGTGAGGATCGAGACCAACTACGCGTTGAGATTGTTGGTCTCGAGGCCAAAATCAGCCAGCTGGAGGGTGAGCTACGAAATTTGCTTCTACCGCAGGATCCGAATAACGGTCGACGAGTCATCGTTGAGATCCGGGGTGCAGAAGGTGGCGAAGAGGCGAATCTGTTCGCCCGTGATCTTCATGAGATGTATCTGGCATTTGCAGCTACCCACGGCTGGGCCGTCGAGCCCCTGGAAGCGCGCGAGTCCGACATGGGTGGCTTTAGTGAGGTGATGATTTTAGTTAAGGGTGAAGATGCTTGGACGCGCCTCAAGTATGAGGGTGGGGTCCACCGAGTCCAGCGAGTACCGGTGACTGAGTCACAGGGGCGAATTCACACATCATCGGCCACAGTCAGTGTGCTCCCCGAGGCTGATGAGATCGAGGTTGAACTTGACGAAAATGAACTACAGGTCGACGTGTATCGGGCATCAGGACCAGGTGGTCAGTCGGTTAACACCACCGATTCGGCAGTTCGTATCACTCACAAGCCGACTGGAGTAGTGGTTTCAATGCAGGATGAGAAGAGCCAACTTCAGAACAAGACTAAGGCGCTGCGGGTACTGCGTTCCCGGCTCCTCCAGATTGAACAGGAGCGCCAGATGTCTGAGGCGTCTGAGGCCCGTCGCGGCCAGATCGGCGGAGGTGGTCGGTCAGAGAAGATTCGCACCTACAACTTCAAGGAGAACCGAGTTACTGATCACCGTATTGGTTTGACCCTCCATAAGCTTGACCGCATCTTGGCTGGAGAGCTTGACGAAGTGACCGATCGCCTACTAGCTGCTGAACGTACCCGGCAGCTCGCTGAAGGCCTAGATGACAGGTCATCTGGTGGGGCCTGAAGAAGGGACCATCACGTGGCGTGAGGTGCTCTTTGAGACTGAGAGGAAATTTTCGGCAGCTGGGCATGCCGGAGACGAGGCTGCCCGGGAAGCCCGATGGATTGTTGAGGAGGCCTCAGGGCTAGCGTCGGTCGCGGAGTTTGACGGGTTGGTCACTGTGCGGGGAATGGTCCGTCACGACGCACTGGTGGGGCGGCGACTTGCTGGTGAGCCACTGCAGTACGTGCTGGGCCGTTGGCCCTTCCGGACGCTCGACCTGATGGTTGACCGGCGGGTACTGATCCCGCGGCCGGAGACCGAGTTGGTGGCTGGATTGGTGCTGCTGGAGGTAGATCGAATTACTTCGTTACGTGGCCCGTCAACCAAGCCGCTACTGGTAGCCGACTTGGGCACCGGATCGGGGGCTATCGGTCTATCTGTTGCCGTCGAGAGGTTAGGAACTCGGGTGTGGTGCACCGACGCCTCACCGGATGCCTTGGCGGTTGCCCGAGCTAATTGTGTGGGTCTGGGCCGTCCGGCTCAACGGGTGAAGTTGAGTGAGGGTTCTTGGTTTGAAGCCCTCCCGGCCGATTTGTTGGGGCAGTTGGACGTGGTCGTATCCAACCCTCCCTACGTGTCCGCTGACGACGACCTACCAGCCGAGGTGGCGAATTGGGAACCCCATACCTCTCTCTATGCCTCTGAAGGAGGTACGGCTGATATTCGAGCCCTGATCGGTGGAGCGAGAGATTGGTTGGCTCCCAGTGGCGCCCTCGTACTAGAGATGGCCCCGAGTCAGACTAAGCCAATGTCTGACTTGGCTCGGTCCGTCGGGTTTGTGGATGTCACGGTCCACCGAGATTTGGCTAATCGCGACCGGGCTGTGGTGGCACGAACCCAGTGATGGACTTTTTATGATGCTCAATGCGATGGTTGATCCGGATGGTGCAGCGAAAGCGGCGGCAGCGTGCTTGCGATCCGGTGGATTAGTGGTGTTGCCCACCGAGACGGTGTATGGGATTGCCGCTCTGGCTTCGGATCTGTCGGCAGTCGATGAACTATTCATTCGCAAGGGCCGTCCAGCCGGTCGTCGGGTGGCCGTTCTGGTGGCCGATTTTAGTCAAGCCCAACAGTTGGCTGTTTTCGACCACCGGGCAGCCGCTGTTGCTGGGGCGTGGTGGCCCGGACCTCTAACCATGGTGCTGCCGTCTGTATCTGGATCGGCCGAACTGACGGTGGGGGTGCGCTGCCCCGACCACAAACTGATCCGGACTATCGCTTCTGCTGTGGGGCCGATTGCCACTACTTCAGCTAACCGATCAGGTGATCTCACTCCAGCCGACGCTGAGGCGGCTGCGGCGTCGCTAGGAGATGGCTTGCTGATTTTGGACGGCGGCCCATGTATCGGGACGCCATCGACTGTGGTCGATTTGACCGCTGATCCCGCCATCATCCTGAGAGAAGGTGCTATCGGGGTAGCCGACCTGATAGCGGCTGGTCTTAGAATGGGTCCAGAATCGGTTGACTAGGGAGGCGGCGGCTAGCCTTGCCTTATGGCCATTATCGCTGTCGGTTCCGACCATGCTGGTTACGCGCTCAAGGTCTATTTAGCTGGTGAGTTACGTAATTTGGGACACGAGGTTCTCGACTTGGGCGCTCATTCCACTGACCGGGTTGATTATCCAGATTACGGCGCAGCAGTTGGCCAGGCGGTAGCTGGTGGTGACGTCGAGTTGGGGGTATGTGTTTGTGGTTCAGGAATCGGTATCGCCATAGCAGCCAACAAAGTCGCCGGGGTGCGGGCCGCAACGGTGCACGACGCGACTTCGGCCCGACTCGCTCGCCAGCACAACGACGCCAATGTGCTGTGTATCGGTGAGCGTCTAACCGGGCCAGAGGTGGCAGCAGAATCCCTTCGGGCCTGGCTGAATGCAGAGTTTGAAGGTGGCCGCCATGCTGACCGGATCAAGAAGTTGTCTGGTATGGATGGGTCGCTGAGCCCAACATCAGTCGACTGGTTGTCGGCCTAACCGTGCGTTTGGCAATGTTGCCGGCCCTGTCGGCCCCTGAGACATTGACCACGGTCGACCCTCTTCTAGAAGACCCTCTGTTGGACGATGGCGACCATGATCGCTTCTCCCACTATGCCCGTAAAGCCGACATCACGGAGTCGGCGGTGACCGGTAAGCCCGTCGTGGCCCTTTGCGGCAAGGTATGGGTGCCGGGCCGAAACCCAGACCGCTACCCGGTGTGCCCGACATGTCGGGATATTTACGAGAAAAAGAAAGCCGGCGAGATGGGCGCCTGAAGCCCAGCCCCGCCACACCTCTCCTATGGGAATGATCCACACTCTTCGATCCGTAGTGCGTTTGCGGCGACCTGAGTTCAACCGTTCGACACGTATTTTGCGAGCCGCCGCAAACGTCGACGACCTTCGCAGTTTGGCCCAGAGGCGTTTGCCGGCCGGAGTTTTTGACTACATCGACGGTGGGGCCGAGGATGAGTTGACTTTGGATAGAAACGTTCGGGCATTCCGCGAGACCACGTTCAGGCCTCGGGTACTGCGGGGTCTGGGAGAACTGGATACTTCTACCACTCTGCTCGGGCGACCTCTTTCCTTTCCGCTGGTGCTTGCGCCCACAGGCTTTACCCGGATTGCGGACCCGGAGGGTGAACTGGCGGTGGTACGGGCTGCTGGTCGGGCTGGCATTCCGTTCACTTTGTCGACCATGGGGACTCGTTCCATCGAAGAGTGTGCTGCGGTGGCTGGGTCGGGAGCTCGGTTGTGGTTCCAGGTATATGCCTGGCGTGACCGGAAGCTTGTGAGGAGGATGTTAGAAAGGGCTGCGGCCGCGGGCTTTGAAGCCATCTGCCTAACCGTCGACACAGCAGTACTGGGACGTCGGGAGCGTGATGTTCGGCGGGGTTTCACTCTGCCTCCAGAGATTGGGCCAGGTACTTTTATTGAAGCGATACGCCGGCCAGTCTGGACTTGGAAATTTTTGCGTTCGGAACCCATCCGTTTTGCCAATGTGGTGGGTTTGGATGACAGTGCGAGATCCGGTCCGGCAACTGGTGAACGGGCGGTGGACCTTGCTGACTACATGAATTCTCAGTTTGACCATGGCTTGTCGTGGGATGATGTGGCCTGGCTACGAACGGTCTGGGAAGGCCCTATCTTGCTAAAGGGCATCCAGACGGTCGATGACGCAGTGCTGGCAGTCTCACATGGAATTGAAGGAGTCATCCTGTCTAATCACGGAGGCCGCCAGCTTGATACGGCCCCAGCACCGTTCGATCTGGTACCAGCGATAGCCGAGGCGGTCGCCGGCCAGATTGAGATCATTTGTGATGGTGGTATCCGACGGGGTTCCGACATCGTTAAGGCAGTGTCTGCCGGTGCTGATGCGGTGATGGGCGGGCGCCTCTTCCTCTACGCCCTCGCTGCAGCCGGTGAAAGAGGAGTGGACCACGTACTGGACTTGGTACGCACGGGCACGGAGCGCACCATGGCTCTCGTTGGGGCTTCAAAGATCAGTGATTTGGGCCCGGAACTGCTCGAAAGTCGTTAATTTAGAACAGCGAGAATGATGATTCTGCTGTCCAGCCGGTTCAACTTTGCAGGGCAGTTCCTCGCTGCTGAGTGAAAGTGGTTCCCGGACGTGGAGCACCTCGAAAGGCACCTACTGCGATGGTCCGCTCGGCATCGAAATGGGCGGTCTCGTTGGTGCTGATCACCGAGCAGGATGGTTCGTTTGGGCTGTCGTTGCTATTGGTGCTGCCACTTCCTAGCGTGACCTCAACTCGACTGATCGACGCATAGTCGAGGTGAAAGGTGGCTGAGGCGCTGCCGACTACCTCGGCCAGTATGGCCCCGATCGTGCCAGCATGGCAGGACAGCAGAACCCTCTTGCCCGGTGGGTTACGGCATAGTTCGTTCCAGCACGTCACCACTCGAGAGCGGAATGTATCAGGGCTGTCCCAGCCAATCTCCTCGTAGCGCTTCTGGCTAATCATCTCCCAGTATTTGCCGCCTTCAGTATGGAGAATCTCTGTTGGCAGGTATGTATGAGCACAGCGGTCGATCTCGTTGAAGCCATCCATAATTTGGTAGGCAAGGCCTTGGGTAGCGCAGACTCCTGCCGCTGTTTGGATTGCCCGTTCCTTCGGGCTCGTGACCACGGCGTCGATTTCTTCACAGGCCAGCCATGAAGTCAGCCGCTCAACTTGCCAACACCCGATCTGGTCGAGGCTAGGGTCCGCAACGGTTATTGAGTCGACCACAGAATGAGGTCTTCCGTGTCTAACAAGGATCACATGCACGGCGAGTGACGGTATCGGCTACGTCGTCGTGATCAGTTGCTGGGAGTGGTAAGCACACCCACTAGAACGTCAATGAGGTGCTGTTCGTAGGTAGTCGCGTCAAGGCTGGCTTTACGGTGATCGAGTTCGCCAGCTCGTGCAGCCAGCGACACCGTCATGAGTTGAATCATGGCTAGCAGGCGGGCCTCGCGCATTACGGCTAACTGCCCAGTGGCTACTCGCTCCAACAGGGTCAGGGCATAAGTCAGATGAGTTTGGTCGACGCCGGTAGGTGTATCGCGCCAGTCTGGGAAGCGGTCCGAGAGTTGCGCCACAATCCGCACATAGCGGCGGCCTCGTGGGTGGTCGAGGACTGATGTCATGGGCCGGACTAGAGCTGCGACTAGGTCTCTGACGCCTAGGACGGGTGACGTTGCCTGGTGAAGCAACTCGCCTCGCTTCTGGTCGATCGGGTTGCCGTGCTCAGCGAGGATGGCGTCTAGCACCCCCTGCCGGGACTTGAAGTGATAGGTCAGCGCTGACGTATTGCGTTGGTCAGCCGACCGGACGATGTCACCGGTGGCAGCTTGCCAGACGCCGATCTCGGCGAAGAGTCGTTCGGCCTCGACGAGGAGTCGGACCTTGGTCAGTGAACCGTCGCGGGCCATGATTGGGCCTAATTCTCAGTTCTGGTGGTTCAATTCAGTGGCAGCAGCGCCGTGGTAGGGAGTACCGATACGTCGATGCCTGTAGGAATTGGGTGTTTGAAGTCCGGGAAGCGGCGCTGGGCCGTGGCTCGGTGTCGATCAGTGGAGTGGGTGCGGTCGTTGTCGTGCTCTGGAATGACCTGGTCCCCGAACAGTTCGATCATTTCGAGAGTCTGTTCATGGGTAAGGCCTTCTGTGGGGAGGCCAAAGACCACCTGATCACAGCCAACCTCTTTGTAGCGGTTGAGTTGCTCACAGACCTCCTCAGGATTCCCGCATAGCATGTATCCACCGTCAATGGCGAAATCGAGTATCTCGTCTGTCCAGCCGGGATCGATGGGCGGATCAGGCCAAGTGATCGCGTCGGGCGACTTGGGCATCGTGTCGTGGTACATGTTCACCATGGTCACCAGATAGCCACGCCCTTTGGCTTTAGCGACAGCCCGGGCCTCCTCGCGGTCCTCGAGGCAGATGCAGGCGTTGGTCATCATCACGTTGTCGTTCTTGAACTGACCAATCTGTTCAATTGGATCCTGGACAGCTTCTTTATAAGCATCGACCCTGTTCTTCAGGTTGTGGATGGGCTCGAAGTTGAAGGCAATCGCGCCGATACCCATCGAGCCAGCCTTGGCAAAGGTCGGAGGATTTCCGCAGGCCACCCAGATTGGTGGATGTCCTAAGCCGTAGGGCTTGGGAAGGATGTTATGTGGGGTGGGAACGGTAAAAAACTCTCCGTTGAAGTCATAATCTTTTTGCTCCCACATTCGCGGGATCTCGCGAATGACCTCGTCCCACTGGGCTTTAGTCTCGCTTGGGTCCATCACATTGAAGGTCTTCAACTCGTGGCTCCCGGCGCCCCTTCCAGTACCAAACTCAAAGCGGTTGTTGGTGACATGGTCAAGCATGGCTGCCCTCTCGGCGATGCGGACCGGGTGTTCTTTCTTGGTTGGCAGGCTGGTGATAGCTGAGCCGATGTGGATGTAATCAGTCTGTGCGGCCACCCAGCCCATCATTGGCGCGGGCGCTGACATGTGGCTGTACTCGACTAGGCCATGGTGCTCGCCAAACCAGATGTACTTCCAGTTGTGTTTGTCGGCGAGGATGGCGTATTGCGCCTCCCGCATCAGTTCGGTGTGTTCACTCTCGCTGTCATGAGCGGCGGGTCCTGGCGTGTAGCCGTTACTAAAGAGACCAAATTCCATAAGACAAACCTTCCAACTTCAACTAATGGAGGTCATTAGTATGGGCGAAGGAGGTGGCCAAGTCAAACCAAGCCTCTTGTCGGCATTACGGTCCTGACGATGGAAGACCTCCGGTTCTAATGAGTGGCCAACAGGACTGGACCGCACACCTGCCAACAGGTTTTCCTGCAGGCTTTGATCTACCGGAGCCAGGAACCTTGGTTGGGGCATGGATGGAGACTCTTACCCCCGAACCCGATCGGACTCTCATCTGGGGATCAGTCGACGGGGGTTCGGGGCGTTGGGTGACTCGGGGAGAGTTTCTGGCCCGCACTGTTGAGATCGCTAACCGCTTGGTTGGCGTTGGGCTCGCGGCTGGCGACCGGGTCCTGCTCTCGGGATCCTCGACCGTCGATCTGGCTTTGGCACATGTGGCTTGTTTGCGCCTTGGTCTGGTCGTGGTGCCAACCAACGGGGCTTATAGCGACCCTGAACTAGCCCACGTAGTTACTGACTCAAGTCCTCGAGCGGCACTTGTCGACGGCGAGAGGTGGACCCGGGTGCTGGCTGAGTTGAACTCCGAGCTCTTAGTAGGAAGTGTGGTCAATCCGTTTCCGGCTGCTAGTGGGTCCTCTACCTCAGACAACCTTTTGGATGGAGCCCTGCCGGAAGATCCGGCGATCATCGGCTATACCTCGGGTACCACCGGTCGCCCTAAGGGGGCCGTGCTAACCCAGTCGAACTTGTTGGCTGGAGCCCAATCGGTACGGGTGGCTTGGCGTTGGACTGATACCGACCGGCTTGTTCTCTGCCTCCCGTTGTTTCACATGCATGGCCTGGGCGTGGGACTACATGGCACTTTGTTGGCTGGAGCATCGACCGTTCTACAATCCTGCTTCGCCCCAGATGCTGTGCTGGAGGCCATCGACGTCCATGCAGCCACCCTTTTCTTTGGGGTCCCAACCATGTACCACCGGCTCGCCGAGCACGACCTGGTCGGCCGGCTGAACGGGTTGCGTCTATGCGTGGCGGGCTCGGCACCATTGGCCGCTGATTTGCATGGTCGGTTGGCTGAACGAGCCGGGGTGTCGGTGCTGGAGCGCTACGGGATGACTGAAACAGTGATGCTGGTCTCCAATCCCTATGACGGCGAGAGAAGGCCAGGTGCAGTTGGTGTTCCCCTTCCTGGAGTAGAACTCCTGTTGGCTGAGGGAGACGGTGAGATTCTCGTTCGGGGTCCCAGTGTATTCGCGGGCTACTGGGGGCTTCCTGGAGCCACCAGCGAGGCTTTTCTTGAGGATCCTGACGGTGGAAGACCTTGGTTCCGCACAGGTGATCTCGGCGTACTTGACGAAGACGGGTATCTGTCCATCGTGGGGAGGGCCAAGGAACTCATCATCACCGGTGGCCTCAACGTGTATCCACGCGAGGTTGATGATGTTCTAGGGCTCCACCCGGCAGTAAAAGACGTAGCCGTAGCCGGAGTGCCATCGCCCGAGTGGGGGGAAGAGGTGGTGGCCTGGGTGGTTGAGGCTGATGGCCAGGAGTGCCCCGGGGTAGATGAGTTGCGTGATTTCGCCCGAGCCCACCTTGCCGCCTACAAGTTACCTAGGCGGGTGGTAATCGTTGAGGCTCTACCGCGGAATGCCATGGGAAAGGTGGCCCGCCATGAGCTCCAACTCTGTGGTTGAGAACACTTCCTCCAGCTCGGTCTCGGCTCCCGACTCAGAAGCGGGCAATGCGTCGTGGAAGGCTGTGGCCATGACTGAGTTGCCGACCCGAGTTGACTTTCATTTTGATGTGATGTGCCCGTGGGCTTATCAGACCTCGCTATGGATGCGCGAGGTAAGGGACCGACTCGAACTTGAAGTTGACTGGTGTTTCTTCAGCCTGGAAGAGATAAACCGCGTGGAGGGCAAGAAACACCCTTGGGAACGGGAGTGGTCGTACGGCTGGTCAATGATGCGCATTGGGGCTCTCCTAAAGAGAGAGGATCCTGCGTTGAACGATGCTTGGTACCTACGCTCAGGCACCGCGCTGCACGTAGAGGGACGACAGCCTCATCGCCCTGAGGTGGCACGCCAGTTGCTTGCTGAATTAGATCTGGATCCTGGACTAGTTGAAGTTGCCTTAGTTGACGACACCACCCACGATGACGTACGGATTGACCATGAGCGCGTGGTCGGGATGGGGGGATGGGGGGTTCCCACGTTGGTATTCCCCGGTGCTGATGGTGACGACTCCCGTAAACTTTTCGGACCCGTTCTGATCGAACCACCAACCGGTGAGGCCGCTGAGCGTTTGTGGGACCTCGTTTTGGGCTGGCTGGAGTTCCCACATTTGTATGAAATTCAGCGCCCCAAGACTCCGGCTGATCTGGTCGCAGTAGGCGAGGTTTTTCGTCCATACATCGAGGCTCGGGAGTGGAATACCATGGCTAACCCCACACCGTGAACCGCTGCTGGCTTGGAAGGAGACTCCAATGGGCATTGATTTAGACCGTGACCAGATTCTCGGGGGATTAACTGAGATTTGGGCTGAGTGGGCCGACTGGGCTGACGACTTATCTAGTGAAGAGTGGGCTACGCCGAGTAGGTGCCCGGGCTGGACCATCCAAGACAACCTCGCCCACATCGTTGGGACTGAACGGATGCTTCAGGGCGAGCAGCCACCAGAGGTGGACTTCCCAACTGGGCACCTCAAGAACCCCATAGCTGAGGGCAACGAGCGGTGGGTGGAGTCGATGCGGTCACTCTCGGGACCCGAGGTGCTTGAGCTATTCCGGGAGATCTCGAGCAACCGCCTCCGTCAGTTGCATGCCATGACCGACAAGGAAATCTTGACGGTTGGATGGTCACCTGTTGGCGAAGTGCCTTATCTGCGGTTCATGCACGTGCGGGTCTACGACTCGTGGCTACATCTTGAGGACTGTCGGGCACCGCTTGGCCACCAGCCGTCGGCCGGTGGCCGACCGGCAGAGATGGCGGTGGCTGAGGTGGCTACTGCGGCGGGGTTCGTGATCGGCAAGAAGGCGGGTGCGCCGGAAGGCAGCCGGGTGGAGGTCATCCTCACTGGGCCCGTCGACTCAACCATTCGGGTAGTTGTCGACAAGCGAGCCGAAGTGGTTGATGCACTGGATGGTGAACCGACGGTGCGTCTGACGATGTCGTCTAACGATTGGTTGGCCCTCACCGGTGGGCGAATCGATCCACAGCCATTGTTGGCTGATGGCCGCGTAGCGGTTAGCAGGGATGTCAGCCTCGGTACCCAGATGGCTACACGGTTGGCTTTCACCATCTGACCCATACTGGATTCGCGGGTTAGCCCTAGAGTGCACTTTGATGTTTAGACACCGGTTACCTACCATCCCTTCTCCAGCCGATGCGCTGCCCGGACGAGCCGAAGTTGTGGAAGTTCCGGATGCCCACTACGTGAACGAACGATCTATGGTTCCGCCGTTCCGTGCGGGCATCGAGACGATCATCTTGGGCATGGGTTGCTTCTGGGGTGCCGAGCGGGTGTTCTGGGAACACCCGGGGGTATGGAGCACCGCAGTGGGGTATACCGGCGGCCACACGCCGAACGCTACGTACGAGGAAGTCTGCTCCGGTCGGACAGGGCATAACGAGGTCGTGTTCGTGGCTTGGGACGCAGCAGCGATCAGTCTGATCGACGTGCTCCAAATCTTCTGGGAGAATCATGATCCCACTCAGGGGATGCGTCAGGGCAACGATGTGGGGACCCAATACCGTTCCGGTATCTACGTGGCTGACGACGCCCAGTTGGCTAGTGCTGAATCCACTCGCGACACCTTCGCGTCAGCGTTGGCCGATGTGGGCTACGGCGAGATCACCACCGAAATCGTAGAGCGGCCAACCTTCTTCTATGCCGAGGAATACCACCAGCAGTACCTGGCGAAGAACCCGATGGGTTACTGCGGGCTCGGGGGGACCGGTGTTTCCTGCCCAGTAGGAATCTTGGACTGAACTAAGAGGCTCTCTGGTTGGGCGGCTTTGCTCAGTCAAGGACCGTCGCTGCGATCAGTTCCTCAAGGTGGTCGTCGTCGAACCAGTTCAGTTGCCATGACTTGGCCCGACGGAAGTACAACTGGGCATCGCACTCCACGGTGAACCCCATGCCACCGTGTACCTGAATGGCTACGCCCGTAACATCCCGGCAGGTTTGCGTGGCGAATAGTTTGGCCATAGGGGCCAGCGCGGCTAAATCTTGACCTTCATCACGGGCCCAAGCAGCGCGGTGCACCAGCAACCGAGCGCCGTCAATGGCTGTTATCCCGTCAGCTAGGTAGTGGCTTATCGACTGGAACGAGCCGATGGGTTTATCGAACTGGTGGCGTTCCTTCGCGTACTGCGTAGTTAGGGCGTGCGTAGCTTCAGCTGCACCTACCGCTTGCGCTGCTACCAACACGATGGCGTCGGTCATCACGGTCGACCACGTGGCCCAGCCACTGCCTGAGTTGCCAATGCGGTCTGTTGCTTTCACTTGCACGTCAGCCAGATCAACCCGGTACTGGGTATCGCCGGCAACGGTTTGCTGGAGGGTCAGGGTCACTCCATCGGCCTTCGGGTCCACTAGGAAAAGGTCGATCGCCTCGTTCTCGGGGTTATTAGTTCGGGCCAGTACCACTAGACGGTCAGCTGATGCGGCGTAAGGCACGTGGCGCTTGACTCCTGAGAGAACGAAGCCGGCGTCGTCTCCGGCGTTTCCTTCGCTGGGAAGAGGCCTTGCTGACAATTGAATGCCAGCTGGGCCGGAACTTCCACCTGGTTCCAGCCATGCCACAGTCAGCACAGCGTCGCCGGCGGCCATGGCTGGCAGCCACTCAGTTTGTTGGGCATTGGAACCGGCGGTAGTTAGTACACCAGCGGCTGCCACCGATGAGGTCAGGTGGGGTGACGGCACGAGGCTGCGCCCGAATTCTTCGTAGACCACTACGGCGTCCAGCAGACCCATACCCGAGCCGCCGAGGTCTTCAGGTGTCATGAGGCCAGTCAGGCCCATTGCGGCAAGTCCCTCCCAGAAGGAGTCGTCAAATCCTTTCGGGTCATCTTCTAGCGCACGGACGGAATCCGCTGCATCCACGCAGAGGTCGCGGACGGCCTTGCGTAACATGTCTTGTTCGTCGGTAAAAGATAGGTCCACGGTGAGATTCTCCTAAGGTCGCCAGGCGTCGCCGCGCCGCGTCCACGGGTTGTCGTCCTTGTCGAGAGGGAGGGCTACGCGGGTGGTGCACGCTGTGTTGGTCACGTCGCCCACCCTGAGGACTACGTCGAGGGTGATCCAGCCGCAGCCAGCACCGTCGATTTCGGTGCCGTCCACGGTGGCCATGAAGGCCATGTGGTCGCCAGGAAACACTGGAGTGTTCATATGGAAGGTCATACGACCCAGTCGGCCGGTAGGTCCGGTCCAGTCGGTTACGTAGCGCTCGAACCAGGCGGCTTGGTTCGGGGTGTTGAGGAAGATGTCGCGCGTGCCGTTGCGTTGGATGGCGAAGTCTCGGTCATGGTGCATGGGTCGCCAGTCTCTTGAGGCAAGGGCACCCAAGACGACGGTGGTAGCTGTGACGTCGATGCCCAGAACAGGTAGGGCACCGCCGACGACCACGTCCCCGTAGAGCAGGCGTTCCACTACGGCTCCTCTGGTCATGACCTGTCTCCCCCTAGACGGCGGTAGCCGAAGGCGGTGTATGACTCCACACCGAGTAGCGAATCTTTTTGGTTCAGGTACTCCACGTCGATGGTCCAGAAGCGGCCGTAACCCAGTTTCGTCGTCTTGGGTTCGCTGATCGACCGCAAGATCTGTCGAGACCGGACCCGATCACCGATGCGGACCGGTTCGTGGAATGTGTTGGTATTCGAGGAGATAATTGCCTCCGGGAGGTCAAGGGCGTCCTTTAGATCGAAGTGGGCCTGAAGCGGTACAGCCGATTCGATGCGTCCCGGCGACCAGTGGTGGGGCCGGAACCAGACTGAGAGCATGGTCGGCGGGGCGATTGGGCCGTTGGTTAGCTCGTTGGCCACCGTTTCATTCCAGAACAGCGGGTTAGCGTTCTCGACTGAGGCACAAGTAGTCCAGACGTAGCCATTTTCGACTGGGAAGCCACCTTCCACCTCGTACTGGATGAGGCCAATACGTGCGGTGACCTCATCAGGAACGGGGATTAGTTCAGTAATTGAGCTATTGCTCATGCGATCGCTCCTTCGGCCCGGAGGAAGTCCA
>CAWVUB010000031.1:0-20369 GCA_963933065.1 uncultured Acidimicrobiaceae bacterium | reverse complement strand
GGTGATCTATTTAGTCGGAATAGTTTCGACAAAGTTCTGCTTCTGTTGGCGCCAGCGCTATTTCTGCCGCTCGTTAGGCCCCGGTACTTGTTGCCAATCCTGCCGCTACTCGTGCTCTATCTGGTGGCTGACGTTGCTGATTCTGGATTTGGTAATCCCCAGCAAGATGTGGCCGCGCTGGTCTTCGTTTTCATTGGAGCAACTTACGCCCTCATGCGCATCGGCACTGAAGGGGTAAGTCGGATTCACGTGGACCGTCGGGTGCTGATGGTCCTAGTGCTTACCGCCATGGTCTTCTTCGTCCGTGATGCGGCTTCGTCGCCTTACGAGGAACCATGGGGTTGGGGCAATCGAAGCCCCGCTGACGTGGCCCGAGTCTCAACCTCGGTGCTTTTAGGTGACGATGCAAGGGTCCTGGTGTCTCCAGAGGTGTACCTCCTTGTTGCCGACCGCCATGATGCACACATCCTCTGGCCTGACCAGAATTACATGCTCGATTCCGAATGGGTAGAACGGATTGACGCCGTGGTGGTGGATGTGGATTCTCTTGGATGGATCGCAACTGAAGTTCGGATGTTTGAGTCCCGACTCATTGCTCAGGACTATCGAAAGCGGTTCGACCGGAACGGTGTTCGGCTATGGGTTCGGCGGCCGGGTGCTTAGACGACGTGGTCGTGTCCGGCAGCGGTTAGAGCGATGCGGAGTTCGTTAGCCACCGCATCAAGCTCAGTGGGTGATGCATCGGGGTTCGCACTAGCGAAGTCAAGGTGGCCCATATGGTCGACAGGGACCACATGTAGATGGGTGTGAGGTACTTCGAATCCGGCAACCAGCAGTCCGATTCTGTCTGGTGAGAATGCTGCCATCTGGGCCCGACCCACGGCGTGGGCCACCTCGAGGCAATGGGAGGCAATTTCCACGGTGAGGTCAGTCCACCGGTCTACCTCACTTATCGGGATGACCAGCGTGTGGCCCCGATTGAGAGGACGGATGTCGACCATGGCGACACAACTTTCATCTCGCCAGATAATACGGCCGGGAATCTCACCGTTGATAATGCGGGTGAAAATTGAGGGCATATTGCCTCCAGTTGTTTGGTGCTGGCAGGTTGGTGTCCCGTCGGACCCCGCGGACCAGTACGGATGGTGGCCATCTTGGATCGTAGGCTGTGGTTAATGGATTCGGAGACCACAGCGGACTCGGCCCCGTCGCTGACTGGGTGGGCGGGGGTTTGGACGCTACCCAACCTAATCACTGTGGTTCGACTGGGATGCATTCCTTGGTTTCTCTGGCTGTTGGTTTCTCAAGAAAACCGTACTGCCGCAGCACTCCTCCTTGGAGCGCTAGGTGCTACGGACTGGGTAGATGGTTGGATCGCCCGTCGATTTGACCAGGTTTCTGAACTTGGCAAGGTTTTGGATCCGACTGCTGACCGGCTTCTACTGGTAGTGGCTCTGATGGCTATCGTGGCCGACGGTTCGATTCCAACGTGGTTCGCTATTGCTGCATTAGTGCGCGAGATGTTGATTGGTATTATTGCTCTTGCCCTGCTGGTGATCGGGGTTCGACGGATCGACGTGACCTGGTGGGGGAAGACCGGCACTTTCGCTCTCTTATGGGCAGTGCCGTGCTTTTTGGCTGGCCAATCCACGATTGTTGCTGGGTGGGCGTTTGAGGCTGCGGCGTGGATATTCGGACTTCCGGGTCTGGCCATCTCGTGGATCGCAGCAATGGGCTATGTGCCGGTAGCTCGTTCAGCGGTAAGGGAGTGGCGTAATCGGTCCTGAAGTGCCAGTTCCTGAGTCGGGGCGATGGTGGCGCTAGGTTCGCTGTATGAACGTTCCCGGCGATCTTCGATATTCAAGTGACCACGAATGGGTGCGAGTTGTGGAAGAGGGTTGTGTGCGAGTTGGGATCACCGATCACGCCCAAGACGCACTGGGGGAGATTGTCTTTGTTCAGGTTCCTGAGTTGGGGGTGAGAGTTCAGATGGGCAGCGTGTTCGGCGAGGTGGAATCGACTAAGTCGGTTTCGGAACTTTTTGCCCCAGTGTCCGGAGAGGTAACGGCGGTGAACGAGGATCTCGATACCTCTCCTGGAAAGGTCAACGAGGATCCCTATGGTGAGGGCTGGATCTGTGAGATAGCGATCGACTCGGAAGGCAACTTGATGGACGCGGCGGCCTACCTTGCTTTGATCGGAGGTGCAGTGTGAGTGTGGTGTGCCCGGGGTGTGGTCGGGCGGTAGAGCCTCCTGACCGGTTCTGTGGGGCTTGCGGTGCGAACATTGGAGAGCCGTCCCATGATGAGCCGACTGACGCATTTGATCCCGTTGATGCGGTCCCACACAGTGACGATCGGGAGCGATTTCCCACCGAATGTGGTTTGTTTGTGGTCGAGTCGGGGCCCAAGGCCGGTTCGCGGTATGGCCTGGAAGCAGCGGTGACCTCAGTGGGCCGCCACGGCGAGGCTGACATCCTGCTCGATGACGTCACTGTTTCTCGAAGGCATGCCATTGTTGAGCGGATTGGCGATCGATACGTGGCGAGTGATGCGGGGTCGCTAAACGGAACATGGCTAAACGGGAAGCGGATTGAGTCTGGTGAGCTGAATGATGGCGACGAACTTCAGGTCGGCCGGTTCAAGTTGATGTTCTTCCACGGCACGGCAGGCTGACACCCCATGGGGATAGACCCCGGGTGGGGTAAAACCGCTGCAAGACAATGAATATTGGCGAGGTGGTATCGCTTCTTGAGGCAGAGTTTCCTAACGTGACTCTCTCGAAGTTGCGGTTTTTTGAGTCTCAAGGCTTAGTACGGCCGTCTCGAACTCCGAGTGGCTACCGCCGTTACGAGGCCAGCGATGTGGCTCGGATAACTCGCGTGTTGCGCCTTCAAAGAGACCAGCATCTACCGCTGAAAGTAATCGCTGGTGTGCTCGATGAGGGAGGCCCGTCCGATGGGGAGGTGTCCGAGACAAATGCGCTCCGGACCAGAACGACGCTGTCTAGTTCGGTAAGCGTGTCGCGTGGTGAGTTGGCTGCAATGGTTGGTCTGGATGAAGACACAGTGGCTGGGTTGGAGCGGCTGGGGTTGATTAGTGGTCGGGCAGCAGGGACCAGCACGGTCTATGACGACGGGGCGGTGCTAGTGGGGCGAGCAGCAGCGTGCTTTGTTGAGCACGGTTTCGATGTTCGGCACTTACGGATGTATCTAGTGGCAGCTCAGCGAGAAGCTGGATTATTGGAACAGGCGGTAGGCCCTGTTGCGTCGGGTGCCAAGGATGGTCATGGTCGATCAGTGTCTGAAGCACGACGGCTTATTGACGAGTTGGTCGATGCTGGCGCAACACTCCATGAGTTGCTTCTTCGTCGAGAACTCGGAACGGTCGGTAGATGACCGGCCCGAGGGTTCACCGAACAGCCAGCGAGATTTCCCAACGTATAGAAGAGTTGGCTGAAGAGTTGTCCGGCTGGGTAGATGCCGACACGGTGGTAGTCGGCGTCCTCAAAGGCTGCCTCCCCTTCATGGCCGACCTGGTTCGCCAGTTTCAGGTGCCGGTTGAAATCGACTTCTTGGCGCTAAGCCCGTTCGCTCCAGACAGTGGACGGGTTCGCCTCACTCGCGACTTGTCGATCGATATTGCCGGTCGTTCGGTTCTATTGGTGGAGGGAGTGGTGGATACAGGATTCAGACTCGATTACCTTCGCCGCCATCTTGATTCACACCAAGCAGCTGAGATCCGAGTGTGCACATTGTTTGACCGGGCTGACCGGCGAGTTCTGCCCATGACCCTCGACCATGTGGGTTTTGACACCGGAGCGACCTTTTTGGTCGGATTCGGCCTTGATCATCGGGGTGAGTTCCGGAATCTTCCAACAGTTGTGGAAGTCGACTTGGCCGAGTTGGACGGTGCTGGTTCTGAACTACTGAAGGTTGTCAGGAACACCGGATGGACCGGAAGCCGGCAGTAGGGTTTCCACGTGCAGTCACCACAGTTGAACACCCTGAAAATCTCTACCGGGGGAGGGGTCCGGTGATCGCTATGGACGTGCTGGGTGTACAAGAGGTGCTGCCGTCGGATACACCGGTTGTCCTGCTGAGAGAATCAAATGGAGAGCGGATGCTGCCCATCTTCATCGGACTGACCGAGGCTAAGGCGATTGGCTTGGCTATGGCCGGGCAGGACCCACCGAGGCCGATGACCCATGATTTGATGGCCACGTTGTTGGAGACATTCTCGGTCTCCGTTGAACAGGTTGTGGTGACCGAGTTACGAGAGCGGACCTTCTTTGCTGAGGTCACACTCCGGGGACCGGTCGGGATTGAGGTGGTTTCCGCTAGACCTTCTGACGCGATTGCTTTGGCTGTACGGACTGGAGCGAAGGTCTTCGTCGAGGAAGAGGTCATACAGGAGGCCGGTTTTGTTCCACCACCAAATGATGGTGAGTTGGTTACTGAATCGTCGCAGGCCCCAGCGGCTGAAGCGCAGGTGGAGGAGTTCAGGGCCTTTTTGGACTCGATCGATCCTGAGGATTTCCAATCCTGATTCGTTCTTTGCTTCTGAAAATTGTCGCGCTCTAAGCGCGAACAAACCCACTGTGTGCGCGAAACACTTGATTCTTGGCCCCACTATCTCTACGCTGTCAAGAGTCACAGGGCTGTAGTTTCACCGATGGAACGCCGGGCCCGAATTGAGGGAGACGTCCCATGGCAAGTCAACCGTCCGGATCGCAGTCAGATGAGGCGTTCATGAAGATGGAACAGGGTTATTCGGGGAAGCGGGCAGCTGAGATTGCTGGTATCACCTACCGCCAACTCGACTATTGGGCTCGAACCAAGTTGGTTCATCCGTCGCTGGCCCAGGCGGCCGGGAGCGGTAGCCGGCGGCTTTACTCGTATCGCGACCTCCTCGAATTGCGGGCGATCAAGTCTCTCCTGGATGCTGGCATTCGTCTCGAACTAGTCCGTGAGGTGTTCTCCTATCTGACCGAAAGCCTCGAGGAGGACGTAACTCGGGTGAATCTTGTGATCAGTGGGACCTCAGTAATGATCCGGACTGGCGAGGAGGAGATCGTGGACCTCCTGCGTCACGGCCAAGGAGTGTTGAATATCCTCCCGTTGGCTGGAGTGAAAGATCAAGTCGACGCCCGGATAGTGGAGTTGTATCCACAGGGGCATGGGGCTGTTGAAGCCGAATCATTCGACAAGGCAGTGAGCCAGTAGGTTGGTTGACGTTGGGGGAGTAGCGAAAGTCATCGGTATAGGTGAGGTACGACGCCTCAAGGTTGAGCCGTCGACTGTTGTCCCAACTTTCGCTCACGAATCTGAACAACACATAGCCGACCTACTCAATTTCTACGAGATATCTTGGGAATACGAGCCCCGCACCTTTGTGCTCGAGACTGCTCCAGACGGAAATCCCCGGATGGCGTTTACGCCTGATTTCTACTTACCAGACCATGACCTCTACCTGGAGGTCACGACACTTCGTCAGGCGCTGGTAACCCGCAAGAACCGTAAGATTCGACTCCTCCGGGAACGCCATCCTGGGATACACATTCGAATTTTGTATCGCCGAGATCTTGAACGCCTGCTAGTCACCCACGCAGCCTGACAACTTTTATCTGCCCCGTCTAAGGTCGGGTCTCAACTGAAGCGGTGTGTCTTTGGTCGAGGGTTAGACAGCATTTCAATCCAGAAGATCAGGCTGTTCTCGCAGAATCTGGGCGAATAACGGCTGACCGCTGAACCAACTTGCAAAATCGCCAGCTATCTGACGGTGAGTAATTTCAGCAGTCTCATCGTCGATGATTATCGGTGTTCCGGCTGCCTCGGCCAGCAGTTGTGCCTGACAGGATCTTTCCATGGTCACGAACAGCCATGTGGCTGCTTCGACGGAACCGCCAACGGTCAAAAGGCCGTGGTTACGCAAGATGGCTGCACTCCGGCCACCGAGCGAGTGGGCGATCTGCTTGCCTTCATCCGGGTCGTTGACCACGCCGGTGTAGTCATTGAAAACCACATGATCGCCGTAGAAGATGCAACTGTCTTGAGTGATCGGATCTAGTGGGCGTCCGAGCGACGACCAGGCCTTTCCGTAAAGTGAGTGGGAGTGGGCTGCGGCAACCACGTCCGGACGCGCCATGTGGAGTCCTGAATGTATGGCAAAGGCTGCTTGGTTTATCGCCCAATCTCCTTCCAGGATCTCTCCAGTGTGGCTGACTAGCACGAGATCAGATACCCGGATGTGACTGAATGGGGTGCCGAATGGGTTCACCCAGAAACAGTCGGTGTGCTCGGGATCTCGTACGGTGATGTGACCGGCTACTCCCTCATTGAAACCGAACTTGCCGAATATCCGGAAGGCGGCAGCCAGGCGTTCCTTACGGTGCTGGCGCTCGGCTACGACATCGTCAAATTCAGGAATCTCGTAAGGGATGGGCCGGTTGAATCGAAAGTCCATGTTCCGTAACTCAGGCTTGGTCACGACGTGCACCTCGGTCTTGGTCGATAGAGAATACAGACAATCCTAGATCCTGAGCGCCGTGGCCGTAACCTCTGGGGAACTCAGCGGGGAAGAACGTCGGTGGCCTGTTGGCGAAGCCAGTGATCGGCTAGGACCACTAGCGCCATGGCCTCGACCATGGGGACTGCCCGTGGAAGCACACACGGATCATGACGCCCCTTGGCTTCAAGAACTACGGCCTCGTTATCGACTGTGACAGTGTCCTGAGGTGACGAAATGGTCGCAGTCGGCTTGAACGCGACGCGTAATGTCACATCTTCGCCGTTGCTTATCCCACCTTGGACGCCGCCGGAGCGGTTAGTGCTGGTAACTGGGCCATCAGGGCCAGGCACGAAGGCATCGTTGTGCTGGCGGCCCGTCATGGATACGGCATCGAATCCACTCCCGATGTCGAACCCCTTGGCGGCAGGTAGCGAAAGCATTGCCTTAGCCAGATCGGCCTCAAGACGATCGAACACAGGGACACCGAGACCTGCGGGCATTCCTCGGGCTACACAGGTCACGATGCCCCCAAGTGAGTCTCCATCTCGTCGGGCAGCATCGATTGCAGCGGCCATCGTCTGTGCAGCAACTGGATCGGGGCAGCGGGTGGGGTCAGCCTCAACATCCTCGATGGTTACTGATCGGGAGTCGACTTCTGCCACCACCTCGTGGACTCGTGAGACCCAGCCGAGGACGGAGATCCCGGCCACTTCGTCCAGCAGGCGTCGGGCGATCGCCCCGGCGGCCACTCTGCCGATGGTCTCTCGGGCACTGGAGCGACCACCGCCACGCCAGTCACGGTGGCCGTACTTGGTGTCGTAGGTGAAGTCAGCGTGTGAAGGCCGATACAAGTTTTGCAGATGGTCGTAGGCACCAGAACGACCGTCGTCGTTGTTTACTAATACCGCTATTGGAGCACCTGTTGTCTTCCCTTCGAAAACGCCGGAAAGAATCTGCGCTCTGTCTGCTTCATTTCTCTGTGTGGTGAGCCGGCTCTGTCCCGGGCGCCGGCGATCAAGGTCGCGCTGTAGGTCGTCTTCGCATAATGGGAGTCGTGGCGGGCACCCATCGATCACAACGCCAATGCCGGCTCCATGACTTTCGCCCCAAGTGCTTAGGCGGAAAAGAGATCCGAAGGTGCTGCCCACGAGCAATGATCATAGAGGGGTACTCAACGCTGGCCAGTGCCTATTTGCACTCAATCGATTTCATGGCAGTGAGGTGGCTCCGGTTCAGTACCATCGGCGACTGTGGAAGCAACTGACGGACGTTTAAATCTGGCTACAGCATGGGAGGCCATTGCCGACGAGGTCGGCGACCAGCGTGCCCACTCGGCAGGTGGAGTCCCCACTTTGTGGTCTGAGTTTGACAATCGGGCGGCCTGTCTGGCTGAGGTGATGAGTACCGGTGGCCTGAGTCCGGGCAGCAAGGTAGCTCTATTTCTTTACAACGGGAGTGAGTACCCCGAAGCCCAGTACGCAACCTTCAAGATGCGAGGAGTCCCCGCCAACGTTAATTACCGTTACACCGGCGATGAGTTGGCGTACATCTTGGCGAACGCTGACGCTGAAGCAATTTTTTTTGATCACACTTTGACCGATCGTGTGGATGCCGTTCGTCAACGGTGCCCGGAGCTGAAAGTACTGATCCAAGTGGGTGGTTCTCCACTAGAAACTCCGGGCTGGGCAATCTCGTATGAGGAGGCGTTGCTTGCCGATCCCATGAAACGGATTGATCGTTCTGGGAGTGACCTCTGGTTCTTGTACACGGGGGGCACCACGGGCATGCCAAAGGCTGTCATGTGGGATCACACCAACCTCTTAGGCTCCATGGAGGCGACCTTTCGCTCCTTTCGTGAGTCCACCCCGACTACGCCAGTCGAAGCGGCAGCCATCGCCCGGCGCGTTGCCAACGCAGGCCGAGAGATGCGCCAACTTTGTGCCGCACCGTTGATGCACGGAACTTCAGGTATCCCCGGCCTGGCCACGTTGAGTCACGGTGGGATGCTGGCCACCTTGGCCAATCGCAACTTCGATGCTGATGAGCTGTGGCGTACTGTGGAAACGGACGGCATCACCATGATCAGCATGGTTGGGGACGCATTTGGGCGCCCGATGCTGGAGGCGCTGGATCGGTCGGTGGCTGAGAGTCGCAAGCCGGACCTGTCTTCACTTCGCCTGCTGTTGTCGTCTGGGGTGATGTTCAGTGCAGCGATCAAGGAAGCTCTCCTGGATCATCATCCTTGCACCATCCTCGACTCTCTAGGGTCGAGTGAGGGGACCGGTATGGCCAGTCAGGTGACGTCAGGGAAAGCCCGAGCTGCCGGCCAGAAGGAGATCACGGCCCGTTTCGCCTTAGGTGAGCACACCAGGGTGTTTACGGCGGATAACCGTGAGGTGAAACCGGGATCGAAGGAGTGGGGACGGGTTGCTCTGGGCTGGCCGCTGCCGGTGGGCTACTTCAAGGATCCCAAGAAGACAGAATCGGCCTTTCCCGTGATCAGGGGGCGCCGCTGGTCGATTCCTGGCGACTGGGCGACAGTGGAGGCCGATGGGGCGATAACTCTGCTGGGGAGGGGCTCCGCTTGCATCAATACCGGCGGGGAGAAGGTGTTTCCCGAAGAAGTCGAAGAGGCCCTTAAGGAGTTGGAAGCGGTCACGGACTGCAACGTGGTTGGCATTGCTGACGATCGATGGGGCCAGGCTGTCGCTGCGGTAGTTGAATTGGTTTCATCTGGTGCGGCTGATGAAGACACGCTGAGGGTTGAACTCCGGAGTTCTATAGCGGGGTTCAAGGTGCCGAAACGTATTGTCTTTGTAGATCGGCTGCAACGGAGTCCTAATGGAAAGTCCGATTATCGATGGGCCAAGGAGTTTGTGGACGCTGCGTTGGCACCCACTGATCTAGCAAACTGATATTTGCTGGAAGGTGCTCAGTCGAGAGCATTCTCGGCTATCGATCGGATTTCTGTTGGATTTCGTTGTTCTTTGATTTCAGCGTGCCGGTGTCCAATACCTTCGAGGTGTTGCTCATCGGTGAACACCCAGAACGTCCTATCAAGGATGGCGTCGTGTACCAAGTCAGCGACGGTGTGGGGCTTGGGTGCCTCGGCGGCGATCATTTCTAAGAACGCTGCCCGGACCAGCTGATTTTCCGCTGATTCGGGTTCTGGCAATGTGACAGCCAAGTGTTCAGGTCGGTTTCGACTGGAATCGAAGATTTTGGTGTCGACAAAACCCGGGCACAGTGCGGTTACACCAACTTGTGAGCCACTTGACATCAACTCGTTATAGAGCGTTTCTGCGATTGCGACCGCAGCGTGTTTAGTGGCCGAATAGGGGCCAAGGGTGGGATAGGCGGTGTGGCCTGCTACCGAAGCCGTGATAACCACGTGACCTTCATCACGTTCAACGAGTCCAGACAGGAAGGCATCGAGGCCGTGAACGATTCCCATCAGGTTTACTCCTAGGACCCATTCCCAGTCGGCGAGGCTCTGTTCGTTAAGTGGGCCAGAGGTCGCGACCCCGGCATTTAAGCAGACCACGTGGGCTGCACCGAAGGATTCGTTGACGGCTCTAGCTAAGTCGTGGACGGAGGCCGCGTTGGAGACGTCGCAACGAACGCCTAGCACTTCGGCACCAACGTCGCGTAGTCCATCGACCGCATTGTCCAGAGCGGCTATTTCGATGTCACCAAGAACCACTTTCATTCCGGCTGCAGCGAAGCGATGCGCGAAGGCGAGACCCAACCCGGAGGCGCCACCGGTAATGACAGCCACCTTTCCTTCTACTTCGTGCATGATTGCTCCTTTCGTAGTCTTATTTGTGACTTAAATCAGAGTGCAAGAAGCGCTTGTTCGAGCAACTCGGGCATGGCGGGATGGATCCAGAGTTGGTCGTGCGCCATCTCGTCGACGGTCTGGCCGGCAACCATGCCCTGAATGAGTTGTTGAATCAGAGTTGGGGCCTGTGGGCCCACGATGTGTGCACCGATAAGGAGCCGGGTCTCAGGGTCAGCCAGCACCTTTGCAAAACCAACGGTTTCTTCCATTGCCCAGCCGTAGGCGGTAGATGCGTAATCACGGGTTGCCATGAGGAAAGGGCGGCCCACGGCGAGAAGTTCCTGTTCAGTGGGGCCGATCGAGCCGACCTGAGGATGTCCGAAAACTGCGTGAGGTATGAACTTGCGATTAATCAGTCGAGGATGGGCGGGGTCCAGCAAGTTGTGAGCCACCACTTTGGCCTCGGCATTTGCGGTGTGTTTCAGTTGGACTGGATTAGTGACATCCCCCAGAGCCCACACTCCTTCTGCGGTGGTCCGCATTTCGCTATCAGTGATTACGTAACCCCCGTCATCAGTGGCGATACCACCAAGGGCGACTTCGGCTAGGTCGCCGTTAGGAGTACGGCCAGTCGCTACCAAGAGTTCGTCACCCGTTAACGGCGTGCCATCCGAAAGGACTAGGTGAAACACTCCGCGTCCTTCACCATCCATGCAGTGCTCGACAAGAGAGACGCTGGTCTCTAATCGCAGGTCCATCCGACTCCTGTAGGCCTCAGTTAGGCATTTTCGAATTTCAGTATCGGCACCTCGAAGAAGAAGGTCACCCCTGTGAATAATGGTGACTTTGCAGCCGAGTCCGTCGAATATATGCGCCATCTCCAGGGCGATAAAACCACCACCGATGATCATCAAGTGTTCGGGTAAGGAGTCAATTCTCATGACGTCATCTGACGTTCGAAATGGCACGGCGGCTAGGCCATCAATGGGCGGCAGTGTTGTGCGGGCGCCCATTGCCAACACAATCTTCTCAGCCGTTACTTCGGTCCTGCCGAGCAGCACAGCCCGGTCTCCGGTAAAGCGGGCAGCGTGGCGATAAACCGTGACGTTGTCCAGAGACTCCCGGTAGGCGAGACCGGCCTCGGCGATTGGATCAATTCGGCCAAAGATTCGGTTCCGGATTCCCACCCAGTCGGCCCGTTCAGAGGTCGTTCGCAACCCGAGGAGAGAACCATGACGGGCAGCAAGAGACACGTCGGCTGCATAGACAAGCATCTTGGAAGGAATGCACCCGCGGTTCATGCAGGTTCCCCCGAAATCCCAGGGCTCGGCGATAGCGATGTCCCAGTGGTCGTGTTCAGGACCGATTACTGAGTTGCCTGAACCTCCGCCGAGAATCAGGAGGTCGTGGTGGGGCATGGAAGAATCTCGCAATCAGTTCAGTCAGTCGGCTAACAGTGCGCCGAGGTGGCGCAGGGTTTGGTTGCCCGCCCCGAGAGACGTGGTTAGGTGCTTGTTCCAGAGTGTGTAGCGGTGCAGTGGATAATCCGTAGCCATTCCCATTCCGCCGTGTATGTGTTGGGTGGCATGGGCAACTTCGGTTGCTCGCTCTGACGCCCACCACTTCGCGATCAGCAGGTCCTCGTCGGCGTTACAGCCGTTGGCCAAACGCCAGGCTGCGGAGAGCGTGGCAAGTCGGATCCCGTCAACGTTTATGAACTGATCAGCCAGTCGCTGCCCTACGGCTTGAAAAGTAGCGATGGGCCGCCCAAACTGCTGCCGGTTTGTTGCATATTCGGCTGTCAGGGCTAGTGCCCGTTCCGTGACTCCGAGTTGCGTAGCGCAGATGGCTAGGCGCAAATGGTTTAGGAGCACCTTCACTGTGGTGGGCTCGCCGACCACTTCTCCAGGTGTGTTCTGGAAGGTGACCTCAGCGAGGGGCTGGAACCGAGTCGAGCGCCCAATTGTGACAGAAATGCCTGTCGCTGACTTATCGACAAGAACACAGCAAGGCCCGCTCTTCGAAGAGGCGGTGACTAGCAAGTGATTGGCTACTTCAAAATGTTCGACCACCACTTTCGTTCCGGTTAGTTGGCCACGTTCGAAAGTACATTTCGGTGTATTGAGTCGGTCATCGAGAAGTTCCTGAACGCCGACAGTCAACACCTGTGAGCCATCGGCTATGCCCGGAAGAATACGTTGTCGCTGTTCGGGGCTCCCGTGGTGATTCAACACAAAGGCCGCCACTGATGACGGCAGAAGCGGGAGAGGTGCCACATGGGCGCCTTGGGAGCGCAGCAGTAGAGCCAGAGCCACTGCGTCGAGACCAGCTCCTCCAACATCGACAGAGAGGGTGATCCCCAGTAGCCCAGCGTCGGCCAGCAGTCTCCACAGGTCGCAATCGAACCAGGTATTGCTGGAATCAGCTAATCGGAGACGAGCGCTCTGTCGTTCTGGGCTAAGAGCGTCACCGAAAATTTGGTCAGCCAAGCTGGTGACGGCCTGTTGTTCAGCGGTAGGCATGAAATCCATGGAGATCAGTGCTTCATTGCTTGTGGGGAATTATCCGACTTGCGACGTTTCTCGCGCGGAAGACCTAGGCCGGTCATGGCGATGATGTCTCGTTGGACCTCGTTGGTTCCGCCACCGAATGTCATGACCCAGACACTGCGGTAGGAGGCTTCAATTGACTGGAGGATGGTGGCTCCCGGGGCGTCGGCTCGTAGGACGCCGGTGGCGCCCATGACCTGGGTAAGCAGTGTGTAGACACGGTGCATGGACTCCGATCCGTGAACCTTTATTGAAGAGGAATGGGCTGGGTTTATTCGCCCGGCGGTGTTCTCGGCAGCGACGTACCAGTTCAGGAGATCGAGGTGGCGGGCCAAGGATCGACATTCGGCAAGTGCGATGCGGACCCATTCATGGTCAATCAGCCGGCGACCGTCGGCTGCGACCGTCGTGCGCGCCCAAGTCACTGCCTCGTTGGTTATCTGGACGAGTCGAGCCCCAGGAAACAGAGAGACCCGTTCGTGGTTCAACTGATTGGTGATAAGACTCCACCCGCCGTTGACCTCGCCGACTCTCATGGCGTCAGGCACTTGAACGTCTTGGTAGAAGGTCGCCGTGGTGTGAGTCTGACCAAATGTCTCGAACGGTTGGATGGAGAATCCTGGGTCGTTGGTGTCAACTAGGAATACGGTAATCCCCTTGTGGGGGGGCGCATCCCGGTCGGTGCGTGCCGCCAACCAGATGTAGTCGGCGTTATAGGCGAGGCTTGTGTAAAGTTTCTGGCCGTTGATCACCCAGTGGTCACCGTCAAGTACCGCACGGGTCCGAAGAGCGGCTAGGTCAGTGCCGGCATCTGGTTCTGAGTAACCAATTGAGAAGTGCATTTCGCCGGAAAGTACTTTTGGGAGAAAAAAGTGCTTTTGGGCTTCACTTCCGAAATCACGGATAGTGGGGCCGACAGTGTTGGTGCTGAGAAAGGGAATTGGACAGCCCGCCGCTTGAGACTCATCGAAGAAGATGTACTGCTCGACTGGAGTAAAGCCACGTCCCCCGTACTCGGTCGGCCACCCCACGCCGAGCCAGCCGTCGTCGCCAATCTGGCGAATAAGGGCCTTGTAGGCAATGTTCTCAGCGAAGTCCGCACTGGAAACCCGGGCCTTGACCTCGGGCGTCATGAGTGCAGTGAAATAGGTCCGCAGTTGGAGCTGGAGAGCCTTTTGTTGATCGGTAAGGTCCAGAAACATGGGCTAGTTCCTTGGAACGTCCTGCCAGGCTGCACCTTTGAAGGCATCTGGTTCTTTGGGGAGTCCAAGAACTCTTTCACCGATGATGTTGCGTTGCACCTCATCAGTGCCGCCCGCCAGGCTTATACCTGCTGCGTTATAACAAAAGTTGGACCACTTCTCTCCAGCGGCCGCGCGTAAATCCTGATGGTGTTGGTCTAATTGGTTCCATGCCTGGCCACCCGTTTTGGTTATGGCCATAGCGGTGTCACGTGTCCGACGGGCCAGCAGCGCACCTGTCAGTTTGGCGATTGAGCCTTCAGGACCTGGAACCCGGCCGGCGGCAGCTGCGGCTCGGATTCGCTGGGCTATGTAGCCCTTTATCTCTTCACGTATATGGAGGTCAGACAACGCTTGACGAACAAGTGGGTCATCAGATCGGCCGAGGTCACGGGCAAGCTGGATTAACTCAGGAGTACGTTTAGTGTTCAGTCCGCCACCGCCCGCCCCGATGGAGACACGCTCAAACATCAGCATGGAAACGGCGAGGCTCCAACCTTGATTGGCCTCTCCGAGCAGGTTGGCTTGTGGGAAACGAACGTCACTAAAGAAGATTTCGTTAAAGCCGCGGGCTCCGGACATCTGAACCAGAGGACGGATGTCGACGCCGGGAGAATGCAAGTCGACAATAAACATTGAGAGACCCTGATGTTTTGGAAGGCTTGGATCAGTCCTAGCCACCACAAGACCAAAATCGCAATAGTGGGCACCTGAGGTCCAGACCTTTTGTCCATCGAGTGTCCATTCTTCGCCATCGAGCACGGCTCTTGTGGCTAACCCGGCAACATCTGAGCCTGCACCTGGTTCAGAAAACATTTGACACCAGACCGTGGTGCCCCGGACTAGATCGGCAAGATATGCAGTCTTCTGCTCGTGAGTTCCGTACTGATTGAGCATTGGAAGGCACATGCCATGCGAGATACTCAGAGCTGAGTCAGGTCGATACCAGGCTGCTGCTGTCTGCGTGAAGAGTTCTTGATGATGGGCGGTCAGGCCGGCTCCGCCGAATTCGGTGGGAGTTGTTAGACCAGCTAGGCCAGCATCAGCCAAAGCAGCTTGGTACACCCGAGCAGCAGCGAGGTCGTCGGGATCGTTATAACCGACTCCGCTGCTGAGAGGGGCGCCGATTCTTCTGCAGTGTTCGACGTGGAAGGATTCGACTCGGTCGATAAACGCTGCGTCGTCAGATTTCCCACTCATTATCTTGACGGTACCGGTCACCTCCGGACGGCCCGGTATCCGGCTCGACTGAAAGCCAAGTACGAACCCACTAGGAAGCCTCCGGTGGCATGATTTAGAATCGTTGTGCTGTGTGGCCCTTAAAGTAAAGGGATGGGTAGGCCATGACTGAGACCGCTGAGCGGATGAGTGTTCCAGCTGTTGATGGTTTCTTCACGATGAGCGACGAACCACAGTTGATCGGCGGCCGCCTAGAAAGTGGCGGTTATTGCTTTCCGTTACATCTTGGAGGTGGTGATCCCCACCGACCGGATGGAGCCGTGGAGACGGTGCTGCTTAGCAGGAGGGGACGGATCTGGTCTTTCACCAACAGCGCCTATCCGCCGCCACCACCGTTCATCATTGCTGAACCCTATGAACCCATCGTGATAGCCGCAGTGGAGTTAGAGGTTGAGCAGATGGTGATCTTGGGCCAAGTGGTCCCTGGCTGGACAGTTGATGATCTGAGCGTCGGAATGGAGGTTCAGCTTGAACTGGGAATTCTCTACACCGATGACGATGTTGACTACATGACATGGCAGTGGTGTCCTCTCGAAGTTGGTTCTGACAGCAGTGGGGGGCCAGTGCATGACCGGGCTCGTCTAACCGAAAGCAGTCCTACCCATGGATGAAATCGCCATTATTGGTGTGGGAATGCATCCATGGGGAAAGTGGGGTCGCAACTTTGCCGAATACGGTGTTCATGCTGCGCGAGCGGCGTTGACCGATGCTCAGGTGGACTGGAATGACGTAGGTTTTGTGTCTGGTGCTATAACAGTCCGTTGCGGATATCCGGGTTATGTCGCCGGTGCAACCTTCGCTCGAGCACTGGGCTTCAACGGCGCCCAGGTAGCCAGCACTTACGCCGCATGCGCATCGGGTGCCACAGCGTTATCGGCTGCTCGCGGGCAGATCCTCTCAGGAGCCTGTGACGTGGCTATCGTGATCGGCGCCGACACCACACCCAAGGGCTTTCTGGCGCCGTCTGATGGGAACCGACCTGACGACACCGACTGGCTCCGGTTCCACATGGTTGGAGCGACCAATCCGGTCTACTTCGGTCTCCATGCCCGGCGGCGAATGGCCCTCTACGGGGCCACACCGGACGACTTTGCATTAGTCAAGGTCAAGAACAGCCGCCATGGTGTGCATAACCCGAATGCCCGATACCCAAAAGAGTACGACCTGGAGGACATTGGCAATTCCCCAGTTGTCTCGGATCCACTCCGGCTACTGGAGGTCTGTGCGACCAGCGATGGAGGGGCAGCCTTGGTTGTCTCTTCGATGGACTACGCGCGCTCGAGGGGCTTGAACGACCCGGTCAGGGTGGCGGGCTTGTCCACAGTCATGCCTACCTATCCGGATACGGTGATTGACCTTCCTTACCTAGCAACGGACTCGGCGGCGACAGTTGAGCCACCCACATTGAGCTTTAAGGAATCCATTGGGGCCCTGGCCTATGCCGAAGCGGGCATCGAGCCTCAGGAGGTAGACGTTGCTGAGGTGTACGACCTCTCATCGGCACTAGAGCTGGATTGGTATGAACACCTAGGGCTATGCGACGAAGGCCAGGCTGAGTCGTTGCTCCGGGCCGGTGAGACATCTATTGGTGGGCGCATCCCAGTCAACCCCAGTGGTGGTCTTGGGGCGTTTGGAGAGGCGGTCCCAGCTCAGGCGATTGCCCAGGTGTGCGAACTTACTTGGCAGTTACGTGGGCAGGCTGGTCGCCGTCAGGTAGATGGCGCCCGGGTAGGAATTAGTGCCAATCAAGGCCTCTTTGGCCACGGGTCATCCGTAATCGTACGTCGCTGAAAAGACTAGAAAAAGAGAGGAGACAGAATGGCTGTGAAAGAGATAGTTGCTGACGGAGTGGCAACTATCACCATGGTAAATCCGCCCGTTAACGCGTTAGGCATTGCTGACACCTACCGCTTGGCTTCATTGCTGGACGGCTACAAAAATCGGACTGAAGTGAGGGCAGTAATCCTGACCGCCGAAGGCCGGGGATTTTGCGCAGGGGTGGACATCAAGGAGATCCAGGCCATGAACGCGGATGGCGGCCATCTGGGTCTAGTTGAAGCCAATCGCTCTTGCGCCGAAGCATTCAGGGCTGTCTACGAGTGCGCAGTGCCGGTTGTGGCGGCCGTCAACGGGTTCTGTTTGGGAAGCGGGATTGGACTAGTGGGCAACGCAGATGTGATTGTGGCTGCAGAGGGTGCTGGTTTCGGCTTGCCTGAGGTGGATAACGGAGCGCTCGGGGCTGCCACTCATCTCATGCGGCTTGTACCGGCCCACCGGGCTCGGTGGATGCTGTATAGCTGTGAACCTGCGACGGCTGAAGAACTACACGATTACGGATCGATACTTCGGGTTGTGGCTACTGAGGAGTTAATGGCTGCCGCTGCAGAGGTCGCAGGAGTCTTGGTGGCCAAAGATCCTTCTGTTATGAGGGCTGCCAAGGCATCCATGAACGGTATAGATCCGGTCGACGTGCGAACCAGCTATCGCTTTGAGCAAGGGTTCACCTTCGAGTTGAATCTGCTTGGTCGCGGGGATGAGGCCCGCTCGGCGTTCTTGCGTGGTGAACGTGATCCAAACGCTGGCGCTGACTGAAGATGCCAGTTTCTACACCGGTCGCAAACTGAGGTGGACGCCGTGACCAGCCTTGTCGTCTTGGCTGGAGGGCTGGGGTCCCGATTTGGGGGTACGAAGCAGTTGGCTGATGTGGGTCCCAACGGGGCGGCCATATTAGACCACTCCATACGAGAGGCTTCCGTTGCAGGGGTTGATCGAGTAGTCGTGATTGGCCGCACAGATCTTGACGATTCCATTCGCCAGCACCTGGCTGTCCAACATGGCGACAACCTGGACCTCACGATGGTTCACCAAGATGCTTTCGGACCAAGTCGGGCCAAGCCTTGGGGTACTGGACACGCAGTAGTAAGCGCCCGCTCAGTCATTGATGGTCCTGTAATCATCGTTAACGCGGACGATCACTATGGACCAACAGGAATCGCCCGAATGGCGGCCGCCTCGAAAGATTCTTCTGGCAAGTTACCAACCGCCGCCATGCTGGGTTTCCAGTTGGGTCGTACTCTCCCGGCCTCCGGCACGGTGTCACGGGGCGTCTGCACCCTTGACAGCCATGGACTCCTTCTGGGTCTCTTAGAGACGCACGGAATCAGACTGGAAGATGGCGTCATACGGGCGAACGAACCGCCTGATGAGTTATCTGCAGAGACTTCAGTCTCCATGAATATCTGGTCCCTGCCGCTGGCTGCAGTAGACAGACTCGCTGACCAGTGGGAAGGGTTTCATGCCGTGTATGGAGGTTCTGCAACTGCTGAGTTCCTGTTGCCTATGGCGCTGGATGCCCAGAGGGCTGAAGGTCGGTTATCAATCGAGGTCATTGATAGTGACGAGAATTGGATTGGGATAACGAATCAAGCTGACCTTGAGGTAGCTCGATCATCTTTCGCTGCTCTCGAAAGCCAGACCAGAAAACGGTCCATCTCATGATTCTGCTCCGTTTCGATCTGCGAATCCCACCCTTCGTAGAAAGCCTTAGTCACGCACGCCAGTACGCCGAAATGCTAGAGATGGTCAAGTTCGCCGACACTCACGGGTTCGCCGGAGTGGTTCTGTCGGAACACCACGGATCAGAGGATGGTTTCATAAGTGCTCCGCTCGTGGTGGCAGCTGGGATACTGGGCGCCACCCAGAACCTTTTTTGTTCAGTGTCGGCCCTGTTGTTGCCACTCCATGAGCCACTCCGAATAGCTGAGGACATAGCCGCCATTGACCTCATGGCACCTGGTCGAATCAACGTAGTAGTGGGTATCGGCTATCGGGATGAAGAGTTCGCTATGTTCGGTCGAGACCGCACCCGCCGGGGACGGGCCACCGATGAGGGTCTCGCCACGATGTTGGAGGCCTGGAAGGGTCAGCCCGTTCAGGTAGACGGCCGTTCCGTCTTGGTGACGCCACAGCCAACCAGCGACCCCCACTCGCTCCTGGCTGTAGGTGGCTCAGTTGAAGCCTCAGCCCTGCGGGCAGCACGCCATCACCTTCCCTTCGTACCTGCGGTACATGATCTTGAACTTGAGTCCGCCTACCTTAAGGAGGCCGATCAGGTGGGTTACGTGACACCGTTTTGCGTAATGCCGTCTGGTCCGGGACTGGTGCTGGTAACCAACGATCCTGAGGCTTTGTGGGAGCGGATTGCCGAGAATCTCTTATACGACGCCAGGTCGTACGCCGCATGGCAGAAGCCCGACCAGCGCACGAGTTGGCAGGTTGACGCCACGAACCTGGAAACCCTGAAGTCTGGAGGGCAGCATGCGATACTTACCCCTGGCCAGTGCATCGACCTTATTAAGACAAAGGGTGCTGCGGTGGTCCATCCTCTCTGTGGCGGTATTGATCCGGGGATTGGCTGGGAGTCCCTCCAGTTGATTGTCGACGAGGTCCTTCCAGCCCTAAACCCCGGTTGAGTTGAGAAAGGTTTCGTAATGTCAGATAGGTCGTCTGATCTCTTGATAGATCGTCACGGCCCGGTACTGGTTCTCACCATGAACAGGCCGGATCGACGAAATGCCATGACTCTCGCCATGTTTGGAAGGCTCGCGGATGCCTGGGATCAAATTGACGCCGACCAGACAATCCGTGCTTGCATCCTGACTGGGGCTGGCAACCACTTCTCCGCCGGAATGGATCTCCGAGCCATGGCCGGAGACGCAGATCAAAACGACCAGTACGACGTAACTGGTCGCATGGAGCGAGAAGGGTCTAGTTGGATTTATGACGGCCTCCTTAAGACCCGGCACCCTCGGGTGCCCATCATCGCTGCGGTCGAGGGGAACGCGATTGCTGGTGGAACTGAGATTCTCCAGGGCACAGAGATCAGGGTGGCAGGGGAGAGTTCTACGTTCGGAGTATCAGAGGCCCGATGGTCTCTCTATCCGGGTGGTGGATCAGCAGTTCGCCTAGCTCGTCAGATTCCCTTCACGGAGGCTGCTGACATCCTGCTCACCGGTAAGCACCTGACCGCGTCTGATGCTAAGGCCGTGGG
>CAWVUB010000030.1:0-21257 GCA_963933065.1 uncultured Acidimicrobiaceae bacterium | reverse complement strand
CAAACTCGGCCTCAAGGTGCAAAGGCTGGGGATTGTGATTCATAAGGCAGAACTGCAATTTGTCGGCCTCAGTAACCGTTCGAGTGAGAGCATGGCGGATCACGAGACTCACTGACAGGTCCTCGAACCAACGTCCCCAGATTCCACTAACTACCTGTCGTTCGAAATCTTCGCTCACTGCAAAGAGTCTGACCTGCCAAACCGCGGAGGGTCTCAGCAGCTGGCTAGTTTCAGTTGTTATGCCCAGCCCCCTCTGGACCCCCAGCACCACCCATAGTGCCAACACCCAAGTCGAGGCATTCCGCCAGGCCGTGGGAGTAGAGGGCGGATACCAAGACCTCCACCGCTGGTCGGTAGATAACCCAACCGACTTCTGGACAGCCGTCTGGAACCAACTCGGCGTGGTTGGCGATCCCGGTTCAATAGGACTTGCTGATGACGGTTCTGACCACTTCACAGGAACCCATTGGTTTCCTGAGGGACACCTGAACTTCGCTGAAAACCTTCTGGGCTTTGCAGACGAAAGTCCCGCGCTGATCTTTCGTGGTGAAGACCCCTGTGTAGAGAACATGCGACGATCACTTACCCGCCGGGACCTCCATGTTCTGGTATCCCAACTTCAACAGGCCTTACTGGAGCTCGGCGTAGAACCCGGTGACCGAGTCGCAGCGTGGTTGCCCAATGTGCCTGAGACTGTTGCAGTGATGCTGGCCACCGCTTCCATTGGCGCCATCTTCTCATCAACGTCACCTGACTTCGGGGCGTCCGGGGTACTTGACCGGTTCAGCCAGATAAAACCAGTGGTCCTGTTCGTCACCGATGGATACCGCTATGCCGGCCGGCGCCATGACGTCACTGAACGAATCGGCGAAGTGGTTGCCAACCTGCCTAGCGTGCGCCAGGTGGTCGTCGTGCCTGAGGACCTGACAAGAGGACCAATCGGCCCCCTCCCGATTGGAGTAATGACACTTGAGAACTTCCTCGCTCCACACGACGCAGATACCGTCCGATTCCTGGACTTACCCTTCGACCACCCGCTGTACATCCTCTACTCGTCGGGCACCACCGGCCGTCCAAAGTGCATAGTTCACCGGGCGGGAGGAGTCTTGCTCAAGCACCTGGTCGAGCACCGGCTGCAGTGTGATGTGCGGGCCGGTGACCGGATCTTCTACTTCACAACCACCGGTTGGATGATGTGGAACTGGCTGGCCTCTGGACTGGCCGCCGACGCCACCGTGATTCTCTACGACGGCTCACCATTTCACCCCGATGGGAACCGGTTGTTTGACTTAGTTGACGACTGTGGGGCCACCCTCCTCGGGGTATCGGCAAAGTTCATCGATTCGGTCACTGCCAACGGCCTCCGCCCTATTGAGACACATGCCCTAAGCAGCCTTCGCACTATCTGCTCGACAGGCAGCCCTTTGAGTCAGGAGGGGTTCAATCACGTCTACGCCGACTGGTTAACTGATGTCCATCTTGCATCTATTTCTGGTGGCACAGACCTCTGCGGATGTCTTGTGGCTGGTTATCCAACCGGGCCAGTCCATGCCGGCCAAATCCAAGGGCCAGTACTGGGTATGGACATGGATGTTGTAGATGACGCTGGCATCACTGCCGGAACCGGTGTTCGAGGTGAGTTGGTGTGCCGCTCCCCTTTCCCCTCCATGCCACTGGGTTTCTGGAACGATCCCCACGACGAGCGCTACCACGCCTCGTATTTCGATCGTTTCGGAGGGATGTGGCACCAAGGCGACTTTGCCGAGCGCACCCCCGAGGGTGGATTCTTCATCCATGGTCGATCTGACGCCACTCTCAACCCGGGTGGCGTACGGATTGGGACTGCTGAGATCTACCGGCTGGTTGAAAAGCTTGACGAGATCGTCGAAGCGCTGGTAATCGGCCAGCCTTGGGAGGGTGACGTCCGGGTGGTGTTGTTTGTAGTGATGACTGATGGTGTCGTTCTAGACAACGCTCTAAGGCACCAGATCCAGACAAATGTAAGAACTGGGGCGTCTCCACGCCACACACCGGCAGTGATCATCGGGGTACCTGAATTACCACGCACTCGGTCCGGAAAATTAGTCGAGTTGGCCGTTCGGGCCGTTGTGAACGGTCTACCGGTGACCAACGTGGAGGCGCTGGCCAACCCTGGGGCTCTGGACCACTTCCGTAACCTTCCTGAACTGACAAGTTAACTCAAGTGAGATTCAGAGATCGCTGAGGGAGATACCCGCAACCTTCAAGTGGCCTAGTTCGTTCATGGAGCGCACAGACCTGTGGCCGGCTGACGAAGCGGCCACCCGGGCCACTGACGTGTAGTGGGCCTCGTAGAACATCACTCGCTGGATGTCCAGTAAGTGCGCCAGATAGGCCGACACCACACCGCCATGACATCCCACGACAACGGTGCGTCCGCGATTCGCTGTGATAATCCGTTCTATTCCCTTAACCACCTGGGCCTGGAAGACTTCAGGGTTCGGCAGATCATCACCATTCATCATCGCCTCCCACCGAGGGTCGCCAGCAGCCTTGAGGTGCTCGATGGGGATGTACTCCAACTCTCCTTGGTCATACTCGTTGACTAGCGGCTCGACAATGACGTCGACACCCAGACGAGATGCCAGCGGCTCGACAGTCTGACGGGCCCTGCTCTTTGGGCTGGCATAGATGGCGTCGATTCGCTCGTTGGTGAGCCAGTCAGCCAACGCCTCAGCTTGGCGGAGACCAAGCTCAGACAGACCGGGATCAGCTTCAATCCCGGTAGCTCTGTTGTCAACGGTGACCGGCAGGCCGTGACGGATAAGTAGAAGTTCCATGATCGACGGACAGTACTGGGGGAAGGCGCCACCGATACCGTTGGAGTCATGAAGATCGACGGCGGACTCACCGGACTGACCACGGCCACCGACAGTGGCGGCATTAGTGCTATCGGCAAAGCGGCCCGCCGTCTTGAGGATGCCGGCTATGCCGGGGCCTGGACCGCCGAGACCAGCCACGATCCGTTCCTTCCCCACATGGTGGCCGCCGAGCACACCGATCGCATCGAGTTAGGTACGTCGATCGCCGTGGCCTTCGCCCGCAACCCAATGCTGCTAGCCAATCTTGGTCATGATCTGCAGCGCTATAGCAACGGCAGATTCATTCTGGGACTCGGGACTCAGATCAAGCCTCATATAACCAAACGATTTTCCATGGAATGGTCTAGGCCGGCAGCCCGGATGCGAGAAATGATCATCGCCATGCGGGCTATATGGGCTTCGTGGAACAACGGCGAAAGGTTGGCCTTCCGGGGGGACTTCTACACACACACGCTCATGACTCCATTTTTTGACCCGGGCCCTAACCAGTGTGGGCCCCCAAAGGTGTTTATCGCTGCAGTTGGCCCACTCATGTCTGAGGTCGCTGGCGAGGTATGCGACGGACTCATCTGTCACGCCTTCAGTACCGAGAAGTACTTACGCGAGGTCACTGTCCCGGCTATTCACCGAGGCCTCGAGAAATCAGGCCGAACCATGGAAGACTTCGAGATAGTCGGTCCGGGCTTCGTGGTAACCGGTTCGACGGAGGAGGCCATAGCCAAGGCCGCCACTGGGGTACGCCAGCAGATCGCCTTTTACGGATCAACACCGGCATACCGACCAGTGCTCGAAATCCACGGGTGGGGTGATTTGCAGGACGAATTGAACCGCATGTCTAAACAAGGTCTATGGCAAGAGATGGGTGAGATAATCAACGACGAAATGTTGGAAACATTCGCCGTAGTAGGTGAGCAGGATTCCATCGCTTCAGAGTTTCGGGACCGCTACGGCGACTGTGTAGATCGGCTGAGTTTTTACATACCGAGCGATGAGGGTAGTTCTGAGTTCTGGTCGCCGATCATCGCTGATCTGTCGGCGGCCTAACCGTAACCCGACGGGCCCGACGAGGTCCGACGAGTAAGTTGGAGCTATGGCCGATTCTGAGGCGCCAATGGCCGCCGACCTTCTACCACTAACCGAAGACCCATACGCCACCGTCACGTACCGACATCTCACTGCCGGCGGGGTAACGACTGTTGAGGGCCCCGGCGGACGAGCCTTCTTGGAGGTCGAGCCTGAAGCCATCCGACTGCTGACTGCGACGGCCATGCGAGATATCGCCCACCTGCTGCGCCCTAGCCACCTGGCTCAAGTGGCGGCCATTCTGGAGGATCCTGAGTCTTCAGCCAACGACTGCTTCGTGGCGACCGAACTGCTGCAAAATGCCTGTATCGCAGCAGGTGGTGTACTGCCTTCTTGCCAGGACACCGGTACAGCCATCGTGTCAGCCAAGAAGGGTGAGTTGGTCCTTACCGGCGGCGACGACCGTGTAGCCATCTCTCAAGGTGTCCAGGACACCTACCTCACATCAAACCTTCGTTACTCCCAGCTGGCCCCACTGGACATGTTCACTGAGCACAACACGGGAACAAACCTTCCTGCCCAAATCGAGATTGAGGCCACGCCCGGAAGCGCTTACAAGTTCTTGTTCATGGCTAAAGGTGGCGGTTCAGCCAACAAGAGTTTCTTATTTCAGGAGACGAAGTCATTACTCAACCCCAAGAACCTGGCCCGTTTCCTCGACGAGAAGCTCCGCGACCTGGGCACTTCAGCATGTCCGCCCTACCACTTGGCCGTAGTCATCGGCGGCACATCGGCTGAACACACACTCCGCACGGCTAAGTACGCCTCGGCCCACTATCTCGACTACCTGCCCACCGAAGGAAGTCCGGCTGGGCACGGGTTCCGCGACATCGAGTGGGAGCAACACATTCTCGAGATGACCCGACAATTTGGGATCGGTGCCCAGTTCGGAGGAAAGTACTTCTGTCATGATGTCCGGGTAGTGCGCCTACCACGACATGGGGCTTCCAACCCAGTGGGCATCGCCGTATCTTGTTCTGCTGACCGTCAAGCCCTGGGCAAAATCACCACCGAAGGGCTGTTCCTCGAGCAACTAGAAGAAAACCCAGCACGCTTCCTCCCCGAGGTGACCAACGAAGACCTCTCACCCGAAGTAGTGCCGATTTACCTGAACCAACCCATGGACGCCATCCGAGCCGAACTATCGAAGTATCCGGTAAAGACACGCCTGTCGCTGACCGGAACACTCGTAGTGGCACGTGATCTAGCACACGCAAAAATTGCCGAGTTGCTTGACGCTGGTCAACCCATGCCCGATTACCTACGGGATCATCCTGTCTACTACGCCGGACCAGCCAAGACCCCTGAGGGCTACACCTCGGGATCGTTTGGACCAACCACAGCGGGACGCATGGACGCCTACGTCGAACGCTTTCAGGCGGCAGGAGGCAGTCTTGTCATGCTGGCTAAGGGCAACCGGTCCCAACAGGTCGCCCAAGCATGTTCCCGCTACGGCGGCTTCTACCTTGGATCGATCGGTGGCCCAGCGGCTCGTCTAGCTGTGGGCTCCATCCGCTCTGTCGAAGTTCTTGAGTATCCCGAACTCGGGATGGAGGCCATCTGGCGCATCGAAGTTGAGAACTTTCCAGCCTTTATGGTCATCGACGACAAGGGAGGAGATTTCTTTGATGAGGTCTCAACCCCGGTCGCCGTGACCTGATATCTGATTCACCTCAGATGCAGTAGTTGACCATATGCCCCACACCCACAATCTGGGAGTCGATCCGCTGGCCCACCTCAAGGCATCGACCCTGAGCATCGCCTACGCCTGCTGGGGTGCCGGTGAACACCAGATCACCCGGTTCAAGGGTGCATATGCCCGACAGGTAGGCCACCAACTGCTCCACCCCCATCATCATGTGGCTAGTTCGACCCTCCTGACGGACCTCGCCGTCCACCAGACACGTCAACACAAGGTCATCACGCTCAACGAGGAGGTCAGGTGAGACGACTGCAGGACCGATGGGCCCAAAGGTGTCGAAACTCTTTCCGAGGTTGAACTGGGGTGGTTCAGAGGCCTTCTGTGTCACCCGCTCGGATACGTCCTGGCCGACGGTGACTCCGGCCAGTGCGTCCCACACCTCGGACTCATCAAGATCCCGACACCTACGGCCAATCACCAAAACAAGTTCCACTTCGTAATCAGTGCGGTCTCCCACAATGCAGACGTCGGAAGACGGACCTACAAGGCACGAGGGGAACTTGGTAAAAACAACTGGGGCTTTTGACGGCACTCGATCCATCTCATCGATGTGGGCTAGGTAGTTCAGACCAATGCCGAAAACTTTCTGAGGACGAGGTACCGCCGGTCCAAGACCATCGAGTCCGACCGTTCCATCCGCATCACCAAGCGGAATACCAAATTCGTCAGTCAGAGCATCAAGATTGACGCGAGCAGCCGTGGCAGCCATGGGGTCTGCTAAGAGACCCTCGGTCAAACGACTGAGTTCCCACCAACGGGCAGTGGCCCCAGGTTCGCCCAAGCCAGCTGGATCCATTAACCCGGCGTCGAGGAGAACAGCACGGCCATCAGTAAGTGTTGCCAGCCGAAAAGCCATGAGACCCATTCTTACCACTGCGATATGGGCTCCACCCAGTCCCACCTGCTAGCCGACCTGCTACCTGACAGGAGTAAATAGATGAGCCATGATTAACAGACGCGCACCGTCGGTCTAGACACCTACCCAGGTGGGGTTGGAACCGACATCAAAATGGGAGGTCCAAGGTTGGCGAAGTCACATCCAGTCTGCGAGGTGGAGTTACTCACAAAGGGACCCGTAGAGCAAGCCGACCGGAGTCTGGCAACCCGGAAGATCCAGGCGTTGTGTCAACTCGGTCATGAACCGGTGTTATCGGCGGTGGTCAAGTTGCATATCCGGAACCACGCAACTAACTCGTTGTCGGCCATGGCTGAGGCCTCAATGGACCTGAACGGAGTGCCAGTGAGGGCCCATGCTTCGGCCAACACCCTCCACGAGGCGATTGAAGACCTAGACGAGCGTCTCACGCGACGTCTTAGACGCCATCGAAAGCGCTTAGAAAACCGCCGCCACGCTTCCGAACCCGAACCCGAACGAGACCACCCGGGTTACGCCTCAATTCCAGATGATGAAAGGGAGGTGGTTCGCCACAAGACGCTGGCCACGGTCGCAATGTCGGCCGAGGAAGCTGTCGACGAGATGGAGCTCCTCGATCACGGCTTCTACCTCTACGTTGACGCTGACCACAACATTGACCGGGTGGTGTACCACAACCATGACGGACGCATCCTCGTCGTTCCGGCAGTCGAAGGTGAGGAGTTGCCTGGCGATACTCGGCCACCCATTTACCCAGCCGGAATCGTGCTCAACCACCTCCCTCTTAGGGATGCGGTCACTCTGTTGGATGAAAGTGACGAACCATTCGTATTTTTCGCCGAGCCCGATTCTGTTCATAGCCAAGTTCTTTACCGACGTTTCGACGGCCACTACGGCCTAATCCGTCAATCCATCAATCCATCAAGCACACTGACCTCCAACCAAATTCGGGTTGTCGGTCTCTGCGGAGGCATTGGTGCTGGGAAGTCCACAGTGGCGGCGCTGTTGGGTCAACGAGGCGCCACAGTTCTTGACGTCGACGAAATTGGTCATCTAGTCCTACTCGAAGACGGCGTACGCGAAGCCGTAGTCGCTGAATTCGGAGAGGGAGTACTCAACGCCAACGGGGCCATCGATCGGAGTGCCCTGGCCACAGAGGTTTTTGCGGACGAGGGGCGCCTTAGAGCCCTCGAGGCCATCAGCCACCCAGCAATCAACCGAGAATTAGACCGTCGTCTCTCAGACTTAGCCGTAGTTGCCGCTGCCACAGCCAATAGCGCTCCCCACTTAGTGGTTCTGGATATGGCAGTTCTCGTGGAAAGTAACCTCGGTCAACTCCCTGAGGGGCGGGGCTACACGCAGGTAGTGGTAGTTGAGGCCGACCGGCAAGTACGTCTCCACCGGTTATCTAATCGGGGTATGACGGCCGAGGCTGCGTCAACCCGCATGACTAACCAGGCCAGCGATGCAGAACGTCGAACGGTGGCCGACCACGTAATCCTCAACAACGCTGACGAGGCCACACTGGCTGGCGCAGTTGATCGGTTGTTCCACCAACTCCTCAACTAGAGGAAGTCAGTCACCAGCCAAGGGCGTCCAGCACTCGGGTGGTGTACTCCGGGCGGCTAATCACCAACCCAGGCACCACAGGTCGGGGCTTGTTGAACGCCAGCAGAGACCCATCTATGCCTGATACGTCTAGTCCACTTGCACTAGCCACCGCTGCCGGCGCACAGGCATCCCACTCATACAGGCCCGATGGATGGACATAGACGTCGGCTACGCCGGAAACCACCGTCATGGCTTTTACCCCCGCAGAGCCACACGATCGCACCACACCACCGATCGCTGCCGCCACCTCTTCGGCCTCGCCCAACTGAGATCTACTGGTTATGACTACAGGGCTATCCCGCTCAGGGTCATGTCTGACCGTCGACACATCCGTGCCGAACAACCTGCCAGTAGGCGGGAGTGAAACAGCCCCTGCAGTCGGCACCCCGTCCTCTACCAGAGCGACGTGAACTGCCCACTCCACACTGCCCGGTCGCCCGAAGTCCCGGGTTCCATCCAACGGGTCGACAATCCATACACGGCCAGCACCCAGTCGGGTGCCATCGTCACTGCCCTCCTCGGACAACACGGCATCATGGGGTCGTAGTTCTACCAAACGGGACATTAAGTGGTCGTGGGCTCGTTGGTCACCCTGAGCCTGGAACTGCCACAAAGCCCATCCAGCATCCATACCTTCATCAAGCACTGCAAGTAATACCTCGCCGGCTTCTTGGGCTAGAAGCCCAGCGATCTCGTGATCTCCCATGACTCGGCGACCCTACCGGTGACTACTAGCTACCCTTGAGCCTGTGGACCCACGGGCCCACCATTAAATCTGTACACATCGGAGCACCTCATGGCCCATGGCCGCATTACCGGTTGGGCGACCCACCTCCCCGAACGCCGAGTCAGTAACCACGACCTAGCGAAAACAATTGACACGACCGATGAGTGGATTCGTGAGCGCACCGGCGTCGGATCTCGGCACGTTGGGGGGAAGGTCACAGAAATGTCAGTTGCAGCCGGCCGTGATGCTCTGGCCATGGCCATGGTGGAACCCACCGAGGTGGACCTCCTCTTGTTGGCTACTTGCACCAGCGACCAACAGTTCCCATCCAGTGCCTCAGTCGTCCAACACGAACTTGGAATGTCATGTGGTGCCATCGACATCAACGCTGCGTGCTCAGGATTCGTCTACGGCCTAGTAACGGCTATGCAGTTCGCCAAAGGTGGTACCGACAAGATCCTGCTAATAGGTAGTGACGCCGTCAGTGGAATCACCGACTGGACCGACCGCAGCACTTGCGTGCTGTTTGGCGACGGTGCTGGTGCCGTGGTCATCGAGCGCACAGCAGACGCCCCTTCACTTCTGGGCTGGGACCTCATGTCAGATGGCTCAGGAGCCGGAATCTTGACTTGTGAGCATGGTGGGAAAATCTTTATGAACGGCAAGGAGGTCTTCCGACGCGCCGTCTTGGCTCTCGAGGCAGCAGCAACTAACGCTTTAGATCGGACTGGCGTATCGATAGATGACATCGCCCTAGTAGTACCTCACCAAGCCAATATCCGAATTATCGAATCCGCCATGAGACGTCTGGGAATACCCATGGAAAAAACTGCGATGGTCCTCGAACACACTGGCAACACCTCGGCGGCCTCGATTCCGCTCGCCCTAGTCGACGCCCTCAACGCTGGCCGGGTCAACAACGGTGATTTAGTCCTCCTGGTTGGCTTTGGCGCCGGCATGTCCTCTGCAGCAGCCGTGATTCGTTGGGATCCGCCGGTCGCCTGACCGCCGGCTCCTGCTTTTAACCGACCATGCTCACCGCCTCCGGACTGTCGCGTGCCTTTGGGCCTAGGCAACTGTTCCGTGACGTCGCTATCCAGTTGGGGAGTGGCCGGCGGATAGCCCTAGTAGGCGGTAACGGTACGGGTAAGACCACACTTATCGAGACCATTGTCGGAATCCAGGAACCCGATACAGGCGAAGTTCACCGACCCAGAGATCTAAGGATCGGCTACCTCCCTCAGGAGCTACCCACCGAGACCGGTAGATCCGTGTTTGAACAAGTGATGCTGGGGGCTGGGCCGGTTACCGAGTTAGCTGCCCGTATCGAAGACCTAGGTATCCAGATAGGCGCTGCATCGGGCGACGAACAAAATCGTCTGTTAACTGAGTTCGGTGCAGCCCAGTCCCGGTTCGAACAGATCGGCGGCTACGCCGTGGAGGCTGACGCCCACCGGATCCTCTCAGGGCTTGGGTTTGACACAGCGGACCACTCCCGCCCCATGGACGAGATGTCTGGCGGTTGGCGCATGCGGGTGGCCTTAGCCCGTCTACTGCTGTCAGCACCCGACCTACTAATAATGGACGAGCCGACCAACCACCTAGACGTGGATAGCGTCGCCTGGCTCGAGCAGCATCTGGCTGGCTGGTCAGGAGGTCTGCTGTTCGTCAGCCATGACCGAGACTTCATCGATGCAGTAGCTAACCGGATTCTCGAACTGGCCAACACAAAAATTACTGAATACGTCGGGGGATTTGCCGAGTTCGTAGTGGCCCGTGAGGAACAGTTAGCTGCCCAGCGGGCTATCGCTGCTCAACAAGGACGTCAGATCGCCGATACCGAACGGTTCATCCAGCGCTTCCGTTATAAAGCCACCAAGGCCCGCCAAGTCCAAAGTCGAGTCAAGGCCCTAGAAAAGTTGGACAGGATCGTGGTCGACGATCCCGGCGATCCCGCCAGCAGATTTGGATTCCCAAAGCCGCGACGGTCATCACGACTGGTAGCCGAGCTCCACAACGTCACTGCGGGCTATGCCGCCGGCGACGGATCAGGAAATGAAGTCATATTGCAAGACGTCACGTTCGACTTGGAACGGGGCAGAAAAGTGGCACTCGTCGGACCGAACGGAGCAGGTAAAACCACGCTCGTTCGCCTATTGACTGGGGAGATACTCCCACTTGAAGGACAAGTGAGCCGGGGCACAAATGTTGACTTATCGAACTTCGATCAGCTTCAGGCAGAGGTGCTTGATCAGCACCGCACCGTGCTCGAGGAATTCAAGACGGTTCCTGGGGTAGGAGTTGATGGACGAAATCCGCGCACCTACTTGGCCTCTTTCGGCTTTCGCGGCGATGCCGTAGACCGAAGGGTGGGCGATCTGTCGGGCGGAGAACAGACCCGCTTGGCGTTAGCCAAGACCCTGGCCGTCCCAGTGAACCTGTTAATTCTCGACGAGCCCACCAACCACCTAGACCTACCCAGTTGTGACGTACTGGAAGATGCACTGAAGGCCTATCCAGGCACTGTCGTTCTCATCACCCACGATCGCCATCTAATCCGCTCCGTCGCCGACGCCGCCGTTGAGGTTCGCGGTGGCCGTGCTACGTGGTATGAGGGGGTCCCCAACCAAGTGCTCTACCCGGCGAAGACCGACTCGTCACCCGCCCCGTCAGCTCACAAAGCTCAGACCCGACCGTCCAGTGAAACCAAAGCGGAGCCGAGGCCAAAGGCAAAGAAAACAGTCCGGGACCCCCATCAGGGAATCCGTAGAAAGTTGGAGCGGGCCGAAAGAGATTGGGAAGCAGCCGAGGCCGCCGTAGTAAAGATTCAGGAACAGTTAGCTGATCCTGATCTATACCAAAACCCTGATCAAGCAGCCGAGGTAGTAGCCGAACACGAGGCAGCCAAAGACCAAGCTGCTGAACTTATGGGCAATTGGGAGCGGCTCAGCTTACGGCTCGCCGACTGAGCCGACTGCCACCTCAATCGCTACGGTCGCTTGTTGTGCGAATTCTGGTGACCAACGACGACGGGATTGACTCAGTTGGACTCCACGAGTTGGCCCGGGCCCTGGTCGGTCTGGGTGAGATCATCGTGGTAGCTCCCGACACCGAATACTCCGGTGCCGGTGCGTCACTCGGTGCCATGCATCTAATCCGTCCCGAGGTTCACGATGCCCACATCGAGGGCGTCGATCTGTCCTGGTCAGTCAGCGGCCCGCCTGGTCTATGCGTCATCTACAGTCGCCTCGGGCTCTTCGGTGACCCATTCGATCTGGTAGTCGCTGGCATCAACCCGGGGATGAATGTTGGGAACTCGGTGTACCACTCCGGCACCGTGGGCGCTGCACTTACTGCCCGTAATGGAGGAACTACTGGCATCGCCGTGAGTCAGGCGGTCACCGGCTGGGGTGTCGAGGGTCAGGGGGGCGGCGAAGACCTAGTAGACCAGCACTGGGCAACGGCGGCCACTATTGCTCGAACGGTAGTCAATGCGATAGTGGAGACGCCGCCAGCCGACGCTGGGGTGCTTAACGTGAATGTCCCCAACGTGGAGCTGGACAGAGTCAAGGGGTGGCGCCACACGGTGACCGGCACAACACCCCCGCGGAGTCTGACCACCGCAACCCTCATTCCCAAAAAAGATCAGGTTGGGAGCTATCAGGTGGGGATGCAATGGGGAGAGCCTGGCGACCTTCCCCTCCACACCGACGGCGGCGCGGTGATGGCTGGAATGGTCAGCCTCACATGGTTAAACCAGTTACACGAGGAGCCGCCGCCAGAAATCGACGTAGCTGCTCGTGGCTTGAACGACTTGCTTGGTGGTCGATGACCAAGAACTCTTCTCCCCATATCTGGTACGTGGCCTACGGTTCCAACCTCCTGAAAGCCCGGTTCAACGCCTATTTGGAGGGCTGCCCGGAGGACGCTCCATGGGGGGCCCATAGAGGTGCCAACGATCCCAGCCCAGCAACACGTGACCGACAGGTCACCGTCCCGCATCCGGTTTTCTTCGGTGGCGCATCCCGACGCTGGAACGGCGGCTGCTGCTTCTGCCCGAACCAGCCACTCGATGACGACCGGCTACCCGTGGTCGGGCGGGCCTGGCGTATCACCTGGAATCAACTGGCTGATGTTGTAGCCCAAGAAAACGGCCAACCAACTACCAACGCGTTCTTGCCATCAGTCCCACCGGGGTCAGGCCAAGCCGTCCGGGTCATTGACGGGATCATCGACCTACTTATCGGCATGGACCCCATTGACAACGAGCCCACCTGCACCCTGGGGTCCACGGATCCTCCGCCGATTGGGCCACCCAGCACGTCGTACTGGGCCGTACTGGCCGCCGGCATGGCCGAAATGGGGATGGACACCGCCGAAGCCGAACGGCACCTATTTGACCTTGACCGTTCCAACCGATAGCAGCGGCTAGGTAGAAAGCCACTCTTCAGATCGTGATTAGACCACCGTTAGGCGAAATCCATTGGCCGGTAATAAAAGAACTCTCTGAGGAAGCCAGAAACAATGCGGTATCAGCGACCTCTTTGGCTGTTCCCTTCCGGCCTAGCGGCGTCATCATTACCATCGGGGCCAGCATGGCCTCGTCGATGTCCTCAGTCATAGGGGTGTCGATCACTCCAGGAGCAATGGCGTTAATACGGATTCCTAGGGATCCCAGTTCCCGAGCCGCTGCTCGAGTGAAGCCCAGAACAGCGCCCTTGGCTGACGAGTAGTGCACAGGCCCCCACCCAGCCAGCCCGGCAATGCTCGAAAGAGTGATGACTGAACCTCCGTCAACCATCAACTTGGCGGCCTCGCGAGTGCACAAGAAGGTTCCCCCTACATGGATGGCCAGCATCTTCGAAAATGCCTCATAACTCATCAGCTCGATCTGGGAGCCCTGGCCGGCCAGCATTTCGTCGAAGCCATCACCGGGCAATTGGTTAACACCGGCGTTGTTTATCTGCACGTCGAGACGGCCCCAGACCTCATGAATCTCGGCGAACATCGAGACCATGTCAACCTCGTCGCACACGTCGCCCCCAAAGGCTAGGTGTCCTCCACTCCCGAGTAGTTCGACAGTCTCTTCTGCTGTCTCCCGTCGCAGGTCCTGAGCGGCAACGGTGGCACCTTCTTCAACAAATCTCATTGCCATAGCGCGTCCTATACCTGAGCCAGCACCTGTGATACATGCCATCCGGCCACTCAGCCGGCCCTCGTCACGACTCACAAATACTCCAGTCTCTGAATCAGGTTCGTCGGAGGGTTGTGCATCCAGACCAACTCAACCGGGGTGGCAGGCACACCCACCCCCACAACCGCCGGTTGACACCGGGATTGAACCCGTGTCGCGTCCTACTGCAGCAAAAACCGACAAAATCTTCTGGACACCTTCGTGTCCATTAGGGCACGAAGGCATTTCAGATGAGGCAGCCATAGGACGACGCATCTCGAAGGTAGCGTCACAAACTCCACAGCGATAGTCGTAGAGCGGCACAGCGAAGAGTGTAGAGGGGGACTCCTTCCCGTGCCATGGAGTCTGCCCAACCGTGGGGCACAATGTCCTCATGGAACAGATGCACCCATGAACGTCGTCATCATCCACCAGAGCAGGACCGGCAACACCCGCCGGGCTGCCGAACTGATCGGCGGAGCGGCGGCGGCCACAGGCGCAACAGTCGCCGTGCGTCCGGTTACCAACATTGATTACAAGGAACTGGCAGAGGCCGATCTGATCTTCGTTGGGACTTGGGTTGACGGCTTGATTCTGTTTAGCCACCGCCCTGGCGACATCGACAAAGTACGTCAGATACCTAATTTGTGGGACAAGCAAGTAGCAGTGTTCATGACTCACGCTGTGAATCCAGGGAACGCTGCAACCAAGTTGTCTGATCTGCTCGAGGCCCAAGGTGCCTCTGTAGTAGCTGCTCGATCCCTTAACCGCCGACGCCTCGAGGACGAGGCCCCGGCATTCACTCATCAAGTCTTAACGTCGGTTTTACAGTTATCTGAACCGGTTTGACTCGCCTTCGCTCTGACCAAGGACTTATAACTTGGCTAAGCGGCCATCGGTGCGGACTGACCGCAGTCCATCAAAGGTGAACACCGCTAAACCAAACCAAACCAAAATAAAGCCAACCAGACGGCCACTACCGAATGGCTCGTTGTAGGCCACCACGCCAAGTAGGAAGTTGGTAGTGGGGGCAAGGTACTGGATTACACCGATCACTGATAACGGCACCCGTTGTACTGCGCTGGCGAAGCACAGCAACGGCACAGCGGTGAAGAGACCACTACCCAGCAAGACCACGTACTCCAAGCCCGATGCAGCGACTAGGGCATCCTGCCCATCTATCAGTCGCACCACAAGGAACACCAAAAACAAGGGCAACATCACAGTCAACTCAATAGCCAGCATGTCCAGAGGTGGGCGTCCAACCGTCTTCTTGATGAGCCCATATACCCCAAAGGTGGCCGCCAGAACCAATGACACCCAAGGTAATCGGCCCATATCGATGGTGAGCCAGAGCACGCTGGCCGCACCGAGTAGCACAGCGCACCACTGAGTACGCCGGAGCCGTTCACCGACAACAACCACACCGAGAACGACGCTGACTAGTGGCGTAATGAAGTACCCGAGACTGCCCTCAACAACCCGATCATTGGTCACCGCCCACAAAAAGACCAACCAGTTCGACCCGATGAGGAGCCCAGCTACTACCTCTAAAAGCAACGTTCGGCGTTCACGAGTTGCGGTACGGACCGACTGCAGCGACCGGCGCAATAGGTGGATGACAAAGACGGTGAGGAACGTCCACAGCGCCCGATGTCCAAGCATGTCCACTGCGGGGATACCAGCCCCAAGACGCCAGAAAGCTGGCGATAAGCCCCACATGAGTTGAGCACAAACGATCAACACCAGGCCCCGCCGCATCGGCGCAGTCTCACCACCCCGACCACCACCTTCCAACCCAGCGACTAGGACTCACCACCGATAGCGTCAATTTTGTGCGGATTGGACTCTTGAGGTGTGATGAGATATTCGAAGACCTGCGCCCCCAGTACGGGGGCTACCACCGACTCTTTTCAAACCTTTTCGGAATTGCCGCTGACCACAGTTCAATGGACCAGACCATCGAGTTCGTGGACTTGCCAGTGTGTGAAGGCATTTTCCCCACAGCACCCACTGAATGCGACGCTTGGCTGATCACTGGCTCAGCTCGAGGCGTATACGAGGACAAACCATGGATCACCTCGCTACTCGACCTCATACGCGACCTGAATGCCGCTAAGGCACCGACCCTCGGAGTGTGTTTCGGCCATCAGGCCATTGCCCAGGCCCTCGGGGGTCGGGTAGAGCGTGTCACCACTCTAGGCATTGGTAACCGAACCGCCCGCGTCGCCCAGCACGAAGCCTGGATGACCCCAAATCTCAACGAAATAGGTATCTTCTACTGCCACCACGATCAGGTATTGGCTATGCCAAACGGTGGTCGGGTGGTGGCTACCGCAGACCACTGCCCAGTGGCTGCGCTGGCGGTTGGTGATCACATGCTTGGCATTCAGGCTCACCCCGAGTTCAACGCCCACTACGCCAGTGTTCTGTACCAAGGGCGGTATCCCATGTCTAACCACCGGGAACTTCTGGAAGATGCTCTGTCGACGCTGGACGCCCCGCTCCACCGAATTGACGTCGCTGCCTGGATGCTCCGATTCGTACGCGGAGACCAATCGCTCTCTCTCGGTGGCTAGATCTAGGAGCGCGTCACCACCTCAACTGGACGAGTTACCACGAAGGCCAGCGCTGCCAGAACCAATAAAATTCCGAAACCCTGTTGCCCTGCTATCCGCTCATCGATCAACCACCACGCGTACAGCGGCCCTAGCGCGGTGTAGAGCAAACTAATCAGACTCATCTGAGTCAAGGTCACAGAGCCGTGAGCAAAGTTGGTGAGAAGATGACCGGTGCCGGGAAGGACGGCCATAGCTCCCACCAGTCCCCAATCTCTTCCCACCGGAAGTGCCAAGCCTCCCTCAGCGAGCAAAGCGACCGGCAACAGAACCACTGCGCTGACCACGGTGAGCGCAAGTTGGTAGGTCGTGGAGTCCATCTCGGAACGGGCCTTCTTGGAAACCACGTAATAGATGGCAAACAACACCATGCACACCACAGCCATCAGGTCGCCCGACCAGGTCGCCACACCACCGGTTCCCGCACCGGCCATAGTGACTACCACGCCGCCAAACGCGACGGTCGCTGCGATATAAACCGATCGGTGGGGTCGTTCACCGAATAGTCGATAGCCAACAACCAAGAGCAGGACCGGCTGTAGCGAAGTGATGACCACAGCGTTCACAGCGCTAGTCCGCCTCATACAAAGAATGAAGAACACCAAGTTGACGGCAAAGACCAGTCCGCCGACAAACGAGCGCTTGAGGTCTGCCCAACTGAGTCGATTGCCAACCAGGACTAGTACCACTGCGTAGAGGAGCGCACCGAGGATGATCCGCCAAAAGATGAAAGCCATCGCCGGCATCTCAACCTCCTTGACGATACTGGGACCGAAAGCCAAGAAGCCCACCGCTCCTACTGCGGCGCCTCGCCCCACCACCAAACGATCCCGCATTTAGCTGACTCTCTCACCCCGAGACCACTAACCCGTTGTCGGACACGCAAGCAGATGGTTTCTAACCCCGGCGAACCACCGCCTCGTCCTGAGTGGCCTGGAGAGCGCCAGTCAGTCCCTCGGTCCACGTCCGCAGTTCACTTCGCGTCGCCTTCGGCTCAGGTGGGTCGATTGGTGGCCCGACTACCATGCGGACCCTTACCGGACGAGGGAACCGGGCCCCAGCCGGCATGGCCTCACCAGTCCCAGCGATGCCGACAGGGACCACCCGTGAGCGTGTCTTAGCGGCCAGCCAACCCGTACCATCGAACAGTTCACCGACAACGTCTCCTTTGTGTCGCTTCCCTTCAGGAAACACCAACAAGATGTTGCCTTCGCTAAGGAGCTCACGGGCAGTACGCATCGACTCGCGGTCAGCAGTGTCGCGGCGCAGCGGTAAGGCCCCGAGCGATGCCATTACCCACGCCAGGGGTCGCAACTTGAACAGACCCTCCTTGGCGAGGGCTCTGAAGCGTCGCTGCATCAGCGGTGCCAACAGCAGCGAGTCAAGGTTTGAGCGATGGACGGGCGCCAGAATTACCGGCCCATCAGTAGGAATGTGTCTGCGTCCGACAGTCTGAATCCGAAAATATGGCCAAAAGAGCGCCCGAACAAGAAACCGAATTGTGCCGTAAACCACCGGTGCCGTCCAGGCGGCACTGGTTCGACGGGCGCGTTCTTGTCGCTCCGACCATTCCATCAGTGGGTGTGATCTATTTCCGTTAAGTCAGCGGGGGGCGATACGGGCACTGAGAACATCGCGGAGACTAACCATTCCTAGGAGCTCACCAGCCAGCACCACCGGAAGATGGCGATAACCACGGCTCAACATCAAACCAGCCGCCTCCTCGGTATCAATATCAGGTCCCACGGTGTCAGGGTCTGGGGTCATCCATTGATCCACCCGGGATTGTGAAAGATCGCCCGCAGCAGCGGCAGCCCTCAGTACGTCGCGCTCGGTAAGGATGCCCAGCAGCATCTTTCCTTGGACGATGACCGCCGAACCGATACCGCCACGGACCATCACCTTGGCGGCGTCACTAACTGTCGAATCAGGTGTCAGAGTGACTACACCAGCAGTCATCACATCTGAAATGGCCGCCATCACCCACTCCCCCCAACCTCATCAACGTCACGGTCCTTGCGGGCCCCTGATGGGACCTCAAGGTCGCGGTTCAAAGTCCGCCAGAGGTTGCCGGCCCACACACTCGTATGTGGCCACTCCCGCCAGAAGGCCTGCAGGACAGCAGGGTCCATCTCCGCTGCGGCTTCCTCAGGGCTGTGTTCACGCGCCAGAGCGTCGAGAGCGTCGACAACGGCTAGTAAGCGCTCTGAACTCTCAGACATACGACCTCCACAACTTACGGGCGATCGGTAGATCCGTCGTCCGTTCCTTAATCATCCCCCGAATCCAGCGGCTCAGCAACTGCAACAGATTTAGTTCCAGAGTCGGCTTCTGGCTCGTGGTTCAACATCTCCAACAGACCTCTGTGTTGCAAGGCCATTGCGTCCCCCAAGAGCAGGACGCCAGCCCCTAGTACCACCCAGCGCATTCCAACCAAGTCTCCAAGGATTCCGAAGAGCAAACCCCCTATGGGAATCCCACTAAGGATCGCCACTAGGAACACCGACATAACACGACCTCGATACGCCTCATCAACTCGCATTTGGAGCGCTGTGCTCAGCGTGGTGCCATGCAGCATGTGGGCCAGACCGATACACAGGTAGCCGACCATTCCTATAGCCAGCCAACCAGAAGCCGCCACGACCACCAGACCGATCCCGTAGATAACGATGCTTCGAAGCTCCATCACTGAACGCTCCACATGGGCGCCGGCACGACTGATGTAAACGCTGCCAATCAGCGAACCCACCCCGGCACTTGTCGAAAGCGCCCCAAGACCTCCGCCCCCAAGCGCGAACAAATCATCAGCAATCCCGGCAGCCAAAGAGAAAGCAAAAACCGCCCCAAGCGCTGCCACAGTGAAGGCCAAACGAAAGGCCAGCCTCATCTCGGGTCGGTCCCGGACATAAGCCACCCCATCGCGAAACTGAGCCCTGAGTGATCCGCTGCTCGCTATCGGCGACCAATCCGTTCGCACCGTTGTCAGCACAATGAAGCCAGCCACGTAAATGCCGAGACAAACAGCGAAGGCAAGTCCTGGGCCACCAAAAGCGAGGGTCAGGGCAGCCACCAACGGGCCGATAGACCGGCCGACGGTGAAGCTAATTGAAACCATGCGAACCGCTGCAGCGAGTGACTCCCGGGGCACCAGGACAGCAGCCATGGACTGGGTGGGTGCCCACTGAAACGAAGCAGCAGAGCCGCCAGCGAAGTTCAGTCCAAGGATGATCCAAGGGGTAAGGCGACCTGTTTCGTAGAGAACCAGCATCGCCACCATGGCCAGGATCTGAAAGGAAAGACCTGCCAGCAACAGGAGTCGACGGTCCATCCGGTCAGCCAACGTCCCAACGAACGGTGTACCAATGACCGATGGAATTAGTGCGGCAAACGAGGCGGCGCCCACCCACGAATTTGAGTCAGTCAGTTGATTTACGAGAAACGGAGTGGCCAAACCTCCCAAGAACTGAGCCACCCCACAGAGTGTCGAGCCCAGGGCGAACCGGGCAAAGGCCGGATAACCCAGCGAGGAAAAGGGGCTTTGACTACCCGCCGGTTCCCCACTCACCCGCTCGCCGCCGTGCGGGTCATGAAGATCTGAAACTCGACAACACCGCTATCAGCAACCGAGACCACAATGGGGGCGCTCGGAGCCTCAACACCATGGTCGCTTAGGACCACCGGCAAACTACCAACCACGGCCAGTACATCTCCCACCAGCGTGGCCTCCAGCCTGGTCTCAACTTCCACGGCAACGCCGTTGACGGTGAGAACTCCACTGACCGTAATTTCTGACGCCGTAGTTCCAGCCACCAGTGGAATCGGTGAGCCAAGAACAAAACGAGCTTCGGGATACTGGTTGACATGAAGAGCTTTGAGGACCTTGTCGTCCCGCCAGGCCCGATCGGATTTCAGTCCGCGGAGATCCGCAACAACTTCCACGGACACCACCACGTTTTCAGCTAGCACGACAGTGGCAGCCACCAACGGGGTACGACCCACTGCGGTCGTTGCACCTATGCCATTACCCAACTCCTCGTCGATTCGGTAACCAACCCATGTGGACGTGAAGTCTTGGAACAATCCAATGTCGGGGTCCACAGTCCAAATTCCAGACAACTCAACGGAGGAAGCTGTGGGTGACGTAGTAGTCGCATCCAAAACCTCAGTGGTTGGCACTCCCGTGACCACCGGCTGCTGAGCAGCCGTTGCCGTGATTGACGGAGTAGTCGCGTCCAAAACCTCAGTGGTCGATACTCCCGTGACCACCGGCTGCTGAGCAGCCATTGCCGTTTCCACCGCCGCAGCAAGTTGAGGCGCTGGTGGGGCCTCAGATCGGACTAAAAACCACCACGCAGCAAAGCCCACTAGGAGGAACCCTGCCAGTACAAGGATCACGGTACGCCCTCTTTTACCCGAACCAGTGGTCGCCATAGGGTCACCCTAGGTCCAGCCTCCACTAAGAGGTCCGGTCCGCCAACAGGAAGTCACCCATCACCGTCCCATAAGGTTTCGATAGTGAAGTTTGGCCTGTTCTACGAGCATCAGATCGCCCGTCCTTGGGGTGAAGGAGACGAACATCGTCTGTTCAAAGATGCTCTCGACCAGGTC
>CAWVUB010000029.1:0-21465 GCA_963933065.1 uncultured Acidimicrobiaceae bacterium | reverse complement strand
TGACCGGCGACTACAAGGGGGTGGCTAGCGTCATTCTTGTTAACAGTCATGCCGCAGATCGGGTCTTCTACTTCCGCAATCGGCACAACCACAGGCTCCTTGCCTTGTGGAGCTTCAAGAGATGGGCGTAACTGAACTAGTTCAGCGAGCACAGCGACAGCTACTTCGCGATGTGTCGTCCTTCCCAGATCTAAGCCAATCGGCACGCGAATTGTGTCAAGCAACTCCTGTGAAATATTTCGGTCGGAAAGGTAGCCCAGCAGGGCCTTGCCGCGCTGTGGAGATCCAACCACCCCAAGATAAGAGGGCCTGCCAGCAAGGGCACTCTCTACGATTTCCTCGTCACCGTGGCCCTGGGTCGCTACTACCACCATGGAACGAGAGGAGATTGCCGCACTAGAGAAGTCGGGCCCGTCGATGAGGTGGCTATCCCAGTCAAGGTTTGTCGCTAATTCGTGCAGAGTCCTAGCCATCGGTGAACGACCAACCACTATGAGTTCAGGGACAGGGATAATCGGCTCGATGAATATCTGGAGGGCCCCGTTACTTTGGCAGGAGATAGCGATTTCGGTAGTGCCCTTTGGCAGTTCACCAAAGTGGTCCGAGGAGCCGATTGCCAACAGGCGTGATTCTTGGCTCTGGAGAGCCCGAAGTGCTTCTCGGATAAGTACGGGTTCGGCACAGGCACCCCCAATCCATCCAAAGATCTGACCAGATCCGGTGACGATGGCCCTGGACCCCTGCTGCCCCGACGAAGGGCCTTCCCGCCAAACGACGGTGGCGAGAACGAATGCTTCGCCCTTTCGGCGCAGATTGACGGCATGTTCAATTACGCCCCATCCATCGGCCAACGCTTCCTTGCCCATCAACTCGTCCTAATCGGGGGAGCACCAGACACATCGCGTGACGTGGTTAGTGCTTCGTACACGCGGTCAGGAAGCAGTGGCATATCAACATTTCTAACACCGCTGCCTTTCAGCGCATCCATTACAGCATTCACGAACGCCGCAGGGCCACCTACCGTGGCGCATTCGCCGATGCCCTTTGCTCCGATCGGATGATGGGGACATGGGGTTACCACTTCATGCAATTCAAATCCGGGGGTTTCCCATGCGGTTGGGAGAAGGTAGTCCATGTAGTTGGAGCCGACACAGTTTCCCTCGTCGTCAAAAGTGATGAACTGCATGCTGGCCATTGCGTAAGCCTCAGTGAGACCACCCATGATCTGGCCTTCGACGATCATCGGGTTTATGCGTACCCCGCAGTCATCTACCGCAACCATGTTGAGGACGTCCCAGACGCCAGTAAGTGGGTCGACCTCCACTGTCGCTATGTAGCAGGCAAAAGGCCAAGTGAGATTCGGGGGGTCGTAGTAGGCGTTGTTCTCCAATCCTGGCTCCATCCCATCAGGAACGTTGCTGTAGGCCGCCATCGCACACTCTTGGATCGTTACTCCACGATCAGGCGAACTTCTGAGATAGAAGCGCCCAAGTTCCCAATCGATATCTTCTTCTGAGACTTCAAGAAGGTGGGCCGCTATCTTTCTGGCCTTGGCTCTGATCTTTCGGGAAACCATCGACACGGCTGCGCCGGCGACGGGCGTGCTACGCGAGGCGTAAGTACCCATTCCAAACGGGGCGGTATCCGTATCTCCCTCTTCAACGACCACATCGTCTGCAGGAATACCTAACTCGTGGGCCACTATCTGGGCCCAAGTCGTTTCGTGACCCTGACCCTGACTCTTGGCACCAGTTCGTAGAATCGCTTTCCCTGTCATATGAACACGCAACTCTGCGGAGTCGAACATCTTTATGCCGAGAATGTCGTACTCGCGACTATTCCCTGCTCCAAGTGGTTCCGTCATCGTCGAAATGCCAATTCCTAGAAGCCGACCGTTTTTCTTGGCCTCTTCTTTCTGCTCTAGGAACTTTTCGTACCCAACCGCTTCCAGACCGATATCGAGACACTTGCCGTACTGGCCGGAATCAGTGAGGAAGCCAAAGGGTGTGCGGTGAGGGAAGTCGTCATCTTGGACGAAGTTCAGTCTCCTAAACTCTGCCTGATCCAGTCCAAGATCGTCAGCTGCTGCTTGCACCATGCGCTCCTGGAAGAACATGGCCTCAGTGACTCTGAACGAACAGCGGTATGCAACGCCTCCGGGGGCTTTGTTGGTGTAGACGCCTTGTGCTGTTAGGTGTGCCGTGGGGATGTCGTAACAGGCAAAAGCTGAGTGCATCAGGCCAATTTTGAATTTGCTTGGCTGGGCATCAGAGAAGAAAGCTCCGTGATCGGAGTCCGTGTGCATTCGCACTCCAAGGATCTTTCCGTCTTTGCGCAGCGCCATTTGCCCTCGTAAATAGACGTCACGACCGAAACCGGTGGAGATGAGGTTCCCAGTCTTGTCCTCGATCCATTTGACAGGTCGTTCGAGCAGAATTGAGGCAAGAATGGATACCACGTATCCTGGGTAGACAGGAACCTTATTCCCGAATCCACCACCCAGATCGGGTGAAATGATGCGGATCATGTGTTCAGGTAACTCGGCGACCATGGCGACAGCGGCCCGGATGATGTGTGGCGCCTGACTCGTCATGTACACCGTCAACTTGGAAGTTGACCGATCAAAATCTGCGATAGAGCCGCAGGTTTCAATTGGGGAAGGGTGTGACCGCGGGTAGTGCAATTCGAGTTCGGAAACGACATCTGCCGCAGAAAATGCGGCATCGGTGCCGTCCTTGTCGCCAACTTCCCAGTCAAATATCAGATTGTCATGCTGGTTTTCTTTGTCGTCGCGGATTACCGGAGCACCGGCTGTCATTGCTTGTATTGGATTAACGATGACGGGTAGGGGCTCGTAGTCCACAATGATCGCTTCACAGGCGTCCTTGGCGATATATGGATCATCGGCTACTACGCATGCGATCTCTTGACCTTGAAATCGCACCTTGTCAGTGGCCAGCACTGCTTGGGTGTCGTAGGAGAGCGTGGGCATCCAAGCCAAGTTGCGGCTAGCCATCATCTCTCCCGTTAGGACAAGGCGCACCCCCGGGATCGCCCATGCCGCAGTCACGTCAATGGATTTGATTCGGGCATGGGCTAGCGGGCTACGAAGGAGCTCCATATGGAGCATGCCGGGCAAGGCAATGTCGTCTACGTAGTTGCCCTTGCCGCGTATGAAGCGGTTATCTTCAACGCGCGGACGGCTGGCGCCCAGACCGCCGATCTTTACTTCGTCGATGGTCATAACGTCTCCCCTTCGTCTTTGGATGCCTCTTGATGTTGGAGACTTTCGGCAGCGAGGAGTACGGCCTTGACTATGTTCTGATAGCCGGTACATCGACAGAGGTTCCCGGACAAAGCCCACCGAATTTCGTCCTCGGTTGGGTTGGGATTCTCTGTAAGTAACGCTTTGGCTGACAGCATCATTCCCGGCGTGCAGAAGCCACACTGAAGGCCGTGCTCGTCTTTAAATCCTTCTTGAATGGGATCCAATTCACTGGCAGACGCCAGACCTTCAACCGTGGTGATGTCGTGTCCGTCAGCCTGTACGGCGAACATGGTGCAACTCTTGACCGGGGCCCCATCAAATAGGACTGTGCACGCTCCACAGTTTGTGGTGTCACAGCCCACGTGGGTACCAGTTAATCCAAGGGCCTGACGGATCATGTGGGCGAGCAGAAGCCTGGGCTCGACTTTTAGTGTCTCCTGTTTGCCGTTCACGTTTACGGTCAGTTTTCGGACCGGGATGTCAACCGCCGTTTCGGCTGGCATTACTTCAAACAAACTGGTCATATCAAGTTGCCTGTTCGGTCGCTGACTGGAGGTTTGAGAGAATTCGGGTTACAAACGTCGCAACAATGTGCCGTTTATAGGCTTCGCTGCCACGGTGATCAGATCTGGGCTGTGATACGTCACTGGCAAGTTGGGCGGCACGTTCAATTGTGCTTTGGTCTAGTGCTTGTCCTACAAGTGTTTCGGCAGCAGCGTCGGCACAGATAGTTGAGGGTCCGACACCCGTAAGCCCTATCCCAGCGCGCACCACTTGCTCTCCAGACAACTCGAGAGAAACGGCTACACCAGCCGTGGCGAAGTCTCCAATTCGTCTCTCAAGTTTTAGGTATCCACCAGCGCGCGTGCCCACTGGGGGAGGGACTGTGGCCTCGACTGCCAATTCTTCTGGTTCTAAGAGATTCTGGAACGGGCCATTCACAAAGTCGCTGCACGGTATTGTGCGTCGACCGTTGGGGCCTTCAGCCACTATTGAGCCCCCGAGAGCACTCATGACGGAAGCCCAGTCTCCCTGGGGATCGGCGTGGCAGAGTGATCCAACCACTGTTCCGCGAGTGCGCACGATGGGATCAGCGATCACGGGAGCGGCTGCAGCCATCGTTGGCTGCTGTGCGGCAAGTTCAACGTCTTTCTCCAGATCTACGTGTCGACACAGCGCTCCGATTCGATAGGTGCCGTCGGGATCTGCAGAATGGAATGCCAGACCCGGAATATTGTTGATGTCGACCAGTATTTGCGGGGCCGCGAAGCGAAGTTTCATCATCGGAACCAAACTTTGGCCGCCAGCGAGGACCTTTGCTTCTCCATTGGCTTTACTCAGGAGAGCGATGGCCTCTTTGACGGTGGTCGGTGCCTCGTAAGAAAATCGGGAGGGATACATGTTGTTGGAGGTCCTTGCCGTTATCTACGAGTTGTCAGTCGATGAATGGGGATCGGGAACTGCTACGGGCAATGACTCGGCGTCGGGGTCAGGCCGACGTTCTTGATGTGGTGGCCAAGGTCCCTGAACTGGCTGTCCAGCCACCTTCAGGTGGTCGATAATTTGCGGCCAGGCCCAAACGGTTGGACTCGATCCAGTCTTGGGTGAATCTTTTATCAACTCATAGATCCGTGGATTTCCCCGACTCTCTCCGTCAGATTCAATTGCCACTGCCAACCCCGATCCCATAACTGCCCAACAGGACGTAACTATTCAATACATCTGTTCCGTTGATGTTGCATCTATCTCATCGATAGTAAGTGAATCTTAAACTACCCCCACTATCGGCACATGGAAATAGGCACCAAATAACTTTTTATCCTGATCGCATTGGCTTGGTAGGGCTTAGCCTCGCAGGCGCGAAAGTCGGTTCTGGGCTAATGCGAGTGCTTGATCACTGCCCGGATGGCATCCTCTTCGCCAGCTCTATGAAGAAGAGCCATGGCGAGATTGATTTCATCTAGGCCGACAACGGTTCCGAGTAACGGAGCAGTTGGAAAATCGCCCCTATTGAGTATCCGTGCAGCTTCTTCAACCGATGCAGCTGTCCCACCTGAGCCGCCAAATACGGTGAGTGAGCGCATGACAACTGTGTCGGTCATGACTGGCACGGCTTGGCGATCCTTCAAACCGGCCCAGACCACCTGCCCGCCGTGATGGACCAAATCCAGACAGAGACTGGGTGTCCCCGGTGCGCTCGCCAGATCTACTGCGACGTTTGCCCCGCCGCCGGTTAGATCCATTACGGCCTCGATCGGATCAGAAACTGTCACGTCTAGGACGTGGTCGGCGCCCACGTCAAGCGCCACATTGAGTCGCATCGCATCTTCACCCGTTCCGGTCACGATGACTACACCAGCGCCGAGAGACTTTGCGTATGCGGCACACGTCAAACCCATATGCCCAGGCCCTTGGATAACGATCGACTGCCCCTCGCGAAACTGCAGTCGATCCAGCCACGCCACCATATTTGACAGCGGTTCGAAGAGCGTTAACTCCTCTGCGGACACGTCGTTCGTGAGTTTTACCAGATGGGTTCCTGGCAGCACGGCCATGAACTCGCCGTAACCTCCCCAGAGACCGGCACCCTCGTCAAGGCCGAACGAGTAACCGTAACAACGCACACCGAACGGGTTGCTTTGGGTTGGCGGACCAAACCAAACGATGTCCACCGCCACGCGGTCACCGACGTCAACGTTCAAGTCGGCGTCATCGGCTAGGGCATAAACCTTTGCCACGATCTCATGGCCCGGCACCACCGGACACACTTCTCCCGGAACATGCTTGTGTCCCGCTAACTGGGCTACGTCGCTATGGCAGAGCCCTACCGCTTCGACTGCTAGTACCGCTCCACCGGGTGGCGGTTCGGGAACCTTGAAGTCGTCGCGTAGTGCCCATGTCCCGTCACCGTGAAACACCACAGCTTTACATGAGTTCATATTTGTACTGCCTTAGTGAGATGGTCAGGATTCCAGTACCTAGAGGCGCTGAAGGAGAGTTCCGGTGCCCAGCCCGCCGCCGCAGCACATGGTGATCACGGCGTACTCGCCATCGACTCGCTGCAGTTCATGCACTGCCTTAGTCGTCAGGATTGCACCTGTCCCGCCAAGTGGATGACCCAGAGCAATGGCCCCACCGTTCGGATTGACTGTGTCCATATCGGGTGAAAGTTCCTTCTCCCACGCCAGTACCACTGATGCAAATGCCTCGTTGATTTCAACCACGTCAATGTCGTCCATCGAGAGGCCGTTATCAGCCAACAACTTCTGGGTGGCACCAATTGGGCCGGTCAGCATCAACTCTGGATCGGCTCCCACTAGACACGAGTCCACAATTCGAGCCAATGGTTTGAGGCCCAACTCAGTGGCTTTCTCGGCGGTCATTATTAGCACTGCACCGGCACCATCTGAGATTTGTGACGACGTTCCCGCCGTATGTACACCGTCCTCCCGGCCTGATGGCTTCAGGTTGGCTAGCGACACCATGCTGGTCTCTCTTAAGCCCTCGTCCCGGGTGATTGTTTTTGTTTCACCGGTCGGCTTGCCTTCTTCATCGAGGACTGGAGCGTCCACTGGAACAATCTGGGTGGCAAACCGGTCTTCATCCCATGCACGCGCTGCCCGAGCTTGAGACTGCACGCCGAACGCATCGGCCTCCAATCGGGTGATGCCCCACTGTTCAGCGATCCGTTCTGATCCCTCGAACTGCGATGTGAATTCGAAGTGTTCGAAATAGTTGCGGTTAATTGGCCGTCCTGAGTTGGGGTCCTTGGGCGAAGTTGCTCCGAAGCCCACCTGACTCATCAACTCGACACCGCAGCCCACTGCAGAATCCACCACACCGCTGGCCACCAACGCGTACGCAATGTTGGTGGCTTGCTGACTTGATCCACATTGAGTGTCGATTGTGGTTGCGGGCACTTCCAAGGGCAGTCCAGCCGTGAGCCAGGCCGTGCGCGTCACGTTCATGGATTGCATGCCCACTTGGCCTACACACCCGCCAACTACCTGCCCAACCTCCCTGGGGTCAACACCCGTTCTTTCAAAGAGGGCTTTCTGGACGATCCCCAGTACGTCCACGCTATGGCAGGTGGACAGCCCACCCTTGCGTCGGCCCACTGGGGTCCGCACCGCATCTACGATCACGACGTCACGCATATTGTCCTCCTGGTAAATAGGTTGTGGCTAGTCCGGTTGAGCAAAAGCTTGAACGAAAGCTTTTGAGTTTGGTCAGATCGGGAGATTGCCCGTAGCTCGAGCCGTTGATCCAGTATCAGTCCACGCGGCAATTGATCTCTGGGCAATTCGCATCTGATGCACCTCGTCGGCCCCATCAGCGAACCGTGCCCAACGGGCCTGCTGGAACATGTGGGCCAGTGGCGTATCGGTCGAGTAGCCGAGCGCTCCGTGGACCTGAATGGCTCGGTCGATGATCCGATTCAGGCTGTTGGCCACAAAGTGCTTGGCCATTGACACCTCTGACTTGAAGTCGTCACCCCGGTCAATCTTGTAAGCGGCGTGGAGGACCATCAACTTCGATTGGTACAACTCCATCGTGGAGTCAGCGATAAGCCACTGGATTCCCTGTTTCTCAGCTAGCAGTGACCCATGGCTAAATCGGTCGAGTGATCGCTCAACCATCATGTCCAGTGCCGTCTCGGCCTGTGCAATCCACCGCATGCAGTGGGCCAGCCGGGCTGGTCCTAAGCGGTACTGGCCCAGTAGATGACCTTGTCCGCGCCCACCCAACATCTGGTCGTCATGAATACGTAGGTCCTCGATCAAGATTTCACTGTGTCCAGTGGAACCGTGCATCGTTTCAATCTGACGGACTTCGTTCCATCCTTCTGAGGGAATATCAACCAAGAAGGCTGTATTCGCCGCCTGTGGCAGGTCAGGGTCATCTTCTGTCCGACAGACAAGGATGGCGAACGCGGACCTGTGGGCGTTAGAGATGAACCACTTGTGACCGTTAATGACCCACTCGGACCCGTCAGGGTAGGCACTAGTGCGTATCAGTGTCGGATCTGAGCCAGCCACCTCTGGTTCAGTCATGGCGAAGCACGATGAGGTGGTGCCCTCGCAGAGTGGTTTTAGGTACTTCTCCTTCTGAGCGTCGGTCGCCCAATGGAGCAATGTGTGCATGTTGCCTTCGTCGGGAGCCATGCAGTTCAGGACCCATGGCCCGTAATACGACCGGGCGGCTTCAGCTTGCACCATCGCCAACTCGACGTGTCCGAGCCCCATGCCACCCCATTCCTTAGGCATTTGGGGCAGCCACAGCCCTTCCGAGTGAGCCTGTTTACGCATTTCCACTAGAGCTCTAATTCGGTCCTTGCCGACAAGCTTTTCGGCACTTCCCTCACCGTCGATGACAGCCCCACCAGGCTTGACAACGTCATCGACGAACGTGCGTACACGGGTCCTGATCGCCTCGAGTTCGGGAGTCAGACTGAAGTCAATTGCCATAATTAAACCTCGTTGTTTTCAGCGCCGGTTAGAGCACGTGACCTGGTCGCCCAGGCCCTTCAGCCGGGTTTCCCCCCATGTCGGAGTTCAGCTGAGCCTCGGCCATCAGTCCAGCAATCACGTCAGTCATGTCAGCGGGATCCTCGGTCTGCATGGCTGTTGGGCCCAGATGCCACTGCTCGGCAATGCCGACCCGCTGACCAACTATGTCAAACACTCGTCCGGTCACGTTCTCGGCTGCCTCGCTGCAAAGCCATGCCGTTGTCACGGCTATCCAGCGGGGTCCCATCTTCTCTTGGGTCTCTTCGTCCATCCCGGCAAATCCCGGCAGGTCTTTGGTCATGCGTGTGTAGGCACCCGGCGCCAAGCAGTTGCAAGTCACCCCGTACCGGGTGAGCTCCATGGCAGTGATGATGGTGAACGAGGCAATCCCTGCCTTGGCAGCCCCATAGTTGGACTGCCCGATGTTCCCATAGATGCCTGACGGTGATGCTGTGTTGACAATCCGACCGAATGCCTCGCCGCCCGCTTTGACCTTCTCGCGCCAATAGACCGCGGCGTGATGGGTTGGGGCAAAGGTGCCTTTTAGGTGCACGTTAATTACTGCATCCCAGTCAGATTCTCCCATCGAGAACACCATTCGGTCGCGCAGGATGCCAGCGTTGTTGATGAGGATGTCACAACTCCCGAATGTGTCGATGGCCTGCTGAATCATCTCGCCAGCTGCGTCAAAGTCAGCCACGTTTGCGCCGTTCACAACTGCCTCACCACCCATGGTGACGATTTCGTCGACCACCGATTGAGCCGGGGTGACATCGACTCCTTCGCCAGCGGCATCTCCACCAAGGTCGTTCACGATCACTTTGGCCCCGTTACTGGCGAGCATGAGGGCGTGCTCACGACCAATGCCGCGGCCAGCGCCGGTCACGATGGCCACGCGGCCTTCGACGAGATTTCCCATTAGAGGTGCACCTTTTGCTGTGGAGTTGTTAGTTGGGCAGAACAATCAGTGTGAAACTCTAACGGCGCCGCTGCTTGCACGGGATATGCCGCTTCTCAGCGGGCCCGGTTTTTCTACCCGGCTGGGACTCAGATCGAGTTGCGGTAAACGGTGGACTAACTTCCTTAGATTCGAGGAGTTTTAAGCAGTCTCCCTCGGGCGGAGTAGGAATATCCCCATTGGGGAGTAGAAACGTCGAGCGGCGAACGTTCAGGGCGTCTACCGTGACGTAGACGGCGGTGATGGCATAGATTTCTGATCTGCTGGCTGCTACGGCTGATCTGGCTAACAACGGTCGCTGACAACCGACCGCCTCTCAAATTAGGTCCCCAACTCGTTAGGTAAACAGGAGTTCATCATGGCGAACTGTGCATTTGTCGGCCTTGGAGTCATGGGGTATCCCATGGCAGGCCATCTTCAGGCCGCCGGGCATGCCACCACGGTGTACAACCGGACGAGCGCCACAGCTGAGGCCTGGGTCGCTGAGCACGGAGGCGTCTCGGCTCCAACTCCGCGGGAAGCGGCTACCGGCGCGGACTTTGTGATGGTTTGCGTTGGTAACGACGATGACCTTCGCTCCGTGGTTTTCGGCGGCGACGGCGCTCTGGCGGGCATGACGTCAGGCACCACGCTGGTAGACCACACCACTGCGTCGGCTGAGGTGGCCCGGGAAATTCGTGCTACGGCTGATGAGTCAGGGCTTGGGTTCATAGATGCACCAGTTTCGGGAGGGCAGGCGGGCGCCCAGAACGGTCAACTATCGGTGATGTGTGGGGGAGATCCTGAGGTCTTCGCTGACGCAGAAGCCATAATCGATTCTTACGCGAAGATCGCTGTTTTGGTTGGGGGCACTGGTTCAGGTCAACTCACGAAGATGGTCAATCAGGTCTGCATCGCCGGGCTGATCCAGGGCTTGTCCGAGGCTCTCGACTTCGGCAGGCGTTCCGGTCTTGATCAAGAGAAGGTTCTTGCAGCGATCAGTGCTGGCGCATCAGGTTCTTGGCAGATGGACAATCGAGCCCGCACTATGCTCGACCGACATTTTGACCATGGCTTTGCGTTGGACTGGATGCGTAAAGATCTCGGAATCGTGTTCGATGAAGCACAACGTGTCGGTGCCACCTTGCCTGTCACTGCAATGGTTGACCAGTTCTATGCTCGCCTTCAGCGTGAGGGCCATGGCCGCTGGGATACCAGCGCTCTCATCGAGTTACTTCGTGATGATTGAGCGGTGGGGACAAGAAGGCAATCAGTCGGTTGGTTCCGACCCGGCAACTGTCGTACGGTTTAGTTCTCGCCGGTGACCTGCGTAGTCGTTCAACGCGACATGTTGCGTAGACCGGTTGTCCCAAAGCACGACGTCACCGTTTGCCCACCGATGTCGGAAAGTGAATCGCACGTGCGTGCTGAAGTCGTTAAGCCACTTAAGTAAGCGGAGTTCTTCTTTGGCTCCAGACTCGGATCCGTCACCGATCCCCACGCCGCGTAAACCCCGCACGTAAGTCCCGTTAAAGAACAGACTGCGCTTGCCGGTCTCGGGGTGTGTGCACAACAAGGGGTGCTCTTGTGTGGCTTCAGCCGATTCAGACGTACGGATCGTCATCCCTGAGAGTCCTGAATGCAACTCTTGCTGAGCAGGGGAGTAGCTGGCGCTTGCCGAATGCACACATGTGACTCCTTCAAAACGATCGCCCATTTCATCAGGCAGAGCTTCGAAGGCGTTAGTCATCGACGCCCAGACCGTGTCGCCACCCACCTCCGGCACGTCTAGAGCATGAAGAATGGTGAACGCTGGTGGGGCATCCAGAAAAGAAAAGTCGCTATGCCATACGCCGCCGAAGTTGAATGCCTCAGGCTCGGTGGCTTCCTTCACGACCTTGATGACCTCAGGATGCTCCGGAACTGATTGCACGAAAGGCACTGGCGAGTAGTTGCCCAGCAGGTGGCTGAAGTGTGCCTGTTCTAGAGGTGTGAGACTCTGGCCGGGCACAACCACCACTTCGTGTTCTAGAAGCGCGGAGCGCAGTGCGGCGACCTCAGCGGCAGCCAAATCTGGGGTCAGGTCCAACTCGTCCACCCGAGCACCGAGCACCCCTGTCAGTGGTGAAACCTTCATGTTTGGGCCCTGGGTCGGTCCAAGATCTAGAGAATCTGGGAGAGGAACAACTTTGTACGTTCCTCAGTCGGATTAGAGAAGAACTCCTCGGTCGAGTTCTGCTCGACGATCTGTCCACCTTCCATGAAGATGAGCCTGTCGGCCACCTCTTTGGCGAAGCCCATTTCATGGGTTACGACCATCATGGTCATCCCGGACTGTGCCAGAGTCTTCATGACGTCCAGGACTTCTTTGATCATCTCCGGATCGAGTGCTGATGTGGGCTCGTCGAACAGCATTATCCGGGGCTCCATGGCCAGAGCACGGGCGATGGCGACCCGCTGCTGCTGGCCGCCTGACAGTTGGCCCGGGTACTTCTGCGCTTGTTCGGGGATGCCCACTCGCTCCAATAGGGCCATGGCCTGCGATTCGGCTTCGGGCCGTGGCTTTTTTCGCACCCAGATGGGCGCAAGAGTCACGTTGTCGAGAATTTTCAGGTGGGGAAACAAGTTGAACTGCTGGAACACCATCCCGACTTCGGACCGCACCTTTTCAATATTGCGTAGGTCGTTGGTGAGTTCTACGTCGTCTACGACTATTCGGCCTTCCTGATGCTGTTCTAGACGGTTGATACAACGGATCCACGTCGACTTTCCAGAGCCCGAAGGTCCCAGAACCACTACGACTTCCTGTTCTTTGATAGTCGCTGAGACTCTGTCAAGAGCCTGAAAGTCTCCGTACCATTTCGAAACGTTCTCACACACGATGACGTCGCGTGCTTTGGACAGATCCCGAATCGGTTCTGTCTGGGTCTCGGCTGTTGCTGGGTCAGTCATGGAATCACCTCGTAGGCCTCAAAAAGTATCGTTATCGTTCGCCCAGCCCGGTGCGCTGTTCCAAGCGCTGGCTGGCTTTAGACATCTGGTAGGCGAAGATCCAGTAGATCAGGGAGACAAACAAGACATTTTCCTTGGTGCTCCCCATGAATTCGGTTTGACCGGGAATGACAATTCGGCCGATGTACAGGATGTCGAATACTCCAATAATGGCCAAGAGCGACGTTTCTTTGAAGACTCCGATGCAGTGCCCTACTAGAGGTGGAATAGAGACTCGGAGGGCTTGTGGCAAGACAATAAACAGAGTTTTCTGTGCAGTTGTCATACCTACAGCGTCGGCAGCCTCTTGCTGTCCCCGGGTAATTGATTGCAGTCCGCCTCGAACATTTTCGGCGAGGTAGGCCGACGAGAACAGGACATAGCCAATGATGACGGCCGCAACCTCACCAAGGTGCATGCCTCTAGGAAGGAACAGCGGCACCATGATCGAGAAGAAGATCAAGATCGTGATCAGAGGAATCCCGCGTACGAACTCGATGAACCAGGTTGCTAGAAGTCGGAAGATCGGCATGCTGGATGTGCGTGCCAAAGCAAGAGCAATGCCCAATGGGAACGAAATGACAAGGGTGAAGACGGCGACCATCAGGGTGATCGACATGCCTCCGATGAAAAAGCCCCCGGGAACTGAAACTGTTGACGGGGTATTGATAGCTGTGATCAGCCAAGACATCACACCAAGTAGACCGATCCAGCCCGCTACATAGCGCTTCTGGGCACGTGGCCCACCAGAGAATGTTGGAGCGGCGAGGGCAAAGATAGCCAGTGCGAGCATGTCGATTCGCACGATCATCCGCATCGGTGTGAGGAATGAGCAAAAGCCGGCTAAAAGGACCACCGCAGAGACGATTCGACCCAACTCCCCGGTGGATGGGCGGGTGAGCCAAGAGAGTAAGGCCGTTCCGCCTAAGGCGTAGGCAGCAAATATTGGAAGATCCGTAGTGGCTACGTGGCCCATGTCGAAAGCAGGATCTCTTAGCACCAGATAAAGCAGTGCCGGGGGCGCTAAGAGCCAAAGGGCTATAAGGGTGAATCGGGTGGCGTTGGTGGGTAGGCGATCCCGGAGGGCGCGACCTGTGAAATAAGCAACTACCGCAATGACAAGCATCAGCGTCCAGGGCAACTTGGTGCTCAACGCCACTGTGCCTGGTTCAGCCAACACCCGAGGATCGCGCTTAGGTATGTAGGAGTGGTGCCCGTAGGGAATTACCCATAGTGAGGCCACTAGGCCTGACAGAGTGATCACCAAAAGGGTCAAGGTGCTAATCGTTTGTCCTTCTAGGCCCCCAGCACTGCGCCGAAGAAGTTCGGCGAAACCGAGCACAACGAGCGCGACTAGCAGCCAAAGCATGGTTGCTGTAGTGCTGAAAGGAGCCAGAAGCGCAAACAGCACGAGGATGGTGCCTGTGGTCAGGAGCTTGCGTCCAACTTCCGAAACCGGCAACGCTGATCCGGCATGCCAAATCGCCATCGACAGACCGGTGAGGATAAGGATCACCGCAACACAGACCCAGACTCGGACGTACTGCTCTTCAGGGTACGCACGAGTCATCATCAGCCGCAGGTTGGTGGCTACCCCGTTCCACTGACGTACAGGATTAAAGATGAAGGCTAAGAGGCCTCGAAATATGGTTAAAAGAATGACGGTGGTGACCACGGTGAGTCCGCAATTGAACGGACTCGAAAAGAGGTTTTCCCTTACCCATTCCCACGTTGAAAGTTTTGGGGTCACAGGTGGCGCGGTTTTCGACACCGGTGTCGCTGCAGACGGCTGTCCCTTAGCCGCCGTTGACGAAACGTTGGAGCTGTCTAGTTCGGTCATTTACCGCTCCACCAATTTCATGCGCACGTTGAACCAGTTGACGATCACTGAGATGGTCAAGGAGCAACTGAGATAGAAAAGCATCCAGATAGCGACCACAGGGAGAGTCATGCCGGTCTGGTTAAACACTGTGGTACCGACTTGAACTATGTCACTCATACCAACAGCGATGGCTAGCGAGGTGTTCTTCGTCAGGTTGAGGTATTGGTTTCCGGTGGGTGGCAAAATCACCCTGAAGGCTTGTGGGAGAACCACATGCCGCAAGATTTGTCCGCGTCCCAGGCCAACGGCTTTAGCTGCTTCTGCTTGACCTTTTGGCACCGCCAGGATGCCGCCTCGAACATTTTCCCCGATGAATGCTGATGTGTAGAAGACAACTGCAAAAAACACCGATGCGAAACCAAGCGACATGGTCAGACCGCTTTTCCCGTAGTTGGGGAATTTCCCTTTCTGGATGATGTCGGGACGCATGGCATCGAACGGACGGGCGGCCCCGTCCACATTGAATTTGTCCGACAGAACTTCAAACAGGTCGCGACTGCTATTCAGCGTCCAAGCCGACATCCCTGACCAGCTCACTACAACGAAGACGGCAGCCAGAGAGGCGATAGCAGCAAAAGCAATTCGGAACCAGTCATCGTCTGTAAGCGAAAGATGTCCCCGAGCACTCCGGTGGTCGGAGAGGAATCGCTGAATCCATACTCCGGCGCTACCAACAGCGAGGGCGGCGAATCCAATCTGAGGCACGGCGTTCGGCAGAGAGTCAATAAGGTCGGCGATTCCACCGAAGACACCACCGAGCCATGAAAATGCAGGGTGGATAAATAGGCCAAGGAGAGCAAATGCTGCAACTGTGCCGATTGCCCACAGGATTGGCGATGTATTCTTTCCGCTCTCGTCTTGAATTTTTTGGCGGTAACGACGTACAAGCCCGGCTGCGACCAGTCCAAGGAGTACTACCACTAACCACTGGTAAAAGCCGTCAGCAATAAAGATACGTGGCATAGAAATGCCCTTGTTGGAGATATGCAACCAACCGTTGATGGGCCCGGTACCAAGTCCGACACGCGGCAGGGTGGTCAGCACCGAAAAGTAGAAAATCATCTGCACGAGTAGAGGAATATTTCTGAGTGTTTCGACCCAAATCGAGCCAAGACGTCGAACTAGCCAGTTATCAGATAACCGAGCCAGACCGACAACTACTCCGAGCAAGGTGGCAAAGAAGATCCCGGCAATTGAAAGCCGGAGAGTATTGACCATGGCGGCCCATAGGGCACGTCCACCGGTGTTGGGAAGGGTGTCGATGCCCTCGCTGAGTTGAATATCAACAGGACGCTCCAAGAAGTCAAACTCGGTATTGATATTTCGTGCTCGAAGGTTGTCTCCAGCCTGATTAGCCAGAAACCACATCGCTCCGAACACCACAATTAGAAGAAAAACTTGGGTCACCCACTTCAGGACGACCACGTCGCGCCACAGGGGTACACGCTGGGATACCCGTTCTTGGGTGGTGAGATCTGTCATATTCGACCGTAGTTCAGTCAGCAGCGCAGTTGGTCAAGAGTACATACCTTAAAAAGCAATCACATTCGCAAGTTGTGTCCAAAGACGTGAACCTCGCGATAACGCGAAAGATCCCCGGGTCCAGGAGCACCAGCCCCTGGAACCGAGGATCATCGATTGCGTCAGTTCGCTTGTTTAGCGGGCCGGTGGGGCGTAGATAAGGCCCCCGTCCAACCAACCAGCATTTGCGGAACCCTCGCGGTAAAGACCGACTGGGTTCAGATTGCGGTTGTAGACCTCGCTGTAGTTGCCAACCTGCTTGATTACCTGGTGGAAGGCGTCGGCGGGCAGACCCATACCGGTCTGTAACTCACCTTCACCTCCGCACAGGCGTCCGACCTCGGCTTCAGCGGAGGCGCATGCGGCGTCCACGTCGGCTGAGGTGATGCCGTACTCGTCCATGATGATCATCGCGTACACGGTCCAGTTGACGGCGTCGGCCCAGGCCGAGTCGTTCTGGCCGTATGTTGGTCCAAGCGGCTCTTTGGAGATTGGCGTGGCTGGGAAGATGACCCACTCCTGGTCGGCAGGCTGTTGCTTGACCTTGCGGCCCACGAGTGCCGAACCGTCGGTGGTGGTGATGTCACACCCACCGGCGATAAATGTCTCGTAAACCTCGTCGCTTGTTTCGAAGCCAAGCAACGTGATTTCGGCTCCGGCAAGCAGGGCAGCTTCAGCAATGTTTTTCTCAGTCGTGGTACCGACGTTGGTGCACACGACGGCGCCGTCGACATCGGAAACCTGGCTGGAGGCTGAGAAACCGTCACTGACTCGGGCCATCAACTGTTGGCCGTCAAAGTAGGTGGTGGGACCGAAGTCCATACCTACGGAACTATCACGGCTTTGGGTCCACGTGGTGTTGCGCATTAGAACGTCAACGTCACCGGTTTGCACGGCAGTGAAGCGCTCCGAGGCGGTAAGTGCCACGAAGTTCACTGCTCCAGCATCCCCGAGGACGGCGGCGGCTACTGCACGACAGAAGTCTGCGTCAATACCCGTAACTGAGCCATCGGCCTGGGTTTCGGAGAACGCCACAGCTGAACCACTGACACCGCAATTAAGGGTGCCGCGTGCCTGGACGGTGTCTAGGAGGCTGCCGTCAGCAACGACCTCGACTTGAGCGGTGGTGGTTGCCATAGCGGCGGTGGTCGCCGGCGCGGCAGTGGTCGCCGGCGCGGCAGTGGTCGCCGGCGCGGCATCGTCGCTGTCGCTGCCGCATGACGCGGCAACTACACCAATGGTCAGAAACAGGGCGAGAAGCCTTAGAAACTTGCTCTTCATTATTATGAACCCCCTCCGGTTCAATGGCCCGGGGCTGCAAGAAGCGGCCCTCGGGCGCTGTGCCAAATTGGACAACGTTGGATGAGGCTAGGTGTCGACTGTCACAGCGGCAACCCAGCAGTTGCATTTGTCACACAGCTGCATCATCGTAGGTATGCATTATTTTATGCATACCTATAAATATATGCATAAAATCTTTGTCTAATGGGCCGGGTGGACCTCGTCTAGTAGACCGTTGGCAACAGAGTATACGAATCCTCGGATGTGGTCCTTGTGGCGCACGAAGGGCGAAAGGTGTAATCGCTGGATGGACTGGCGGACGCTGGCATGTGGATCAGAGAATGCTTCCAGCACCCATGCTGGTGCCACACCGATCTCGTCGACCAAATCAGCTCGAAAGTCGTCCTCGTCTACCTGCTCGAGGCCACAGTTCGTGTGGTGGACTAAAACGATTTCTCGAGTCTTCAGAAACCGTTGAGAGAGGCAGAGCGACCGGATTACGTCATCAGTAATCACTCCGCCTGCGTTCCGGATGACGTGTGCCTCCCCGTGGCCTAAGCCGAGAAGTTGAAACATGTCCATTCGTGAGTCCATGCAGGCGACAACGGCAACCTGCCGGGTTGGCTCGACCTGTAAATCGGCGTCATCAAAGGTTTCAGCGAACGACCGATTTGAGGATAGGAACTCATCAGCGATGGGTCTGTAGTGGTTCATAGATGCTGGTTCATGTGAGGGTGTGTTTCGTCGTCGAAGTCAAACAGAGAGTGCCGGACACCCAAGGATGCCATGACTTGACCTAGCGGCGTGGCTAAATCAGGTTCGACGGGCCAGGAGGCCCGCCGTTACCACAGCACCTAGGACTCCTCCGGCGGTGGACAACACGAGGTCACCCACTGTGTCGTCATAGGTGAGTTGAAGCCCGGTGGTCCCCAACTCCTGAATAACCCATTCCAGAGCCTCCCAGAGGACAATAGCTAGGGCACCGAAGCCGGAACCAAGAAGGACAAGGTTCCAGTAGGCCAGACCTGAAGCAGCAACAAAGAGCACGAGAGCCGACACGAGAAAAATCCAGTTGGTGAAGTGCAGTGCGTCGTCAAACCACGAGAGGGTGTCGAACAAGTTGGTTAGGTTGCCCAGCAGGTCAAGTACGAACGGCGTGACCAGCAAGGCGTCGCCGAGGTACGGGTAGCGGTTTTGTTGGCCGCGAAGTCTCCAGACGAATGGCACCAAGAGCGCAGACAGGGGATAACCCACGCATCTTTCAGGCCAGCCCTTGCCGGCTACACCTGGAATATCAGGAAACACCAAGCCGACTAAGAGGCTGACCGCAAGGGCACCCTTAACCAACCACATGAGTTGTCGCTCGTTCATATTTTCTCGTTTGACCTGATCAACGGTTTCTTACCTAGTTGACTTGCTTGGTCATTCCCTCCCAGTACGGAGCCCGCAACATAAACTTTTGGAGTTTGCCAGTGGCGGTTCGTGCCAGTTCATCGCGGAACTCCACCGTCGTGGGGCACTTGAAGTGAGCCAACTTGTCACGGCAGTGGTTGATCAGGGCCCACTCGTCAATGGCCCCGGCATCAGCCCCGTCGGCGAGGACTACAAGCGCTTTAATGGTTTCGCCCCATTTCTCGTCTGGCACACCAATGACGGCGACTTCGGCCACAGCGGGATGTGAGAACAGAGTGTCTTCGACCTCGATGGACGACACATTCTCACCACCTGAGATAATCACGTCCTTTTTTCGGTCCGTGATAGTTACGAAATGGTCATTGTCAATAATGGCTCCGTCGCCGGTGTGGAACCAACCCTCATTTAGGGCTTCAGCGGTGGCCTCAGGCTGAGCCCAATAACTCTTTAGTACGTGATTGGAGCGTGCGAGCAACTCGCCGTCTGCCGAGGTGGATAGAGCGACTCCAAGTGCTGGTGCTCCAGCCCGGGATAACCGTGTCGCTCGCTCAGCTGGTGTGTCGGCATCCCACTCTGCTCGAGTGCGGTTCATTGTCAGTAGTGGGGCGGTTTCAGTTAGCCCGTAGATCTGGATGAATTCCCAGCCCAGCTCGGTCTCGACGCGTTCGATGGTTCGGGTAGGGGGAGGCGCTCCGGCCACGACACAGCGCATGGTGCCTTTTCCTGGAACTTCGCCGTCCCAGTCGTCTGCCGCGTCAAGCACAGCCGATATCACCGCCGGAGCACCGCACAGCAGGGTTACGCCGTGCTGTGCGATACGTCGGAGGATTTCAGGTCCGTCGACCTTCCGCATAACGACATGCCTAGCGCCCATTCCGGTCACGGCGTAGGGCATGCCCCAGCCGTTGCAATGAAACATGGGCAGGGTGTGCAAGTACACGTCCCGGTCGCTCACCCCAGTCTGCCAACCGAACACAGCGGCGTTGAGCCACAGGTTGCGATGTGTCATTTCTACGCCCTTAGGTCGAGCAGTAGTGCCACTTGTGTAGTTGATGGTGGCCGTAGCGTCCTCGTTGGGGGTCCACGGGCGGGGCTCAACACCTTCAATGAACAGGCTGTCGGATTCCTCTCCCGCTAGTAGGCGTTTGCCTACCTTCACATCACCCAGCGCAGTCTCCAACTCTGGGTCCATGATCAAAACGTCGGCGTTCGAATGGTCGACGATGTACTGGACTTCCTCGGCGTTTAGACGAAAGTTGATTGGCACGCCGACTCGCCCAAACGCGCTGGTACCAAATAGAAACACCAACAGTCGGGCTGCGTTGTGGCTCACCATCGCCACTCGGCTGCCGACACCTAGTCCCATCTCATCGAAACCGGCCGCCATGGCCTTGGACAGTTCCGCTACTCGGCGGTAGGTCAACTCCGGGAGAGGTGATGCAATCTGTTCTGGTTCATCTATGACAGCGATTCGGTCGCCGTAGACGAGTTCAGCCCTACGAAGATGATCGGCAATAGTGAGCGGAATCTGCATGAAATGGTACCTCCGGCGAATCGTTGCCTCGAGACTAGGCGCTTGCTGCCTGACGGTTGGTTTCAGGCTCTACGATTTGTGATGTGGAATATGACGAAACCCTAGACGGGTACCGGTCGAGCATCGACAACATCGATGCTGCGCTAATCCACTTGCTGGCTGAACGCTTCAAAGTGACCCGAAGAGTTGGTGGTTACAAGGTCGCAGCTGGAATGCCACCAGCAGATCCCGACCGTGAAGCCGCTCAGATCCAGAAGATGCGAGATCTAGCGGAGGCGGCTGGGCTTGATCCAGTTTTCAGCGAGAAATTTCTGAGGTTTGTCATCGACGAGGTAATTCGCCATCACGAGAACGCTGGAACTCGTTCCAGGGATGATTCTGGAGATGGCGGAAACTAACCTTCGGCTAGTTCTCTGTCCTTGGCAACCACGTCAAAATCGGCGTACTCCTCACCGGTGTCGACCCAGTTCTCAAACTCAATCACGCCGATATCAGTAAAGCGATCTCGCAGCCAGCCGTCGCCAGCATCCAAAAGTCCCAGTTTCTTGCAGTTCGGCACAATTTTAGAAAATAGCAACTTCTGAAAGATCTTTAGTTCCTCGGGCATCTCCAGAGTGAACTTCACCATGTCTTTTACCGGTACGCCCATGCGCTCCCAAACTTCCTGGCGCATAAATCGGTCACGCATACGCAGAGCAGCCTCGAAAGCAAACTCTTGCCGGTCTCGGAGTTCGGCGACGGTCAACTCCTGGTACACCTCTTGGAGGCTTAGTACACCGAAGGCCACATGCCGGGCCTCGTCGGACATCACATAGCGGAGGAGCTTCTTGAGTAGTGGCTCTTCAGTGGTCTGGTGCATGAAGCCGAAGGCGGCTAGGGCGAGTCCTTCCACCATGATCTGCATACCTAGGTAGGTCATGTCCCAACGGCTGTCCTCGAGAATGTCTTCAAGCAGCGATTCGAGATGCGTGTTGACTGGGTACTTGATGCCGCCAAGTTTCTGGTCGAGGTATTGGGCAAACACCTCGACGTGGCGGGCCTCGTCGACCACCTGAGTGGCTGCGTAGTACTTGGCGTCAATCCACGGAACGGTCTCGACAATTTTGGCAGTGCACAGCAGCGCACCCT
>CAWVUB010000028.1:0-21799 GCA_963933065.1 uncultured Acidimicrobiaceae bacterium | reverse complement strand
CGAGGGTGACCTTGTTGGTGAAAAGGGTGCAGCGGCGGTGGGTCACTGATGATCGTCGTTCCCTGTCCCAACTGTGGTCCCCGGAACTCAGGCGACCTTCGACCGGGAGGAGAGGTTATCTCTCGTCCTAATCCTGCAACATGCTCGCTGAGGGAGTGGCGTGAGTATCTCTACATAAGGACCAATCCGGCCGGTTGGGTCAAAGAAACTTGGTACTGCCGTAGTGGTTGTCGCCGGTACTTCACTATCGAGCGCAATACGGCCACGAACGAGATCCGTGGTCAGGAGGCCTCATGATAAACCGACTTTCTTCGCAGCCCGGAGAGGTAATCGACCGGTCCACGAGTCTGGCATTCACATGGAATGGCAAGGCTATGACGGGTTTCGAGGGTGACACCATCGCTTCGGCTATTGCCGCAAATGGCGTCGACGTCTTTGGCCGCTCCATGAAATATCACCGCAAGCGGGGCATCATGACCGCCGATCATTGGGACCCAAACTTGTTCCTCCAGGTTGGCGATGAGCCCAACGTACGCGCTGGCAGTCGGAAGCTTCTGGCCGGTATGGAGATCTCAGCCCAGAACGTCTGGCCAAGTCTGAAGTTCGATTTAGCGGCCGCTAACCAGTTAGTTGGTCGCTTTCTCTCACCGGGCTTCTACTACAAGACCTTCATGCGACCACAGTTTCTATGGCCGCTATACCAGAAGATCCTCCGGAAGTTTGCTCCCGGTGGTGAGATTCACTGGGAGTCAAGTACGCACGGCGCCTACGACAAGCGGTACGTCCATCCGGATGTACTCGTCGCCGGTGGTGGGCCCGCCGGAATGGCTGCTGCACTGTCCTCGGCTGACGCTGGCGCTTCAGTCCTCCTCGTCGAGCACTACACCGAGTTGGGTGGTCATCTCCGTTGGGGTGATGGCCCCCAGCAGGCCAGAGCAATCGAGATGGCTGCCGCTTGTGATGCGCACACCAATATTGAAGTCCTAGTCGACTCAACAGTAACCGGCCGGTACGACCATAATTGGATCGCTGTAAACCAGCGCAGTCACCCGCTGGCGCCCGAACGGCTGATCAAGGCCCGGGCCGGTGTCCTGGTGGTGGCACCAGGACTCATCGAGCGACCCTACGTGTTTGCCGGCAACGACGTCCCCGGCGTTCTGCTTGCTGGAGCCGCCCGTCGGCTGATCAACCTGTTCGGGGTGAAGCCGGGGACGAAAGTTGTCGTCATGACGGCCAACGAAGAGGGCGACGCAGCAGTCGCCGATCTCGAGCGCGCTGGAGTGGAGATCGTCGCCGTGTTGGATGCTAGAAACGGAGAGGGCGTCGTTGCAGTCGAAGGTAAGAGTCGCGTCAGAAAGGTCCAGACCTCTGATGGTCGAACACTGAGTGCCGACACGGTTGTCACAGCAACCGGTTGGACGGCCCCGACCTCCCTCTTGAACATGGGAGGTGACCGACCGGTGTATGACTCCACCTCGGCTCGATACTTCTCCAACTCGTTGCCAAGCAACATCTTGGCCACTGGCGGCATCTCCGGCGACGGGTCAACCGCCGAGTTGGAGGCGCACGGCAGGGCAACCGGTCTCCTGGCTGCAAACCGCGCGTTGCGCCGCCGTCACGATCGGGTTAGCCAGACGACACGAGCCCTTTCGCCCACATGGGAAAAGCCGGCTGAGGCTGCAGATGAGCGGGTCCCTTTGGCCCGAAATCCGCACCCCGAGTGCTATCGAAGTTCTAGCCACGGCATGGTTGATTTTTCTGAGGACGTTTCGTCCAAGGATCTTGTCCAAGCCGCGAAAGAAGGCTTCGACTCCATAGAACTCATGAAGAGGTACACCACCGTGACCATGGGACCGTCGCAGGGAAAGTTGGAGACGGTCAATGCCGCCTCGGTACTGGCCGAGGCCAACGGGGTCGACATGGCTGACATCGGGACCACCGTTTGGCGCCCGCCCTACTCGCCTATCTCGTTGGGCGCTCTTGCTGGAAGGATCCTCGAGCCGGTACGTCGTTCGGCCCTACAGGACTGGCACGAGGCACACGGATCGACTCCACTCCTCGCTGGCCAATGGGTACGGCCAGATCAATATGGCGACGCAATGGCCGAAGCGGCCAATGTGCGAACCAATGTTGGACTGATTGATGTGACACCCCTCGGAAAGTTGGACCTTCGGGGTATCGACGTGCCAAAACTCCTGGAGTTGGTGTATGTCAACAAGTGGCAGAAACTTGATATTGGCCGGGTCCGCTACGGCGCAATGGTGGCCGAGGATGGCGTCATTTCCGACGATGGGGTGACTGGTCGCCTTGGTGAGAACCATTGGCTCATGACGACAACCTCGTCGGGGGCTGGCGCAATCTGGGAGATGCTCGAGGACTGGTTGCAGACGGCCCATCCGGAGTGGGACGTGCATGTCACGGCCGTTACTGGTGGATTGACAAGTATCAACGTGGCAGGACCAAACAGCAGGACCCTGCTGGAACGCCTCACAGAAGGAGTCGATTTGAGCCCGGATGCCTTTCCGTACTTCAGCGTGCGTCAGGGTTCGGTAGCAGGAGTGACGGGCTGCATTATCTGGCGTATCGGCTTCACCGGGGAACTGTCGTATGAGGTCCACGTGCCATCCGGACACGCGCTTCACGTATGGGAGACCTTGTTGGAAACTGGATCTGACCTGGGATGTGCCCCATTCGGCGTGGAGGCCCAGAGGATCCTTCGTCTCGAGAAGGGCCATTACATCGTTGGTCAAGACACTGACGGGCTCAGCAAGGCCCCTACGGCTGGACTAGGAGGCCTAGTGAAACTGGATAAGCCTGACACGCTGGGCCTGCCTGAGTTAAAGCACTCCTACTCCAGGGAGGACCTGCCGATCCTGGTAGGCATCCAGACTGTCGACGGCTCAATCATTCCGGAAGAGGCCGCTCAGATCGTAGACGGCGACTCAAATACGATCTTGGGTCGCATCACCTCCAGCCGTATGTCACCGACCTTGGGTCGCTCCATCTGCCTCGGGCAGGTCGAGCCCTCCCTGTCTGCGGCTGGTTCGGAGATCACAGTGCTACTGGCCGACGGCCAGCGCATCAAGGCTGTGGTGCAGGAACATCATGCCCACGTCGATCATGAAGGAGCCCGTCAGCGTGTCTGAAATCATGATGCACAGTCCGATCGACGTCGGGCCATTAATCGCCACGGACGGGAACGTAACTCTGGCTGATGCATACAACACAACCAAGATCCAAGTCCGAGCCGACCAAACCACGGCTGCAGCTGCCATTTTGGCTGTGCCCTTCGGAAGTAGCGCTCGGAACACTGATGGTGCCCTGGTATGCGGTACCCGCCCCGACGAGTGGACAATCTATGGAAACTCCGATCAGGCCCATGCCATCGTCGCGTCAGTACCCACCGAGGGGTTCGTGACCGTCATCGATATCACCCACGGACGCGCCATGCTGCGTATCTCCGGATCAAACTCGGCATTAGCGTTGAGTAAACTTTCCAACCTTGACTTGTCTAATGAGTTGACACCCGATGGTGCCGTGTTCAGTGGATCACTGGGTGGCGTGAGCTGTGACTGGGTGCGCAATGACCAAGGCGGAGCGCCATCATTTCTGATCAGTTGCGAGCGGTCATTTGGGAGATTCTTATTCGTCGCTGTAGCAGACGCCTGCGCTGAGTTCGGGCTGAAGATCCCTGAAGGTTGGGAACTGCATCCACACTGATCTGACAAACCATCTGGTACTACAACCCACGGATTCACGTCAATGGACCTCGCCGGCCTAACGGCAACTGATCAAAAAGCCCTGTTGGCGGCCGGTAAAGCGTCATGCCGCGAATTATTAGCGGACTGCAGGGTCCGTGCCGAGATGACCGAACCCGTTGTAAACGCTATTCCAACGGTCCACTGGGCCACCGCCGAAGACCTCGCGGGTCGGCTCGACGACGACCCGTCACTCATGGCGAACGCTCCTCTTAGAGGCCTAGTGACCGCTTTCAAGGACCTGGGCGCAACAGCCGGGGTCCGTACAACTTACGGCTCACCGGTGTTCGCCGATCACGTACCCGCTGCCGACGATCCTATGATCACACAAATTCGGCAAAGTGGCGTGGTGCCGGTAGGCAAGACGAACACACCAGAGTTCGGCAAGGGATCCCATACCTTTAACCCGGTTCACGGGTTGACTCGGAACCCATGGGATCCCACCCGAAGCGCCGGAGGCTCTAGCGGCGGTGCGGCCGTCGCTCTGGCCTGTGGCTCAATTTCGATAGCTGACGGCTCAGACCTTGGTGGATCACTCCGTAACCCGGCCTCATTCAACGGAATAGTCGGTTTTCGACCAACGATCGGTTCAACTTCTCTATCTCGGGATCCAAATCGACAAACCGATCAAGCCGTCCTCGGACCAATGGGCCGAACAGTGGCCGATGTAGCCCTCATGCTGGGGGCCATGATGGAAACTGACGTACCTCTGGTGCGTGCATCATCTCCACTACGTGTGGCCTTCTCTGCCGACCTCAGTGACCTTCCCCTCGATCCGTTGGTGCGAGCTGCTGTCCTCCGGGCCGCCGATGTCCTGTCGGATTCCGGTTGGGAAATAGTCGAAGCCCGCCCCGACCTGACCAATGCCGACCGGTGTTTCGAAGACCTTCGAGCACACTCTCAGGCGATAGCCCGTCCAGATCTGGCCAACGATGAAAGAGTCAAGCCAACGGCCCGACATGAAATCCGCCTTGGGCTTTCCCTTAAACCAGAACGGATAGCAGCGGCCTTAGTGACTGAAGCACAGATTCAATCCAATTGGCGAAAGTTCTTTGCTGATGGCCGCTTCAGAGCGATGCTGTCCGCGACCAGTCAGGTTCCACCGTTCCCGGTTGGCCTCGAGTGGGTAGACGAGATAGACGGGGTGCGACTAGAGCACTACACAAACTGGATGAGGTCCTGCTCAAGGATTACCGTGACAGGAGGGCCGTCGGCTTCGTTGCCAGTGGGATTTACGGATAGCGGACTCCCTGTCGGAATGCAGTTTTCTTGCCCGCAGGGTGCGGATACCGATTTATTGTCGGTTCTCGCTGCCGCTGAGGAGGTATTCGGAACTTCGCCGGCACCCGACATCGGAGCACTGGCGGTTATGGACCCTAAACTTTTACCACCCGGACCGCTCGGCTAGTCCAACTCCATGGTGCCGAGGTTGAGAGGTCTGTGTCAGATGACCCAGAACGAGTGATTGCCCAGAATCCCGGTCGGCCGTAGATTGCGCGCGTTCGCGCCAACGTCGGCCAGTTCTAACGCGGAGGTCTCCCAATGGGGTCAGAAAGCCAGCCACTCAATGTGTGGCGCACCGTGGTGCCCAACGAGTGGATTGATTACAACGGCCACCTGACCGAAGGGTTTTATGGTGTTGCCTTTGGTGAAGCCAGCGATGCGGTCTTGGTGGCGCTCGGCTTCGGTCCAGAATACTTGGCCAACCATGGCAGTTTCTATACCGTGGAGACCCGTATCCGGTACATCCGCGAGGTGAAGGAGGGTGCCGAGATCTATACCAACTCCTTGGTACTGGGTGCAGACTCCAAGCGCTTACACGTGCACCACAACCTGTTTGCCGGAAAAGATCTCCAGCCTGTGGCTACCCAAGAATGCATGATGCTCCATGTCAGCCAAGGGCCGGACGGTCCTGCGGTGTCGACAATGCTCGAACCGGTAGCTTCGAAGGTGTTAGCCGCAGCGACCGCCCATGCAGCCATCGAAACACCCGGTCATGTCGGTAAGGGTGTGAGGACACTTCGTTGATGGCGTATCCACAGACAGGTCCATCCACGGTCTCATCGCTATTGGGTGTTTGGGCACTGTTTTTGGCGTTTCTATTTCTCCAGGTTGGCAATGGGCTACAACGGATCCTGTTGCCGATCCGAGGCGAGTCTGAAGGAATCGGTGCTGGGGCGATGGGTGTAATCATGGCGATGCACTTCGCGGGCTATGTGGTGGGAGCGAAGGTTATTCCAGCGTTCCTCGCCTCAGTGGGCCACATACGCGTCTTCGCCGCCGTGACCTCGGTGGCTTCGGCTGCGGTACTACTTAATGCCTTACTTGTCCTGCCAGTCACCTGGTCGGTTATTTACTTCATTAGTGGGGCGTGCACCTCAGGGGTGTACGTCATTCTTGAGAGTTGGCTTAACGACCGCGCCACCAACGAGACGCGCGGCAGAATATTGGGTGTCTATGGGATTGTTTCCTTGCTTGGTACAGCGATGGGCGCAGTGCTCCTGAACTTTGGTTCGGCCGACGGGTTCATAATGTTTGTACTGGCGTCGGTCCTGATCTCTCTTGCCGTAGTTCCGGTGACATTGTCCGCTTCGACCGCACCACCGGTACCCAGTGAGGAACGAATGTCGCTAGCTGAGTTATACCGGATCATCCCATCAGCCGTTGTTGGGGTTGTCCTGTGTTCGTTCGTGCAGTCCGGAACAACTTCCATGGGCGCAGTATTTGGTACCCGTGCTGGGCTCAGTACCGGGCGAATCACGCTGTTCGCCTCAGCAGCCGTGATCGGGGCGATCACTTTGCAGTTACCTTTGGGCGCCCTCTCTGACCGCTATCCCCGTCGTGCCGTGATCCTCTCTATAGCGGCCATCTCGTTCGGATTAGCTGTGATCGGGGCCGTCACTGCGCCTACAAGTCTCGTCCTTGTACTGATTAATTTGATATTTGGTGCCTTCGTCTTTCCGCTGTATGGGCAATTCGTTGCCCTTGCAAATGACTGGGTACCACCGCACAAGCGGATTGCTGCAGCGTCGGCACTTGTCATGGCATCAAGTTGTGGGGCGATGCTTGCTCCCCTGACCATTGGTCTCCTTATCGAGGCGTTCGGTCCGCCCGCCTACTTCTGGTCATTAGCCACCTGCCTCGCCGTGCTGGCGCTCTACCTCTCGTACCGAACCCGAGTTCGCGAGGCGGTTCCGGTCGATGAACAGTCACCGTTCCAACCAATCTTGGCCCGCTCTGGTGGAATAGCGCACTCAGTTGGCAAATGGGTGTTGCATCCACTAGCGGAGTGGCACCAACACAAGGATGAGTACCGGGACGTAGGTCCTGTTAAGAAGCGAGCCACACTAGGCGATTCGAAGACTCCCGAAGCCTGATCGACAAGGCCTAATCCCCCTCAAAGAATCCGTTGCCAGTCCTCCACCCTGTCTGCATCTACCGCGACACTGGGAAGATCCTGATTCAAGAAGAGAGACGAGTAACCCTCGGATCCCTCAATGTTCTTCCATCCTCCAGAATCAGGGGCATGGCTAATACTCGCGATGGTCATCTGCCGGAAACCCATCTGCCCGAGTGACCAAGTTTCAGGAGTGCTGGTGGGCGCACGCCAGCGCTCAAAGGCGTCCTGTCCCACAGTGAGTGCCGCAGTTGTTTCGTTTATAGGGGCGTAGTCACCAAGGGTTTGAAGGCGAGCAACCTCACCGAGGAACCAGCCGTGGTCTTCGAAGGTAGTGGTTGCCAAGATGGCACCAGGATCATCCTCGGGACCCGTTTGCTCCCACCCAGACATCGCAAGCCCAGTATTGGTATTAATCCACGTCAACTGGGCGACAAAGGCACCAAGTCCTTCTTCTAAGTGCTCAGGATGAATCCATCGGCGACGCTGGAAGAGTTGCATAGGGACAGTTTTACCGAGATTTTGTTACGACGTTGCCCGATAATGAGTTGACCTCCTTATGGACCGCAGTAAGAACATCGGCCGCCTCAACTAGGTGACTTGCCTGCAGGAGGAATACCCGATTTCAGACCTTCTAGTTCTGTCAGGCCGTTCATCTCTTACCGTTCAACAACATCCCCCACTGTTTTGCCATTCAACTAACTGTCGCAAGGTGAAGTTCGAGCAACAAGCATCACCCTTACGCAACTCGGTTACACGACTTCGGCGACCTGCAGAAGATCCAGAGCGCGTGACACGGCAGGGTCGGACAACAGTTCGGCGTGGCGTTCAACCTGAGACAACATTGTCCTGCGCCGAAGAAAGTCTTCAGCTTCGACTATCCATTCGTGGTTTGCCATGACTCGGATTTCTGCCTCGGTCATTGGAACAAGCTCGCCCATCGGCTCACCTAGGTCACGGTCCTCGTCTATGAGATCCAATGCCATGAATGCTCGCATGCCCTGCCTACGCCAGAGATCTTCGGAAACTCGGCGCTCTAGTCCGAGGCCGGCTGCTCGTTCATTGAACCGCCTGCGGGCCGTGTGTCCAGGTTCTCCGTACCAGCGACGGACAGGACGTTGGCTTGTAAGTCCACATTCTTGAGCGGCTTCTACGACTTCCTCTCCTACATTCAGACAATCTGACAATTTGCCTCCTAGCACTGACACCACGCCCAAAGTGCGCTCCACCTCAACAGCGTGTTCGCGGGACAACTCGGTCCAGTCCCGGCCCTCGGATGATCCATCCGGGGGGACTACCAAAGCGCGCACCCCGCAGCGCTCAGCGATTACATCGGCGGCACAAAGAGGAGTCATATTGTCGATACGCGCGTTTATTTGATCCAGCACAAACTCGCGGTCTTCAACGGTTACAGCAACTGTCGGATCCTCAACTCTTGTGTCCGTGGTGCCTATAACTGATCTGTGTCCCATGGGAAGCACGTAGAAGAGGCGTTCGTCATCATCGAAGAATGCGAGAATCCGTCCTGAGTCGGTAATTCTGGGTACGACTAGATGGATTCCTTTTGAATAAACCAGTCGATTCTCGGTCGACGCACCTAAAAGGTCACCGACGACTGGGACATCGGGGCCAGCTGCGTTTACCAGGACTTGCGCCGAGGCTTGCAGCATCCGCCCAGATTGCCGATCGAGTAGCGACAGTCTCCAGCCGTCTATTCCGTGTTCGGCGTCAACTAGGTCAACCCGGTTTGCAATAGTGGCCCCATACCGAGTTGCCCCAATAGCCATCTCGGAGACGAAGCGAGAGTCGTTATCAACTAAGAGATAATCGGAGTACTCGACGCCACCTCGGACCATCGAAGTGTCAACCGACGGCTCTAGCCGTTCGATTGTTGCTGCCGAACGGTGCCTGGGGGGCTGGGTGGCCAGGCGTCCGAGACCCCAGTAGGCCACAGCTCCAAGGGATGCAAACCATGGCGGGAAAGGGGCTCCGTTGTCGATTGCGGCAAGAAAACGGGCTTCAGCTAGACGGGTTGGGAAAGCTTTGGCTAGGCGGTTACGCGAATCACAGAGGCCAGCAACCAGTTTCAGGTCTCGGCTTTCTAAGTATTTGAAGCCGCCCCAAACCATGCATGAGGACTCTTGACTTGTGCCCGAACCGAAGTCATTGCGTTCAACGAGGGCGACCCGCATGCCATGGGCGGCCATTGCCAACGTCGATACGGCACCGTTTATTCCACCCCCAACCACAATGGCGTCGAACACTCCACCATCGAGCGTTTCGAGGGCCCGGGATCGTCTGTCCTGCGAACTGGAATCAGATGAGTTCACAGAACCTGTTGTATCTGCTCCAGAGGACATTCGCTCCTAGTAATACTTGTTGAGGATACGTACCTTCCCAAATATGGTGCCAAATACGACACGGCCGTCTTCATCTAGGTAGACACCGCCGCCAAGGGTATTGAACCGGCTGTCTCCCACTATCCAGTGGCCCCGTTGTTCACCGGTGGACCAGTCCACCGCCTCGATAGTCCATTGCCCCGAGCGGGTGCCACATGTATAGACGGTGTCAGACCCTTTACTTACGTACGGCACGGAGTTAGGTGAACTGACGTCAGTCGCCACCCAGGCCTCTCGAAAGACTCGAGTCTCTGGGTCCCACAAATACTTGTGCATTCCGAACGGGGTGAACTCCTTGTGGTGTCCAAGAAAGAAACAAAGAAGACGAGACGCCCGGGCTGGCAACCAGTCTGGTTTTGACTTTGGTTGGTTATTCACCGTCATAGCGCCGTAACCAGCGACGGTGATTGACTGTTCCGTTTGGATTGCCGGTAGCTTCCTGTCCCCCATGTTTGCAGGACCCAAACCGGCAACACGTCGTGACGCTGCCTCGGGAAGACCTTCCCAGTCAGCGGGTATCTGGTCGCGCCAAAGCAAGGTGATGTTCACCACCGCGTCACCATCGCCGATCACCACGAAGTGGTCCTCATCCTCGCCAAAGCCCATCAAACAGGGAGTAGTTCCCGAGCCGTACCCTGTTCCGTTGAGATAGGGGGCACTCCACGCCCCATCGATTGCCTCAAACGAGAAACTTTCACCGGTCCACATCACCTTGTGGGTGTGGTCAAGTGAATTGACGTACACCCCACCTTCGTCGTCACAACAAAGACTGGTTCGGACCCATCCGTAGGCGGTATCACCGCGTTCAAGCTCCATGTGTGCACAGTGATCGGCAGCGCTCGCTGCTGCTCCAGGGAGTTGTACAGCGACATAGTCAGAGAAATCTCTAGCCAGGCTGATGAGCCAACCATGATCAGTAGACAGGGCTAGCCGGCCATCACTGGTCATGTTTACTCCGACGAAGACACCCGTGATGCCTGGTGGCTTCTCCCACCTGTCCCTCTCCAGCAGGTCTGACGATCGATCGGTAGGGTCGGCTTCCCTGTAGGCCACGACTGCTTGCTTTCGTCCAAGGAAGAGGGTGTGTTCACAGTCCAGCAATGCGTAGATGCCGTCAAGGCCGGTGAGGAAGCGTCCCGCCAAGCTGGCAGCATGCAAGACGGCCTTATCGCCGGAGAGGTCGTCTAAGCCGGCCACGCCGGCAAGCCACTCTGCGTGCGTGCTCCGCATCTCAGGGTGGTCCCCATCTGTAAGACCGTAGGTGGTTAACACCTCGAGGGTCTCGTAGTCCAGTTTGGCTATGCACTCACGGCCATTACTCCAGATCGTTCGCCCACCATCTGGGTAGGTTCCCGAGATAAGCCCGCCGAAGTGGCCGGGACCAAGCCAAGTGAACTGTCTGTCGTCTTCAGTCAGTACGTCGCCAGCTCCAGACTTGTTCGCGGGCAAAGCCCCACTCAGTTCTGTGCAATCCTGCTGGTCGCAACGACCATGTGAAATGGGATTCTCGCTGTTGGCCAGAAAGGGGTTTCGGTAGCCAACCTTCATATCAAGGCCTAAATGCCTATTACCGGGCGGATAGGCATGATTGTCACATGGTCAAATAGGCCCGCCTTCGCATAGGGATCCCCGGCAGCAAAAGCCTCCGCAGCATTCCGGTCCTCAGTTTCTATAACGATGAGAGATCCACACATGCCCCCGGACTCAGTGAGCATCGGGCCACCAAAGGTGATGTCGAAGTCGTCGAGATACCTGAGGTGATCCGGCCGATTTTGAGCCCGGAGATCACCAGCATCTGTCCGATCTAGCGCATGAATGACGAAATACACGCAGTGCCTCCCAGAGGACGGTCGTTGGGCGAGCTCGAGTTCTGCGCCAGCCTCAAAGCCAGCCCCTGAATAATCCTGAGCCAACCCGTTCAGTCTCGCACACGATCCCTCCGCTTCGTGTAAGTGCTACCTGATGGAGGCCCAACGCTTCTCTTTTGCAAGACCACCGTGTTGTTGGCGACGACCCCGACCTATCTGCCGGTCTCACCCACAACAGCAGATAGCCAAAGTAATCCCAAAAGCATCGTGGCGCCGAGCATCACCGCTGCGGCATCAAGTCCCCACTGACCGGCAGCCAAGCCGACCAGAAGCGGGCCGAGCAGACGGCCGCTGTCGGTAAGAACTGAAACTGCTGAAAGGAAAGATCCTGTTCCCTCCTCAGGCGCTACGTCGCTACCCAACGTAAAAAGGGATCCAGCGCTGAGCCCATTCCCTAACCCCATAATCAATCCAGCAACCAAGACGCCGATAGCGGACTCTGCGAAGAAAAGACAAAACAGACCTATAGCGAGCAATCCGTAGGCAGGAACCATCGCCGCTAGGCGTCCAACCCGATCCATGATGGCGCCAGAAATAGGAAAGAGAACCAAATCAGCGGTGTACCCGGTAGCCACCAGTAGACCGATTGTGGCGGGCCGAAGGCCCAGGGATACGCCCACCAGAGGCAGTAACACCATACGGCCCTCCCTCACCGTCATAGCCGCAGCTCCGAACAGTCCGACTCTTAGGAGCCGACCCTTGTTGTGGCGCACTACCTCTACAAACCGGGGGTGCGCTGTTCTCTCCAACGTCGCTTCCCCCCTTGTTTTGATCGCCGCCGGGAGCACCGCTGGGAGGCCGATTGCCGCTCCCATTCCAGCTGCCAAGAACGTCATGCGGGCACCCAGATAGTCGACTAGGAGACCTCCGGCAGCAGTACCCAGAAGCACCGAAAAGCGCATCGTTCCACCCATCAACGACATGGCTCGACCCCTTAGCGTGATAGGAATTCTTCGCGTGAGATCAGATTGGCGTGACAGCATCACACCCAAGGCGCCTCCGCCGAAGATGAGATGTCCAACGCCGAGGAGCAGTGGCTCGGTGCCGGTGGCCATGAGGAGAGCCGCTGCCACCATGCACACCAAGGAAACTGCACCTGCCCGGGCCGGCCCCCACTGATCGGTGCACCACCCAACTGGAATAGCCGCCATCGTCGCACCACATCCACCGGCGCCTGCCACTAGGGCTGCGATCGCGTACCCGTGGCCCTCTGAAACAATAAAAATTGGCAACGCAACCAACAAGGTACTCATACCCAAACTGGCGGCCATCCAAGGGCCATAAATCGGCCACAGGTAGGGCGAGAGTGACCGGAAGCCCATTGGGCCTAAAGGTTAGGTCTAAGTTTCCGGCTGAGGGGTAACCGGCCTAGGTTTCCTCTACTTGCCAGTTGCTCGTCTTGGAGGTCTCAGTGAACGAACCCATTGTTTTAATTGGTGGTTTAGATTTTGGTGAAGGTCCTCGTTGGCACGATGAGCGACTCTGGTACAGCGATTTCACTCAGCACCGTGTGTACGCCGTTGATGCCACGGGACGTAGAGAGACCATGGTTGACCTAGGTGACGAGCAGCCCTCCGGGCTTGGTTGGCTACCGAACGGTGACCTCCTCGTGGTGGCCATGACGGCACGGCAGGTTTGGCGAGTCCACGAGGAGGTCATCAACATCCATGCGGACCTTTCCGATATTGCCACTTGGCATTGCAACGACATGGTCGTAGCTTCCGATGGGACCGCCTATGTCGGCAACTTTGGGTACGACATCGAGAACAACAGGGAGGATCCTGTTGCCTCCACCTTGGCAATCGTCCACCCCGACGGCTCGGTCTCTGCTGGGCCGAATGAGTTGGCGTTTCCCAACGGGTCAATTATTACGCCTGACGACAGCACCCTGATTGTTGCCGAGACATTTGCTGGGTGTTTGACCGCTTTTGATATTCAGAAGGATGGAATGTTGGGTGAACGTCGGATTTGGGCGGACACGAGTGGCGTACTCCCCGATGGTTGCTGTCTAGACGCTGCCGGTGGCATCTGGGTTGCAGATGCTTTTGGTAGCGGTGTGATCCGCTACCTCGAGGGTGGCCAGGTCACTGACCGAATACCGACACCGCAGACATCGTTTGCTTGCATGCTTGGGGGCCCCGACGGTCGCACCCTCCACTGCGTTACTGCCCCCGCTGCAGGAGACCAGCGCGCTGGTATGGGGGACGGCACCATAGTGACTTTCCAGGTAGAACATCCCGGTGCGGGACGACCCTGATTGGGACCGATCGAAACGAACTGACTTTCACCTATGAAAGTCTGACAGTCTGCCAGTCTGCCGCTTGCTACCTAGTCGAATTGTTGGGGAAATGTACAGAGCCGTTTCCTGGCCTTAGCCTGCAAACGCCTCTGTCTCTGAGAGGCGAATCAGTGGGATTACCCGCTCTGTTTTCTTTTGGTAATCGGTGTACCAAGAGCGATCTTGGATCATCTCATGCCATAGGGCATCCCGCTCTGGACCATCACCCAGCACTTCATGCTCCGACCAGAACATTCCCCCTTGGATACGCACCTTCACTCTTGGATTAGTTGCACGGTCTTTCAGGTTCCAAACCCAAGAAGGGTCTTTGGCGGCACCGGCGAACGAGCCAACCACTATCCTGTGTCCGTCTTGGTCTCGCCAGAACGGAAGAGGCACTTTGTGCTCGAACCCAGACCGGCGCCCAATCGTGTACAAAACCAAGTGATGCATGCCGGCAACGCGCCAAACGGCGTCATCATCGGTCATCTCTAGGCCAGCGACGTGACCTTTGGAGATTTCAACAATCTCATCGCTAGAGGGAGTCTCCCACTCCATTTCAACCCTTTGACTACGTCCATCGTGTTCGCCCATACATGTCGACCGTAGTACGCACACTCACCTCTCCCCGGTTCGGCACGTGGCTAGGTCTTGCAGGATGATTGGAAGGGGGAACTTCGTGACTCGAGCACCAAACGTCATACTTATTAATTCTGATGATCTTGGCTACGGCGATCTGTCGTGTTACGGATCAACCCAGCACGACACACCAGCCATAGACCAAATGGCAGCGGAGGGAGTCCGTTTCACTGACTTCTACATGGCGTCACCGGTTTGCTCACCGTCACGTGCAGCGATGTTGACCGGCAGTTATCCGCTGAGGGTTGGGTTTGGCGGACGAAGTATCGATAACGCACCGGTGCTGTTTCCGGGGCAGGCGCAGGGCCTTCATCCGGACGAAATCACTATTGCCCGACTACTTCAGGATTCCGGCTACGCAACACGAATTATCGGCAAGTGGCACTGTGGCGACCAGCCCGAATTCTTGCCGACCCGTCACGGCTTCGATGGTTGGTTCGGACTTCCGTACAGCAACGATATGGGCCGACAGGTTCAAACTGAAGACGTTCGCCCATACTTCGATGTAATGAAAGCGCTTGGCACTCCAGTGCCACTAGACGCTCCAATGCTGAGGAACCGCCCTCCCCTTCCCCTTATGCGAGACGAAGAAGTCATCGCTGAACAACCTGATCAGGCTGGGCTAACCGAGCGGTATGTCGCAGATGCCCTGCAGTTCATACGAACAAATAGCGATCGACCGTTTTTCTTATATCTCGCGCATCTGTACGTCCACCTACCCATCTATGTACAGGACCGGTTCTTGAATAAATCACGTAACGGAAGATACGGAGCAGCGGTCGCATGTATTGACTGGTCGACCGAGGTTCTGCTCAAGGAGCTGCGCTCCCTGAATATCGATCGAGAAACAGTCGTAATTTTCACGAGTGATAACGGGGCGCTAACGCGCGATGGGGGCGGCAGTAATGGCCCATTACGCGCCTCCAAGGGGACGACGTGGGAAGGAGGCCAAAGGGTGCCATGCATCGTGCGATGGCCAGGCCGGGTACACCCTGGTCGAGTCATCGCCAACGTGGCAACCGCCATGGACCTATATCCGACAATTGCAAGCTGGTGTGGCGTTGAACTCCCCGATGATCGAGTGCTTGATGGCCGGAATCTGGTTGGGCTCTTAGACGGAGCACATGAATTTGAGGATGCGCCGTTTTTCTACATCCTCGGCGGGAATATCGAGGCTGTGCGGCAGGGACGCTGGAAGTTTCATGTCAGAAAGTGGAATGACGAGCGTTTGCGCTTATACGACCTGGACTCCGATATCGGTGAACGGTGCAATGTGATCGAAAAACACCCTGAGGTTGCATCGCGGCTCAATGTCCTTATCGAAGAAGCGCGACTTGATTTAGGTGATGACGCACTCAACATGACTGGGGCCGGAGTTCGGCCGGTCGGACAGGTGAAAAACCCCGAGATGCTGACAGCCTTTGATCCAAACTCTGTCTACTACATGGCCGAATATGACCTTCCTGAAAGAGGATGAATAGGTGACCACAGTCTTCGTCCACGGCAACCCCGAGACCGACGCCATATGGACTGACCTCGTTGGCGAGTTAATTGACAGAGGCGTAGAGGATCTTGTTCTCCTGTCGCCGCCCGGGTTCGGTTCACCGGTGCCGGGTCATTGGGGCGCTACGCAGATTGAGTACCAGAACTGGTTAATAGCGGAAGTGGAGGCCATAGGGAGCAGAACACCCGTTGACATAGTCGGCCACGATTGGGGTGCAGGGCACGTGTTTGGCCTCCTAGCCGTACATCCCCAGTTGGTTCGATCGTGGGCTTGCGACTGCCTTGGCCTCATGCATCCTGACTACGTCTGGCACGACATGGCCCAACTTTGGCAGACGCCTGATGTGGGCGAAGAGGTGGTCTCAGCGATGAAGTCGGCTACGACCGACGAGCGGGTATCCATGATGACTGGTCTCGGAATGAACGAGTTTGCTGCGACTGATGTGGCTGCCTCTCTTGACGACATAGCCGAATGCATTTTGCCGCTCTACCGTTCTGCATCTCAGCCAGCCTTCGCCGACCTTGGGCGCAGACTATGTGATATCGACCTACCACCCGGGTTGGCAATCGATCCCAGCGAGGACCCATATGTTGGGCCAACCGGTCGGGTAGCGGACATGGCTACTCGGCTTGGAGCTCACCACTCCCCTCTGGCTGGTGTCGGCCATTGGTGGATGTGTCAGGAACCATCCACGTCCGCAGAGCTGTTGGTCGACTTTTGGAAGTCACTCAAGTCCTGAATCTCAATCACTTACTCGCAGGTTCTCTGTGCTACACGTTGGCTCAGCGCCTAGAGGAACGAGAAGATGCAGTCGGCACATGTAGACGATCGGAGAACAGCTCGATGCAGGGACTTATTCAGGATGGAAATGGCGAAGAATGTGTTCGTCTTTCTGAGAATCTAGAACATGCCGCAGGTTTAGAACCCCGCCAAGTGCGAGTTCAGATAATGGCGGCTGGTGTTTGCGGTAGCGATCTGAGTTGCGTCCACGGTAAGTACTACATGCCCACGCCGTTGGTGCCCGGTCACGAAGCTGCCGGTGTTGTTGTAGAAGTCGGAGGTGCCGTCACCTACTGCACCGTTGGTGACCATGTCGTTCTCTCTACCTTCGGAAACTGCGGCCACTGCCCGACATGCGAGGCTGGCGATCCTGGTAACTGTGGCTTCGGCGGACTTCGTTATACGCACTCTGAAGGTGATCAAGACCTGTGGGGTTTCGCCAATCTGGGTGCATTCTCTCAGGAAACCATCGTGCACGAGAATCAGGCTGTTCCTATCCCGAAAGAGGTCCCACTTTCTTCAGCGGCACTTATCGGCTGTGGCGTCATGACTGGCACAGGAGCCGTATTCAACCGTGCGAAGGTGGCAACTGGTGACACGTGTGTGGTTATCGGAGCAGGTGGTGTGGGCCTGAACGTCATTCAAGCAGCACGCTTGAGCGGGGCCTCTCAGATCATTGCTGTAGATCGGGCTGTTTCAAAAGAGAAGATGGCAATGGAATTTGGAGCAACCGACTTCATCTTGGCTGACGGGGAAGACTTCGATTCGGTGGCTGCCGTTGTGGAACTCAGCCAAGGCGGTGTAGACCACTCGTTTGAGGTTGTGGGTAGCGCTGCGCTCTTGGCCGGTTGCCTGCCAATGACCAAGGCCGGTGGCAACATCTGCGCTGTGGGGGTACCCGATCTGACAGCCACCGTTACATATCCATTTCAAGCCCTACACCAAAACAAGAATTTGTTGGGCATTCGGGCTGGGGGCGGAAAACCCCGACGGGACTTTCGCCTCATCGCCGATATGTACCTAAAAGGAAAACTTAAGCTCGACGAACTCGTGTCACATACCGCTGGACTAGATGGCCATCAGGAGGCATTTAATGCTCTTAAGGCCGGTACCGAAGTTCGAACCGTGCTACTTCCTAACGGCTAACTCCCCCCACTGATACCACTTAAGGCAGGTCACTCAATGTCCCGAATTGATTTAACTGGAAGTTCCTCGCTGGTGACAGGGGGCGCCTCTGGTATTGGTGAGGCCTGTGGTCGCCAACTAGCAGCCGCCGGCAGCAGAGTTGTCATTGCCGACCTAAATGAGGAGCGCGGCGAGGCAGTAGCAAAGGACCTTGGCGGCCTATTCGTGATGTGCGACGTCACCAGTACCGCAGATGCTGACACAGCGGTTGCTGCCGCTACTGAACTGGGTCCCCTGCGGGCTCTAGTGAACTCGGCAGGACTCGGTCATCCAGGTCGCACCATTACTCGTGACAACGAGCCCATGGACCTTAAACACTTCGAGTTCGTGATTCGCGTAAACCTGATTGGCTCATTTAACGTGCTGAGCCGCGCCGCTGCGGCCATGGCTAAAACTGAAGCCTTAACAGATGGCCAGCGTGGAGCGATTGTGAATATGGCCTCGGTGGCCGCTTTCGACGGACAAATCGGACAGGCGGCCTACTCGGCCTCCAAGGGCGGCATCGTCGGCATGACCCTTCCCATCGCTCGAGATCTGGCTGCGGTTGGTGTACGGGTGAACACCGTCGCTCCTGGTCTCATTGATACGCCGATCTACGGAGAAGGTGAACGGAGTGAAGCCTTCAAAGCCCACCTTGGACAGTCGGTCCTATTTCCGAATCGCCTAGGTTCAAGTGAAGAGTTGGCGTTTATGGTGATGGAGCTATTGACCAATCCGTACATGAACGCTGAGGTTATTCGCGTCGATGGCGGCATTCGGATGCCGCCAAAATGACTCCGTTCAGACAGTCCGTTTTCAGTGTTGAGGAGTATCTGCTATGAGCCAAGCGAAAACTGAGCAAGCCGTTCTCGTTGAGCGTCAAGAACGGATCATGGTTATCACTTTGAATCGACCAGACGCCATGAACGCTATTAACGGGGAATTGTCGCACGGTCTATGGGAGGCGATACTGGAACTCAACGAGGACCCGGGGCTCACCGCTGCGGTCCTCACCGGAGCCGGTAGAGGCTTTTGTTCCGGTATGGATCTCAAGGCATTCGCTCGTGGCGAAGACATCGGACCCATGCTGGAGTTCGTGCAGAACGGGTCCACCAAGCCCCTGATAGCCGCCATAGAGGGATTCGCCCTCGCTGGTGGACTGGAACTTGCTTTGTCGTGTGACCTTCTGGTTGCAGCCACGGGGTGCAAGTTGGGAATCCCAGAGGTTGGTGTAGGACTTTTTGCTGCAGGAGGTGGTTTGTTCCGCCTTCCGAGCCGTGTGGGTTACGCCAGAGCAATGGAAATGGCCATTACTGGCGATCCGATCACCGCCGAGGACGCCTTTAGCCGTGGCCTGATTAGCCGAGTTACTGAAAAGGGTGGTGCACTGACTGAGGCAATTTCTCTTGCTGTCCGGATCGCCCAGAACGCGCCGCTTGCCGTCGCTGCGTCTAAGGCAATCGTGCGTGGAGTCTCAGGATCTACCGAGGCGGAGTTGTGGGACCTTCAAAAGCCATTCATGCAGACCGTATGGGGCTCTGACGACGCTAAGGAAGGCCCCAGGGCATTTGCGGAAAAACGGGCGGCTCGTTGGACAGGAACCTGACGCCCTACTTGTTCCGCATGAGATGTTGGGACGAAAGACTCTGCTATTTAAGCTACGGAGCGCTATCAGCAGTGGGAAGCAGCATTGCCAACTGTCGAGACCGAGCTACCAATGCACCCTGCGAATCCCAGAGCCAACCGTCCTCGATCATTCGGCCATCATGTAGATCTTCTGTTACGAAACGTCCCAGAACCCATCCCGGAGCCGGTTTGCGGCGGACATGAACGGTTAGCTCGATAGTTGGAACCCAGCCCACCCTTCCAAGCCGTGTAAAGATTGACGGAGCGAATGCGTCTGCGAACAAGGTGAGCCCAAGAGTGTCGGGTTCCCGTCTGTCCGCAAATCGTATCCATCCCAGTGTCTCGGCTTCAGTTGATGTCCCGGCGGTTGACGTATCAGGATGAATCCTCAGATCGACGCGACTGGTGATAGGTAAGTTGACGCCCTGCTCAAGCCCGTCGCGCTCTACGCACGACTCCGGAGAAGGCATTCCAGAGGGTGGGGCGAGTGTTATGTCATCAGGGCACTGGGACTTATCGGCTAGATCACCCAGAGAGGCCACCACCAAGATCCGAGGGCGACCGCCCTGCACCAAGGTGGCCTTGCCGGTGGTAACACTGCGACCCGAGCGCACTAGTTCTGTGATCACCTCGCCAGGTAGGCCACCAGAGCCAGGCCGTAAGTAGTGGCTAGTGACTGAGATTGGATCGACATGGCCGCCAAGGTGCCGCAGAGCCTGAAGCGCAATTGCCGTTAGGTAACCACCGTTTGGATTGTTACCGATATTCCAACTACTGCTGACCTGCACCTCGAACCGGTCGTTGTCGGTCGGCTCTACTGCCGTCTCCCGGTCAAAGTCACAGTCCCACGCTTCCTTCATGTGTCCTTCTGGCGCCCCACTCATCCGAGGAGATCCTCGCAGACGTCGAAGTACATGCCGGTAGTAAGTCGGAGGGATTCGACGTCGATGCGTTCATCGTTCCCGTGGAACCGCCGGGAGAACTCGCCAGCATCCAGTGCCGGACTCATGAGACCGGCGCCGTAGGACACCGATCCCTTTTCCCGGTAGATCCGCGAGTCGGTGAAGCCCACGATGAATTGAGGGTTGAGGCGAGCAGTCGGGAATGGTTTCGTGATCGCCCGTTCCAGCGAACCCCATAAGGGGGTGGCGACGCGGCTGGCAGACGCGGGGTCGTCCATGAGGGTCTCGATCTCGACCTCGCTGGACAGATCACCGAGTGCATCCCGGAGATGGGCGGCTACCTCGTCGGTGGAGTCACCCGGCATCGTCCGGATGTCGATGTCTAGGGTCACCCGATCCGGGATGGTGTTGGTCTTACCTGGCCCGTCTCCCACGTTGGGCGAGAACGTGGTGTGGGTGCATGCATGGAGGTGCCCGGCCATGCCGTCCACCGAAGGCGTCCGCGGAAGTTCCGTCAGGTAGTCATCGATGCGGTTCTCGTCGAGCATCTGGTCCCGGACCTCGTCGGCGAGGTCCATGGCCTGGACCTGGGCTCGCCAAAGTTCATGGAATTGGGGATCCGGGGAGTAGTCGGCCAAACGTTGTATTACGGCTGCGGCCTTCAGGAGAGCGTTGTCGGAGCGGTACGGCATCGATCCGTGGCCCGGCGTGCCACGTACAGTCAGGCGGCGCCACGCCACCCCCTTCTCGGCCACGTTCACGCCGATGACCGGTGAGTCCTGACTGCCGGAGTGGAGCCCGCCATTTTCGGTCAGCACGTAGTCCGCTGCAATCGCGTCCCACTCGTGGTCGGCCATCCAGCGTGCCCCGTGGGCACTGCCCGATTCCTCGTCGGCCACAGCGAAGAACACAAGGTTTCCTTGTGGTCGGAAACCACGATCGGCCAGTGTGCGGAACACCACTGCCTGGGAGGCCACCAAGTTGAGCATGTCGACGGCGCCTCTCCCCCACACCTCGCCGTCCACCAGGTCGCCGGCGAATGGGTCGCGCGTCCAGCCGTCGAGGCTCACCGGTACGACATCGGTGTGGCCCATCAGACACAATGATGGGGCGTCGGGGTTGGACCCCTCTATGCGAGCCACTAGCGAGGTCCGGCCCGGCGTGGGTTCGTAACACTCCAGGTCGAGGCCCGTGCCCTCCAGGTACGTAGCCAGCAACTGGGCGTTACGGAACTCATGGCCCGATTGGGCAGTGCCGTCGTTGACGCACTGGTTGCGGATGAGGGCCTGCAACAACTCGACCGTCTGGTTGGTGAGGTCTCTGTTGCCGGCCATCAAGGGATCACTGCATCTCCGCGGCGGCAGCCAATTCGATCGCTGCCTCCTCGTCGCGCCGGAACGCTCGCGTGGTGGCAACCTCGACCCGGTCAAGGCGACCAGCGAAGGGTGCCTCGTAGCTGCCACCCACTCCGGTGGGATTGCGTC